>CAZMGX010000074.1:9227-16805 GCA_964565915.1 uncultured Gemmatimonas sp.
CCTCGGCCGCCATGGCCGCGAGTGCAGCGAGGGCCCAGATCACCCAGGGGGGCCAGCCGATGCCGGACCCTCCGAGCTCGAACCCCGGTCCGTCGAGGTCGATAAGGAAGGGCGGAAGCGTTCGCGAGCGCGGCGACGGTTTCCACCGCAGGCCCACCGAGACGGCGGGCGCCTGCAGGCCGACGACGACCACCAGCGCGAGGCCGGCGGCAGCAACCGCGACGAGCGTCGGAATGCCAAGCCGGGGGCGCGCAGCGCGCGGAAGCCGGCCTTTCACGCGCGCCGCGGACGAACGCTCCCGCGAGCCGTTGGCAAACCCATCACAAACATCCTGCGAGCGTGGACAATGGTGGGCGATGCGAGCGAAGCAAGCGCTACCCCGGCGCGGGGACATGAGGCGAATGTTCCGCTACAGTGTCCGCCGCGTGCGGAGGACGCCAGAGTGAGCAGATGAGCGCTCGATGAGCATTTGATGAAAGTGCAGTGAGTCGAGACGCGTATACATCTTTCCCCCCGCTTCGCCGTTGTGAACAGCACTATTGCGTAAGCGACTGCATTTCAATGACTTGTGAGGCATGCCGTGCATCAATGGAGACCGGTCACTTCTGACTGCATCCGACGTGCGGCTCGGAAGCGACACCTCAGGGCACCGGCCAATTCAGAGCCCACCGTGCGGAAGAACCGCCTTCCTGTCAGGTAATCCACTACCACGCCGTCAGCGTTTTCCTGCAATGCGAGCGTCGCGCTCAAGGCGCCGCAAAGGCCGCCGAGACTGTACGCACTAGTTGAACCTGCGGCGAGGCGCGAGGTGTGGGTTGCTCGCATCTGCCCACCTCGCCCCTAACCGGTTTGCCCCGTGAAATCATTCGCCCTGCGTTGGACCCCCGAAACCGGATGGCCAATCATGCCCGATCACGGCTCGGTGACCGGTGCCCAGCTGCTGCTGGCATTCGGGCCGGTGAATGCGCCCTCGCAGCCCTGGTTTGACGAAGCACGGCGCCGCTGGCCGGACGCACATCTCATTTACAGTACGAGCGGCGGACAGATTGATGGCGTCGAAGTGGTCGATTCAGCGGTCGTCGTCACCGGAATGCAGTTCGACCGCGTTGGCGTATCCGTGGTGTCCATGGACGGTGCCGGCATCGAACCGTGCGAAGCACTGGGCCGCAAGCTTGGCGCTGAGCTGTCATCGACTGCCACGCTGCGACACGTGCTGGTGTTCGTGGATGGGTTGCACGTGAACGGAGCAGCGTTCACGCGCGGCCTCACGTGCGCGCTCCCCACAGGGGTGACAGTCTCGGGTGGCCTTGCCAGCGACGGCACAAACTTCGCGCTCACGGGCGTCGGAGTCGACGGACCACCGGAACCACATCGCGTTGTGGCCGTGGGGCTGTCGGGCGATTCGCTTCGGATTGGTACCGGCAGTGCCGGTGGATGGATTCCGTTCGGACCGGAACGCACCGTGTCGCGTGCGAACGGCGCGAGCGTGTTTGAACTCGATGGTGAGCCGGCACTTGGTGTCTACAAACGCTACTTGGGCGATCTGGTGCAGGAACTGCCTGGGAGCGCGCTTTTGTTTCCGCTCGCCCTCGCATCGCGCGACAGCGCCGACCAATTGGTGCGGACCATACTGGGCATCGATGAAGCGGATGGCTCACTTCGGTTTGCCGGCGACGTGCCACAGGGCAGCAAAGTGCGACTCATGCGATCAACCAACGATCAGTTGCTCGATGGTGCCTCACAGGCCATCCACACCGCGCTCGAAGGAATGGGAGAGTGCGAGACATCAGTAGTGTTGTGCATTTCCTGCATCGGTCGGCGAGCGGTTCTCAAAAGTCGGGTTGAGGAGGAACTGGAGGAAGTCGCGCAGCATGTTGGCGGCGCTGTCGTCTCTGGCTACTACAGTAACGGTGAGATTTCCCCGCCGCGCAGCAACAGCGCGGCACTGCTGCACAATCAGACCATGACGATCACCGCGATCGGCGAGGTCTAGTGCATCAGGCGCTTGTACGACCCGTTCGCCGGTATCTTGGCGGTGAGCCGCTTCCACCGAACGTTGAACGCGTACTCGATGCGGCCAGTCGCGCGTTGAACGACATGGAACGCGATCGGCAATTTGCCACGCGCACCATGGAGCAGCTTTCGCTTGAATTGGAGGAACGATTGGAAAGCGTGCGCATATCCGAGGTGCGCTACCGCACGTTGTTCGAGTCCGGAACCTACCCCACGTTCGTGCTTCGGCGTGCGGGACTTGTCGTGCTGGACTGGAATGGCGCTGCGGAGCGAACGTTCGGATGGTCGCATGCAGATGTGGTCGGCCAGTCGCTTGAACGTCTCCAACTGTGCCATGAACGTTGCGAGTTTGCGATGCGCCTCATGGGTTCCGGAGCAATCGAACCCGGCGATGTCGTGCGCACCGTCCTTCGTGCGCGCGACGGAGGTCTCGTGGAGGCGGAGGTGCAGGGGCGTGACATGCTGCTGAACGACACCAATGCAGTTCTGGTCATGGTTCGCGACGTGACGGCGCTGTATCGCGCGGAGCAGTCTGCACGCGACAATGCCGCGCGTTTCAGTGCGTTCTTTGATCATGCCGGCATCGCCATTCAGGTGCTGAGCACCGACGGCGTGATCATGGAAGCCAACGCTGCGTGCGGAGAGATGCTGGGCTTCAAACCGGATGAGCTCCTGGGCCGGCGGCTGTCGTCGCTTTTGAACGAATGCGAAAGTGCCACGCTGCCGGCGGCGTGTGCGGACGTGATGTCGTCACTGCGCGAATCCGTTGCACTGGAACTGCCCTTCGTGCACAAGGACGGCAGCGAGGTATGGGGGCAACTGACACTCGCACGCGTGGAACGCGGCAACGAGTCGAGGCTCATGGCCATGTTGCAGGACGTCAGCGCGCGGAAACGGATGGAGCAAGCCCTGGAACGGCAGGCGTTTCGCGATGATCTCACCGGACTTGCCAATCGCGTGTTGTTCCGCGACCGGTTGCGCCATGCACTCGAGCGCCGGTCGCGCGTGGGTGCGCAGGTGGCGGTGCTATTGCTCGACCTCGATGGCTTCAAACGGGTGAATGATTCACTGGGCCATGCAGCTGGCGATCAGCTGCTGCGCGTCATTGGGGATCGCATTCAGAACTCCGTTCGCTCAGGTGAAACCGTGGCGCGCCTTGGCGGTGATGAGTTTGCCATCGTGCTCGAGATGATGCGGTCAGACGACGAGCCTCAACACCTTGCCGAACGCCTGCTGACGAACATCGCCGCTCCGGTCGACTTGTCCGGACGCGAAGTGGCCGTGAACGTGAGCATCGGCATTGCCGTCGCGGAGCCCGGTGAGGACGATGACACTCTTCTCCGCAACGCTGACGCGGCGATGTATGCGGCGAAGAGTCTGGGCAAGCATCGCGTGCGCCGATTCGACCCGAGCATGCACGCGCGCGCGCTCGTCTGGCTGGAGCTCGAGCAGGACCTGCGACGCGCGTTGCAGAACAACGAGTTGGAGCTGCACTTCCAACCACTGGTTCGCATGCGCACCGGAACGCTGCGCGGATTCGAGGCGCTTCTTCGCTGGAATCACCCGCGGCGTGGGACGATCTCCCCCGGTGAGTTCGTGCACGTGGCAGAGGAGACGGGATTGATCGTCGAGATCGGGCGATGGGTGCTGCACGAAGCGTGTCGTCAGGCCAGCCAGTGGGGAGAGGCGCCAGAGGGTGGACGCCCGGCGGTTTCCGTGAACCTGGCGTCACGCCAGCTCGACGATCCCGATCTGATTTCGGAAGTGTGCGACGCTCTCGTCAAATCCGGCCTTGATCCGTCTCGTCTGATTCTCGAAATCACCGAGAGTGAAGTGATGCGCAATCCGGAAACGGCGCGCATGCGGTTGCAGGCTTTGCGCAGCCAGGGCGTTCGTGTGGCGATCGACGATTTCGGTACCGGATACTCATCACTCAGCCATCTGCAATATTTCCCGGTTGATGAATTGAAGATCGATCGGACATTCATCACGCGACTGGATCACGGCGATCGCGAGATTTCGTTTGTGCGCGCGATGATCGCGCTGGCGCACTCGTTGGGCATTGAAGTGGTGGCCGAAGGGATCGAGTACCACGTGCAGTACGCAGCGCTGGACCAACTGGGCTGTGACATTGCGCAGGGTTTCCTGCTCAGCGCACCGCTGAATCCCGCAAACATGTCGGACTACCTGTTGTCTCCACTCACCCCGGGTGAGCGAAGGGTGAACGTGGAACCGGCGGAGCAGGCGGCATAAGTCCGCCAGTCACGGCACAACGGAAAACGGAGAACGGAGAACGGCGCCCAGAGATGCTCTGGGCGCCGTTCGCTTCGTTCTGAACCGTGTTCGCAGTGGCTAGGGACGGAATCGAACCGCCGACACGCGGATTTTCAGTCCGCTGCTCTACCAACTGAGCTACCTAGCCGTTCCGGCCCGACAGCGTCCCGTCAGACCAGTCTGGAAAGATAATCAGGCCGCCCCTCACGCCAACCCCTCGGCCGGCAATCCCCGCCCTACTTCCCCCGCGACACCTTCGACACATGCGCGTTGACGGCATGGTTCAGTCGCAGACCGAAGATTCCGTCGGGTGACACCTGCCCGCGTGGCAGCGAGGTCGCCTCGGTCCCGTTGACCAGGAAAGACACCGACGTCGCGCCCGCCACGATACGCAGGTCGTTCCGCATCGCGTCGGCACCGGCTTGCACCTTGATGGCCGGCAGCGCCGTCCAATCCTTGAGGACGGTCGTCTTGGCGCCCTGACGCTGCTTGATCAGGTACTTCCCGTCATTGCGCAGCAGAAAGTAGGTGTACCGCTGGCGCTCAGTGTCCAGGTCCTGACCACCGACGAAGATCCCGTACCCCTCCTGGTCCCGCCCTTTCGTCGGAAACAGAAAGATGGTCGCGTCGACCGCGTAAGCACCGGTGGCTGCACTATCCGGAGCCCACATGATCGCACCCGGGCCCGTCGTCACGTGATACCCTGGCGTCATCTGCACGAAGCTCAGGGTGTCCTTGCCCCCGTGCATGTCCGTGCCACCATCCGCACGAATCTTCCAGCCCAACGGCACCTTGCCCTCGTTGCCGCCGGTCTTGTGCTCCGGCTGCGCTTGCGCGGACAGCGAACCGGCGCCCAAGGCGACCAGTGTCGCGATGCCGACCACACGACTGCGCCACGAAGACCCATGCATACGAACGCTCCTGAGAAATGGTGACCAAGACTGCGCTGTCACCCCGTATTAGGCAACCGGACCCGGAACGTTTAACGCCCGAGTCACTTCACCTTCGACAGCAGCAGTTCGATCGTGGTGACCCATGTTTTTCCGCCATCCGATGAGGTCTGTCCCACCTCTTTCCACTTGCCGTCACTGGTCCGCGTGATCACGTACCGATGTTCGACCGATGCGGCATCAGTGAACCCCCATGTGAACCCCTCCCCCTGCGTCGAGACCGCAAACATCTGGGTCTGTCCGCTGCCACTCGCGGACGTGAACGAAAACTTCTTGGACGGGGCATCGTAGCCGAACAGACCGGCGGCATCCCATAGCAGCCGGTCAGCGCCGTTCGCGGCGGCGCGTCCGCGGCCCTGAATGAGCATCGCCGTGCCGAACGCAGCCGACGTCACCGTCTCGCGCTGCACCAGGGCGAACGTGCCGCCATTCGCCATATGCACGGTGGCTGCCCCTTCCCACTCACCCGCCAGCCACATGAACGGCGCCATGGCGCGTTGAGCCTCGGCGGTCATCGCGGCCCGCGGATCGCCAGCGGGTCGGGACTCCTGCGCCGTCAGTGACACCGCCGAGAACGTCAGGATGGTCAAGGCACACAGGACACGTCGTGTCATGGAAAATTCCGGGCTGCTGGGGAGCACACGCCGCGCCGGCGACGTGCGCCGGAGCGGAACGAAGTCCAAAGCTGGGGCCGTGCGCTGCGCGTGTCTTGAAGAAATGCGTCATGCGACAGACAGACCGTGCGCTCGTCTCGCACGCCCGCGCAAGGAATCGCTATTCCAACTGTTCGTGCTCGATGGTGTCCAGTCGTGCCCGCAATGCCTCTGGCGCAAATCGCGTCAGCCGCGCGACCTCGCGAGAAAAGTGTGCCTGGTCGGCGAACCCGCTGGCGTACGCCACCCCGGACCAGCCGCCGACGTCGGCACCGACCCCGTCGGTCACCACACGTTTGAGCGCGCTGCGTCCGCGCCGCAACACCGCAAACGCCTTCGGGGTGATGCCCACCGAGCTCGCGAACCGTCGCTGCAGCACACGCGTGCTCACCCCCACGTCGCGGGCGATATCGGCGATCGTTCGACGGCCGTCGGTCGCGACGATGGCCGCCGTGGCATCGCGCGCCACCGGATCGATGCGCGCGCGATCGAAGGCCCGCGCGGCAATCCACGCGTCGAGTAGGGCGCCAACGCGTGAGGTGTCCTCAAGCGCACCGATCGTCGTGGCCAACTCCAGGACCCCGTCGCCGAGGATGTGCGCGGCGGGGAGACTCTGCCCCTTGAGACTTGCCGGCGTCACACCAAGCCACGCCGCACCCGCCTCCGGGCGAAAACGGACGCCCCAGTAGCGCGTGCCGACATGCAGCGACACGTCGTACGGTGTTTGACGCACGCCCAGCAGGTACGCGCCCGTGACGATGCCCGGCGCGTGGACCAGCGTGAGGGTGATGCAGCCGTCAGGCCACACGCGATGCACGAAGTCGGGATGCGGCAACGCGCGCACCTGAAAGCCCCAATAGGTCAGCGCGATGTCGCGCACCGCGTCGCCGGGCGCGAACTCGGTGTAGACCAACGGCCGCGCACTCACGGCCGACGCACGTTACGCGGGTCTGGTCCAGCTCGCCGTGATGACACTCTTGATGCCACCACGCACGTTGAAGTCACCCACCACGGTCATCGACTTCGGCGTACACGCGGCCACCAGATCGTCGAGGATGCGGTTCACGGCACGCTCGTAAAAGATGCCGTCGTTGCGGAAGCTCCACAGGTAGAGCTTGAGACTCTTGAGCTCGAGACACTGCTCGGCCGGCGTGTACGTCATACGAATCGTTGCGAAGTCGGGCGCCCCGCCTTCCAGCAACTTGAGTTCGGCCGCGTCCGTCTCGATGCCGCCCAGCGGGCACAATGACGTGAACTCGGCCGTCTCCATGAAGATCTCATAGTTCCGATCCGCGTACGGATTCGGAAACGTCTCCAGCAATTCAGGTTTCGGCATGTGCGCAAGATAACGGCGAACCCACTGGCGATGTCAGCGGCGACTTTCGTCGCAATCTTCGCTGCGACCTGCGCGACGGCTCAGTCGCGGTTCAGCTCGCGCAGTTTCTTGCTCCACTCGTCGAGCAGCAGCTTTTCGGCCGTCGTGAGACTGGCCATACCTTCCTGCGCGATCTTGTCGAGCACGGCATCGAGTGCCGTCGAGGGCGGTTCGGCCACGGCCGCCGGCGCCACGCGCGGTGTTGCGACGGGACGCACCCGCGCCACCGCCGCTTTGCTCTGCGCGACAATGTCGTCCACATCGCGCTCGCGCGGGCGAGCCGTGCTCTTCGGCACCGGGCGCGGCGATTCAT
>CAZMGX010000075.1:0-16733 GCA_964565915.1 uncultured Gemmatimonas sp.
CATCGCACCATCGGACGCGACACGTTTTGGACGCCGGCACACATGGCCGTCTATTTCGGCGGCACGTTGGCTGGCCTGTCGTGCGGCGTGCGCGTGTTGATGGAATCGTTTGGCCCGCGCGATCCCTCCGCGATGCCCGGCGTACAACTCTGGCGATTCTTTCGCGGGCCGGTCGGTGGATGGATGTGCATCTGGGGCGCCTTCGCGATGTTGACCTCGGCACCCTTCGATGACTGGTGGCACAACGCCTATGGCCTCGACGTCGAGATTCTGAGCCCACCGCATGTCGTCCTGCTCGTTGGCATTGCGGGCATCCTGATCGGTGCACAGGTCATGGCCGCCGCCGCACAGAATCGTGCGAACACCTCGGCGCGATATGCGAACATCTTCGTCGTCAGCAGTGGCGTGCTGGTGACGATGGCGTCCGTGGCGATCACCGAGTACACGTTCCCGATGCGCTCGCACCAGAGCATCTTCTACATCGTGACCGGTGCGATCTACCCGGCCATTCTGGTGGCCGCAGCGACCGCCGCACGCGTGTCGTGGCCCGCGACACGTATCGCACTGGTCTACACCGGCATCATGGCGGCGCAGGTGTGGGTACTGCCGCTGGTTCCCGGCAGTCCCCTTCTGGGACCGATCGGGCACGAAGTGACACATATGGTGCCGCTGCCGTTCCCGCCCTTGCTCGTGGTACCTGCCATCGCCATCGACGTGCTCCTCAAGCGTATGGAAAATCGCTCGGCATGGCTGACCGCCTTCGCGATCGGTGTGTGCTTCGTGTTGTCGTTCGTGCTCGTGCAGTGGCCCTTCGGTTCACTGCAGGCGACCGAGTTGGGGCGCAGCGCGTTCTTTGGCGGCAGTCATGGTGACTACAGCACACCCGCTGAGTATCTCGTTGGTCCCCGGCAAGTCTGGACCGATGGCACGAGTGTGATGTCGACGCTCATCCGCATTGCCACGGCTGCGGTCGTAGCGGCCACGCTATCTGCGCGGCTGGGGCTCGCCCGCGGCGCGTTCTTGCGTCGTGTGGTGCGATAAGTGATGCGAACGGTGATACGTCGGGTCGCAGGTTCGCTGCTGCTGGCGATCGTGTGGATCGCCGCCAGCGCTCACGTCGGCAACCCCCTCGTTGTACACGATGGTATGGCAGGTGCGTACGGCCTGCGTGTGATCGTCCGTCCACCGGGGGTCATCCCCGGGCTAGTCGAGGTGATCGTGCGTTCGACGACGCCGTCGGCGCTCCCCACCAGTGTCTCGGTGCGTCCTGCGCTGTGGCGATTTGGGCTCAAGGGTGCGCCGCCCGCTGAACCAGCACTGCCCGTCCCCGGCGACGCGGGCACGTTTTCGACGCGCGTATGGATCATGGCCAGTGGGTCGTATGCCTTTCACGTGAACGTGTCGGGGGCGCAGGGAGCCGGCACCCTCGTGGTGCCCGTGAGCAGCGTGGCCACGACCGCCAGCACCCTCCCGCCGTGGCTTGGTGCCGTCCTCGCCGCGCTTGGCGTGCTGCTGGTCGTGGGTCTGATCTCGATCGTGGGTGCGACGTCGCGAGAAGCGGCACTCGCCAATGGTGCGGTCGCGCAACCGCAGGATGTCCGCCGCGCACGGAAAGCCATGGCGCTGTCCGCAGGCATCGTGATCATGGCGCTGACGGGCGGATGGACATGGTGGAGCGCCGTCGATCGCGAATACCGTCGCCAGCTCGACAAGCCATTGGAGGTTGCCACGACGGTCACGTCGGGCGATTCACGCGCACTGACGCTGCGGATCACGCGTGACGATTGGACGGCGGTCGATCCGAAACAGCCGACGGTGCAACAGCAGTCAGGTACGCCGTTGATGCCGGACCACGGCAAACTGCTGCATCTGTTTCTGATTCAGGCGGGCGCGCGAGGTGCGGTGGCGCACCTGCATCCCCTGCGCAGCGACCTGCGAACGTTCACGACGAACGTGCCGGGGCTCCCCGCAGGAACGTACTGGTTGTTCGGCGAGGCCGTGCGCGAAAGTGGACTCACGGTGTCGATGGCCGATACCATCGAGGTCCCAGAGGGATCCGCGACACCGAACGCCGACGGCGATGACGCGTGGGCGACCGCTCCCGCGCTCGCCACCAACGAACCGGCGCGACTCAGCGATGGTGGCGCGATGGCGATTTCGGTGGTGGGCACACCAGACGTCGCATCAGACGTCACCATCGTGGCGCGCGTCACGAATCCCGACGGTACGCCCGCCGCGTTGCTGCCGTGGCTGGGGATGGCGGGTCATGCGATCGTCGTGCGCAATGACGGTGCGATCTTCATGCACGTGCACCCTATGGGTACGGCGTCGATGGCCGCGCAGGATCGCCTGCTGCGCCGCGAAGCCGGCGACACGGTCGCACATGGTGAGCACCAACCAACGGGCGATACACCGGCGATGTCGATGCACGAGCAACACGGATCAAACGGCGAAGTCCGATTCCCATTGGCCTTCCCAGCCGCCGGCGCCTACCGCGTGCTGGTACAAGTGCGACGGGCGAGCGGGGTGATCGAAACCGTCGCCTACGACGTCGTCGTGCCCGAACGACGGAGCGAGTAGCGCGCCGAGGGCACGCCACCCACGCACCGTCCGGCTATCGCCATGAGAGCAACATGGCCGAGGAGAGAATGCGCTCCGAGGCACCACCCGAGGGCGATATCACGAAGACGTCGGGGTTGTACGAACCCGAGCCCGCAAGGCGTTCGAACGTATACGCGATGCGCGATCCATCCGGCGACCAGATGGGGCGACTCACGTACTCCTCCTTTTCGGTGTTCGCCTCGACCAGCACGGAGTAGCCAGTCCCCGTTGCGCTCACCGCGAGGATGCCGGTATCGCACAGCCACGGACAGCGATTCTCAAACGCGACCGACACCGCCAGTTGGTCGCCACGTGGAGACCAGCGAATATCCTGAATGTTCACGTCTGCGGGCAGGGATAGCCGCCGCTCGCCCGAACCATCGGGACGCATCAACCACAGGCCGCCGTCTCGGGTGAAGGCCAACAGTGAGCTGTCCGGAGACAGACGGGGGGTCTGCACGCGCGAACCGAACGTGCTCAGGGGGCTCACTGTCATCCCGCGAAGGTCGAGCGCGAGGGTGACTGGTAAGTCACACACCCCGGAGCCTCCGCTGCACACCGTCCGATACGTTGTATTGAACATCAGCTGCGCGGCGTCCGGTGACCACGCAAAGCCAAAGGAGTGGGCATAGCCTTGCAGAAGCACGCAATGACGCCAATCCGAGTGGAGCGATTCGACGCACACCGACCCGCCCTGCACGTATCGCGACGCGAGAAGTGTGTCGCCGCTCACGACTTGCGGGTCGAAACCCGATGGGACCTGCCGCAGCAGCCGAGGCTGCAGATCCTGTGGAGTGGCTTCGAAGATTGACTGGTTGCTGACGAAGAGCAGGCGTTGTTCTCCAGCCATTGCGATCGGCACGCGGAAGGCGAAGCCTCGAAGCACGACCTTGGCAGTATCGATGCTCGCACGCAGAAAGTGTGCACGACTGGCCTCACCCAGGCGCCACATCGGCGCGACCACCAGTCCTTCCGCATTGGTGACGGCCACCGTATCCGACAGCTGCCCACCGCCGGCATCCACCCGGAAACGCACGGGACGACCGCCGAGCGGGCGACGCTGCGCGTCCGTCAGCAGGAGTTCGATGCTGTCACGCACCGACGTACCCTCCTTCGCCCACTGGCTATCCCCTCGCATCACAACCAACCGGAATCCGCTCGATGCCGTATTGGGAGGCGTGTTGGGCGGCGTGGGTGACGTCACGGTGTCGATGGGATTCGACGGTCCCTCAACGCGAGTGACCCGTTCTGATGCACACGCCAGTGCGGCCAGTGAGACGCCACTGAGCAGCGCCACGCGGGCAGCTCTTGCCGCCACCGTTCGCAACGAGATGACGGCCGTCGGGAAGAACCACTCGATCGATCGCATCGCAGGAGGTTCAGGTTGAGCACCCGCGGGCCCCGCTGCACATTTTGCGAAGTGACCCGCAGTGACCCGCAGTGTCCTTTCCCAAGTACGCGACAAACGACGCCGCATCGTGCCACCTTCGCCGAAATCCCCGACGCCCGACGCCGACGACGACGTGACGGGCCTCCTCCAGCGCCTGGGGAACGGCGATGCGGATGCCTTTGGCGCGGCCTTCGAACGGGTGTACCAAGAGCTGTGCGCACTCGCCCGTCACCAGCTTCGTGGCGAGGCGGGGGATCACACGCTGGCCACGAGCGCCCTCGTGCACGAGGTATTCCTGACGCTGGTGGACCAAACCCGGGCGCGGTACGAAGATCGGATGCACTTTCTGGCCATGGCCGCCACCGCCATGCGCCGCATTCTCGTCGACCACGCCCGGCACCACGCGCGAGCCAAGCGCGGTGGCGATCTCCAACGTGTCCCGTTCGCCCTGGCTGAAGCGGCGGCGCTGCCGGAACGTGCCGAGGTGCTCGTGGAACTGGACGCGTCGTTGGATCGTCTTCGCACATTCGATGCCCAACAGGCTCGCGTTGTGGAACTGCGCTTCTTTGGCGGCCTGACGGAAGACGAAGTAGCGGCGGTCCTCGGCATCAGCCCGCGCACCGTCAAGCGGGAGTGGGCGAGAGCGCGCGCATGGCTGTATGCCGACCTGCAGAACGCCGCCGACGCCTGATTCGTATGCGTCATCTTTCGCCCAACCTGTTTCGGCAGGCTGATGCCATTCTCGATGCGGCGCTTGACCTCGCGCCCGCTGACCGGATCAGCTTCACGGCACGGGCCTGCGAAGGACATGAGGCGCTGCGACGCGTGGTGGATCGCCTGCTGCGCGCCAATGCGCTCGAACATGGCGTGCTCGACGAAGGCGCTGCCACGCTGGCGAAGGACCTACGGCACGCGACGGAAACCGACGTCTCCTCGGATGGCCTGCGACCACCGCAACCTGCAGCAGTCGATCGGATCGGGCCCTACCAGGTTCGCGAGCGCCTCGGCGCCGGCGGATTGGGCGTGGTGTACCTCGCGGCACGCGACGACAGCGACGCGCTGGTGGCCGTCAAGGTGCTGCGCGACGGCGCGTTCATTGCCGGTGAACCACTGCGGCGCTTCCTGATGGAGCGGCAGCTGCTTGCGCGGCTGTCGCATCCGCACATCGCGCGCATCATCGATCGTGGCATTACCGCTGACGGTGTGCCGTTCTTCGCCATGCCGCACTATCCCGGTGGCACACTGGCCGCGCGCCTCGCCCGCGGTCCACTCGCACTCGACGATGCCCTGCGGCTGGCCCGCCAGGTGGCCGAGGCATTGCTCGCGGCGCATGCCGAAGGTGTGATCCATCGCGACGTCAAGCCGGGCAACGTGCTGCTCGACGAACACGGCGGCGCGCAGCTCGCCGACTTCAGCATTTCACGATTGCACGAGCCTGAAACCCACGCATCGACCGTGGTCGGCACCATCGCGTACGTGGCCCCGGAACAGTTGCACGGCCATGCCGCAGATGCGCGCACCGACATCTGGGCGTTTGGCGTGACGCTGCATGAACTGGTGACCGGGTCGCGGCCGTTTGTCGGCGCCACCCATGCGGCGTTGCTGCACGCCATCGCCACCCTCGACCCGGTTCGGCCCGTCCGTAACGACACGTTTGTTCCCCCCGCGCTGCAGTCCCTGCTGCGGCATCTCCTGCAGAAAGACCCGGCGCAACGGCCCCAGCACATGCACGAGGTGATTGCAGCGCTCACCGCCGTGCAGAACGATCCAACGGCACCATATGTGGGTGTCGTACCGCAGCGCAGTGGCACGACCACGGACACGCCCTCGGCGCCTCTCGCCCTGCTGGTCCTTCCGTTCCTGAATGCGACTGGGCGGGCCGACGACGAGCCGTGGTGCGTGGGCATGACCAATGAGCTCATCACCGCCTTCAGCCACTTGCGCGGTGTGCGCGTCACCGCCCGGACCACCGCATTTGCCGTGGGGAATCAATCACGGTCGGCGATGGAATTGGGCATGATGCTGGGCATCGACTATCTGATCGAGGGCACCGTTCGTCGTGGCAGCGACACGCTGCGGGTGACCGTGAACTTCGTCCGTACTCGTGATGAGAGCATCACGTGGTCCTCGGAATACCAGCACCCGCTCGCCGAGCGGTTCATGTCACAGGGAGTGCTGACGCGCACGATCATCGAGGCGCTGTCGCCGCGGCTCACGGCGAGTGTGGCCTCCACGCGCCCCTCGACGCCGCGTGACCCGCGGGCGCATGAGGCGTTTCTCCGCGGCCGTTTCCTGTGGGAGCGAAGGGGCCCTGGCGATGCCCAGCGCGCACTGCAGCACTTCGAGGACGCAGCGGCGGTCGACCCCGAGTATGCCGAGGCGCACGCGGGTATCGCCGATGCCCTGCTACTGTCGGTCACCTTTGGCGGCCGGCCGCCGATGGACGTATTGCCGCGGGTGCGGACGGCGATCGCGGAGGCGCTGCGCCTTGGGCCGGACAGTGCCCCGGTACGCGCCACAGCAGCCAACATGCTGTCGGCGTACGAATGGCAGTGGGAGGCGGCCGAGGCGGAGTGTCGACGGGCGATCGAACTCGACCCCGCGCACTCGGCCGCGTGGCTGTATCTGGCGATTCACCTGCAGCACGCCGGCCGAACCGACGAAGCGACTGCCGTGGCCCGACACGCCTTGGTATCCGATCCGTTGTCGGCACCCTTGCAGATGACCCTGGGGCGGGCCTACATGCACGCCGGCCAGCTGGCCGCGGCGTTGCCGCCCTTGCGCGCCGCTGTCGAACTGACGCCCGGTTCACTGTACGCCCTGCGACAACTTGGCGACGCGCTGCTGTTGGCCGGCTCGACCGAGGAAGCGCTGCTGATGTTCCAGTCCGCTGCCGACATCGGCGGCCATGCGGAGCGCGGACATCTGGCGTACGCGCTCGCTCGCAGCGGAGATATCGACCGGGCCGCGCTGATTCTGCAGCATCTGCTGGAGCGAGCCGACTTCGAATACGTCTCGCCGTTCGCCATCGCCATGGCCTGTGCTGGACTTGGGCGCGACGACGACGCCATTCGCTGGCTCGAACGTGGCATCGAGGGTCGCGCGGCGATGATGAACACCATTGCCGTCACACCGGTCTTTGCGTCATTGCGCGCGCACGCGCAGTTCCCGGTTTTGCTACGAGGCATCGGCCTGCCGCGCAGTACCACTTCGTCGTGAGCCCAGCAGATCAGGGCGTCGACGGAGGCTGCGCACCCGGACTCAGCTGCCAGGGAATGCTGCGCTCGTGGAGGACGCCGCGACGCATCACCGCTCGCACGGTCTGCGTGTTGCGAATGTCAACCGAGGGATCCGCACGCAGCACCACCAGGTCTGCCCACTTGCCCACGGTGATGGTGCCCGTCGAGTCCGCGAGGTCGAGTGCTCGCGCGCCGTGCTGTGTCGCCGATTGAATCGCCTGCAACGGCGTCAGACCAACTTGCGACACCAGGACTTGCATCTCGGTGTGAATGTTCGGCGTCTGCAGACCGATCGCATCCGTCCCCGCCACGATGCCAACGCCTGCGCGATGTGCGGCGCGCGTGGCGGCCACCGACCACGCTTGCACCTCGCCCAAGGGGCCGAATCGTCCATCCACCACGTCGCCAAGCTGCATCACGATCAGGGTGGGCTCGAGCAGGATCTGGTCACGGGCCATGCGACGATACAGCGCCTGCATCGCGCTCCCATCGGCGCGAACCGCGCCAATGAGGCGGGTACGTTCTGCCCGCGTCCCCACGCCCTCGGCGCCACGCTCCGCCGCCGTCCAGATGAGCATGTCCGCGTGGCTGACGCTCGTCGGGCGGGACGCGAGTACCTCCAGTGGAAGCGACGGTTCGGATACGGCGTGCGACCACACCTGAAGCCCTTGGGCCTTTGCCTCACGGCCAATGCGCTCGATCTGCGAGGGACCGAGTCCGGAGTAAAGCTTGATGCCGCGCACGCCGAGAGCCTTGGCTGCACGTACTGCGGCCGCGATATCGGTGCGTTCATCAATCTGTCGCACGCCAGCGGCCTGCCCTTTGGGTGCGGCGCCACTCCAGTACGCGACGCGTGTGGAATCGTACGTGGCGAACCACCGCGGTCCCGCGAAGACAGCAGACGCATAGATGCGCGGCGAGATCGCGTTCGGCGAGTCGGCACGTCGGGCGAGTTGGAGCACCCGTTCGGCGTTCCCACCCATGTCGCGCACCGTCGTCACGCCACCCAGCAACGCGTAACGCAGGATGGCCTGCAGGATGTTATCCGGGCGATCGAACGTCGCCAGATGTACATGACTGTCGATGAGTCCCGGGATGACGAAACTGCCGGCCACCTGCGGGCGCGCAGCATCAGCCGGGATGGGACGCGTGCCGTTGACGAACACGGCGGTGATACGCCCGCCTTCGACGAGGATCGTCATGCCCCGACGGGGCGCAGTGCCGGAACCGTCGATGACCGTGACGTCGGTGAGCGCGATGCGCCCGGGAGCAGACTCCTGCGCCAAGGCCGATCGAGGGGCGATGGCGAGGATCGCGCTGGCGAGCATCGCGCAGGCGAGCATGAGGGCAGCACGAAATGAGGATCGCATGTCCCTTCGATGCCAGACACGCCCTTGACGTTTACCGCCGGGACATTCACCAGCTTGAAGTAGTCCCGGCGCGACGCTACCGTAAGTCGGCAGACACTGCGACATCCCGTCGTTCTGTGCGATGTGGGGCGCACTGGTGTGACCGTCGAGCGCCACAGACACCCGGACAGGACGCCGTTGCCATCGTCGAAAGCCCTCATTGTCGGCGCTGCGATCGTCGCGATCCTGGTCGCGCTCGCCCCTCGCCTGCTCGCGCGGATTCGTCTCGCGCGAGCGGTGGAGCGAGAGCGTGACCAGGAGAGGCCGGACGTCGATCTGCCTCGCGCGGCCGCCTATCATCGAGGGTTGGACGCACGCGAAAACCAGGACGCGGTGGACGAGGCGACATGGGCGGACCTGAATCTCGACGCCGTGTTCGTTGCCGTGGACCGAACGGTCAGTCACGTGGGGCGTCAATTCCTCTACCACGTCCTGCGCCAGCCGGCGTCCGAACCTTCGCCGGTGGCGCGTCTCGAGTCCGCGATTCGCCGCTTCAGTGACGACCCCGCCGAGGCCGCGAAGGTTCGTCGAATTCTGCGTCCGCTCGCGGCCCCCCAAGCCGCTTACCTCACCGAACTGCTGCACGGCGACCTTCCCGATCGACCGAAAGGCTGGTGGGTTTTCCCGGTGCTGACGGCCGCATCGTTCGCGTGCCTCCTGCTCCTCGTCGTGTGGCCCAAGGCGTTGATTGTCTGGCTCGGCATCTGCCTCATCAACATCATCGTTCAACTCGTCTACCGACCGCGGGTGCGACGTGTCCTCGTGGCGTTGCAGTCAATTCCTGCCTTCGCGGAGGTAGCGGATCAACTGGCCCGGCTGAATCCGACGGGACTCGAGGCCGAAATCACCACCCTTCAAGTGGATGCGCCGCAGCTTCGGACACTCCGTCGCGCGACGACGTGGCTGCTCTTCGAGCCCGGCGCGACGAACGACGTGCTGTCTTCCCTCTACGAGTATGTGAACCTGCTGTTTCTGCTCGACGTCAACGCGTCCGTCTTCAGCGTGCAGCGGGTCGCTGATGCGCGCCCCCTCATGCGTCGGGTGTTCGAGGCCATCGGGCGCATCGATAGCTGTCAGTCCGTCGCTGCCTGGCGCGTCGCACTCCCCTGCTGGACCGTTCCCGAGTTCTCAGGCCCTCAGAAGACGCTGCTGGCCACCGAGGTCTTTCACCCGCTGCTGGCCACGCCGGTCGGGAACACCCTCGGCATTCGAGAGGCAAGCATCCTGGTGACGGGCTCGAATATGTCCGGCAAGACGACCTTCATGCGCACACTGGGGGTGAACGCCATTCTGGCGCAGACACTCCACACCGCCTGTGCACGCACGTGGCGGTCGCCGCGGCTTCACGTACGTTCCTCGATCGGGCGCAGTGACAGCCTGCTCGAAGGAAAGAGCCACTACATGGCCGAAGTGGAGTCGGTACACGCATTGCTCAGAGCCAAGCGCCCGGATCGACAACACCTGTTCCTGCTCGACGAAATGTTTCGCGGTACCAACACCGAGGAGCGCGTCGCCGCCGCGTACGCCGTCCTCGTACAGCTGGCGCAGGGTGAAGACATCGTGGTGGTCGCGACGCACGATCTCGAGCTCGTGGACTTGTTGGCTGGTTCGTACGAGATGTATCACTTCCGCGAAACCATCACGGACAACAGCCTCTCCTTCGACTATGAGCTGCGTCCGGGACCATCGTCTACGCGCAACGCAATTGCGTTGCTCAGGTTGAAGCAGTATCCGGACGAGGTCATTGCGCGGGCTCATGCGTTGCTCGATCGGAAGCCGGCAGCCCGCGTTTCGCGCGGGTAGTGTTGGCGGCCGGTGACGCGACCTGCCGGTGTCCACCCCTCAACGGGGCCGCGGCGGCGGCCCCGCCCGCGCACCCGTCCAGAGCACGATCGTGCCACAGGGAGCAAAAGGGCGGCTGAACTCAGCCGGTGTGAATGCAGCGGAGTACACCTCCACTCCCACCACGCTCATGGGCGGCACGAACGCGTCCAGCGACACCTGCGGTGGAAACTCAAAGCCGTCTACCAGAATCGTCGGACGTCGCTGCGCAACCACGGCGTCATGACAACAGCCTCCCTGAATTTTCGTGAGGTCTTTCTGTTCGTCCTTTACCGGCAACACCTGGAGATCGTACGTCAAGTCGATCATTGCACCGTAACGGTGACTGGTACGCCGGGACCGTAGCGGCGACCGGTTGGCGTCACACGCGCGGAGCCTGAAGCGCGACCGGTGATTCGGCCGGACAGCGAGTCAACGGTCACCACGGCAGCGTCGTCCGCACGCCAGGTCCAGCTCTCCTGAAGCTGCTCTGTGCCGCCGCAGCCAAGCGCGGACGCCGTCGCCGTGAAGGCCTCGCCAACCCGGAGTGTGCGCGTGACGGGCGTGGTCCCCATTCGCAGGTCACTGGGGCAGTTTCGCGCCACCACAGGGTCTGAGCACCCGACGGCAGCGATCGCCATTAGGCCCAACGCAACGCGTCTGGCGATCATCGCTGCGGGAGACGCGGGGGCGGCGTCGTCAGCCGGACCGGCGTCCAGACGCAGCGGTGGGACTCCCCAACCTTTACACGCTGAAACGTCTCACTTGACACCGCGCAGGTGAGACCATCCAGCGACACGAGGACATCCGCGCCCTGCTTTCCGTTCACGCGCTTCGACGCATACCTGCGTCCCTGCGTGAGTGGGATACACGCGCTGCCCAACAGCAGCGGCAACAGGACCGCAACACAGGTCCGCCGGCTCGGGAAAGTGGTCGATGCGCGCATTGTGGCAATACGTGAGGAGGAAATGCGAAACCCACGGACGACAGGAGCTGGCCTTCGGATCAAACATTATCGCGCGAATCCGCCGTCTGCAAACACCATGGTGCTTTGGGCCGATCATGTGCGCCCCCCCTCCTGGATCAAGGCGACAAGAAGAACAGCGAGCCCCGCCCATGGCTCACGACGTGGCAACCTCCTTGGTCAGCACCCGCACCACATTCAGATTCTCCAGCATTGCGAGGACGCGCGATTCCGGCACGCCGAAGTCGATCAGGCAGGCCAACTCGTCCGCGTCGATCGCTTCGAACGTCCCGACGATGTCGATGCACCGCTCGATCGAGCCCAGGAGGCTCGCCATCTCGTAGTACCGTTCGAATGAGGCGTCGAGTGTGGCATCGACCAGCTCGGGCGTCAACGCGGACGTGTCGATGCGTTCGGCGTGCCGGAGGAACGGGACGCTGGCCACGTGCGCTGCGGCGAGCGACAGCGAGCTTCCGAGGTATCGCTTCATCGGCTCGCGCGTGAGCGCACGGACCTGTTCGTCGGTGTCGCCCACGAAGGTGTGCAGCATCAGGCTGACGACGCCGCGACCCGCGTGTCCATCGGCATCCCACGCCGCACGGTACATCGCGACCTTGTCCTTGAGTTGGCCCGTGGTCTGACCAAGCAGGTGGGTGAGGACATTTGCCCCGAGCTCGCCGGCCTGGCGAAATGTTTCGGGATTGCCGGCGGCGGTGATCCACAGCGGCAGGTCGGGTTGCAGCGGTCTCGGGAGCGTACGCAGCGACACCCGTTCACCGAGTGGGTTTTCGCGTTCGAACACGCCATGGCGCCACAGATCGCGGAGCGTCGCCGTGCCTTCGGCAAAGAGACGGTGTCGTTCGTTGAAATCCGCCTGCTTCCCGGCGATCACGAAGTCGTTCGGTACCCAGCCGCATGCGACGCCGAGGCCCACGCGACCATGGGATAGGTTGTCGACCACCGCCCACTCTTCGGCCACTCGCACCGGGTCGTGCAGCGGGAGGACAACACTGCCGGCGCAAATCTGGATGCGCGACGTGCTGGCGGCGATGGCCGCAGCGATCACCGATGGATTCGGAGAAAGGCCGCCGAACTGGTGAAAGTGGCGCTCCGGGGTCCACACCCGTTCGAACCCGTGCGCATCAGCCCACTTGGCACCCTCCATGATCAATCGGTACTTGTCGCGGACACGATCATCGCCATCATGATTCGCGAAAAAGAAGAGACCGAACTTCAAGTGAACTCCTCCGGCTGGGGACTCGGCGGCAGACGATCTGCTCGGCAACGCTGGCGGGGGCCGAGCGCGCCAGCCGTCGGGAATCTCCGGACCTTGCGTGAGGGAACGTACGTCGCCGGTCTGCCACGGTTCGGAGTCCGGTCGGGGCCGAACAGAACCCCAATGACTCATGGCTTGAATGTTCGCTAAGGTGCCCGCACACCGGGAACGGTGCGCGTCGTACCACCTTGCCCCATGTCGATGTCCGAACGAAATCATCCCGTTGGCGATCTGGCGCAGTACTGGGTGGATCCCGTGACCGGGTTCGTGCCCGGGACGCCGCCCCTTACGCGTCTTCCCAGTACCTTCGATGACTGGGAAGCGCTCGTTCCAATCGTGCCGGTGCTGATCCGCTCACGGCGATTCCCGAGGGTGCTGGCCGAACTGCCGCCGTTTCCGGTGGAGGCCCTCGGCACCGACGCCGAGCTGGAACGAGCGCTGTTGTTACTGTGTCATTTTGCGAACGTGTCGGTGTGGGGCGGCGCCGAACCGAATTTGGTGCTGCCGGCCATCATCGCGCGTCCACTGTGTGCGGTTGCTCGGCAGCTCCAACGGCAACCGATCGCGCACTACGCCTCGATGACGTTGCGCAATTGGCAGCTCATCAACGAACACGAGCCCCTCTCCGTCGACAACGCCCGCACGCAGGTGCAGTTCCTCGGCGGAGTGGACGAAGACTGGTTCTTCATCGCGTCCATGGGGGTCGAGCTCGCCGGCGCGCCGCTGCTTCCCGTGGTGGCCGCGGCCGATGCCGCGTCACGCGACGACGAGGATGCCGCGCTGCGCGACCTGATTCACCGGTTCGTGGATGGGATGACCGCCGTGTGCAACGCACTGGACCGCGTGCGTCTCTGGTGTGATCCCCACACCTACTACCACCGCGTGCGTCCGTTCGTGAGCGGATGGCCCGCACCGGGCGTGGTCTACGAAGGGGTCTGGGACGAACCTCGCCGATTCCTCGGCGGGAGTGCGGCGCAGAGTTCGCTCATCCAGCTGTTTGACGCGCTGTTCGGCATCGCGCATCCGGACGCCCCAGCTGGCGCATATCTGCGACGCGTGCGCGACTACATGCCACGACCCCAGCGGCAGTTCGTCGAAGACATCGAACGAACAAGCCTGATTCGTGAGCGCGCGGCTCGCGGCACTCCGGCCCTCCGCGACGCCTACAACACGGCCCTGACGACGCTCGAGCAATTCCGACGTGCCCACATGCAGCTCGCGCACGACTACATCCTGCGTCCCGCGGGCTCGGTATCCGACGCGCAGGGGACGGGCGGCACCGCACTCACGGCGTTCTTGCGTGGTGCCCGCGAGTCCACCTCGACCAGCCGCCTGTAACCTCAGAAGCCGCGGAGCCGTTCGATCATGGTCTGGCCATGATCGAGCGAAGTCAGGTGCGTCAGTCGATCGGCGGGTGGCGCCGTCCATAACGTATTCGGATCATCGCGATTCTCCATCCACCACTGAAGCTGCTGACACAACGCCCTGCAGGAGGCTACCAAACATTTCGGGTGTCCGATTCGTCGTTGATGCCGTCGAGACCGTCGTTGCACACCTCGGGGAAGGCGCGAGGTCCATTGCGCGATCACCGCGGCAAGTGGGACCTCGCCTTACCGAGGCGAGCGCCGAGTAGCGCGCCGGACGTCTTTACGGACAGCGAGACGAAGAAGCTGGTGGTGAGGACAGAGGAGAGGCTCAGCCCGAACAAGACCGCGCTGGCCAGGTCGGCGATCACGTATGCTGCAACGGAACACCACGCAAAGGCAATGGCGGGTCTGTCGGGTCTTCGCCGCGCGCCGCGGTAGTTCCACCACAGGAACAGCAATGGACCGACGATATGCGACGACCACGGGGCGATCCACTGGGCGGCCGCGTCGTACACCGCCTGCGGTTGCCCGGGGTTGATGAGGTGGGCGTAGACGGCGACCATCGGGATGGACGCGAGAAGCGTTCCGACAAGGACACCGACGCCCATGAGTGCGGCGCGAAGCAGGTCGTTTTTGGGCATCGGCAACACTACGCACAAACTCACCGACCCTGCTTGACCTTTCTTGCGCCTCCTCAGCGGCGACGCAGCGGCATGAAGACCTCCGTTCGATGCTGATCCGGATGCCGGTCCACGTGCCGGAAGATCTGGACTGGGGGCCCGAGATCAAAGGTGTGCGTGTCTGATCGTCGAATCCAATCGGCCGCATGGCGATACGCCTGGATGATCGTGTCGTACGGCCCGACATGCTCCACACCAGCGTACCATCCGCCAGCAAACTCCCTGATGGCGAAGCGCCCCGGCGGTGTTGATGCGGCCAGAAGGGGGATGCACGCATCCAGGCGCTGTTGTGGGCCTTCGGTGACCGTGGGGTCGTCGAGGCACATCACCCAGGCCGTGCGCTCATAGGGAACGAGTTCGGACTGCGCCCAGTCGACCAGCGGGTTCCAGATCTTGTCGTCGGCGTGGAATGGTGCCATGCGTACGTCGGCATACGCCCCGGTGTGGCGCGCGGCGAGCAGTCGCGTCGGAGGAAGCACCACGGGTTGCACGGCAGTCAGTCGACAGCCATCGCCGGTGAATGTCGCGTTGCGGTGCAACCGCTCGTGCTGCGCACGTCGTGCCGCCGCCCGATATTCGACGGGCGAGCAGTGAAAGTGCCGACGAAATGCGCGCGTAAAGGTGGCGTGCGACTGGAATCCGACGTCGAGCGCGATGCGCAGAATGCTCTCATCGGTGATGGCGGCGAGATAGGCCGCCCGCTCCATCCGTATGCGCAGGATATGCTGTTTCGGTGTCTCCCCAACGATTTCGGTGAAATGGCGATGGAGATGAAACGGCGAGTAGCCCGACCGTCGCGACAAATCGGCGAGCGTCGGATGTTCATCGAGGCGCTCGCCGATCTCGTGCACCAACGTGTCGATCGTATCGCGTGATCCTGGCAGGGTCAGAACCACCACGCCATCGGGTAGACAAAGCTCGGATCCTCATCGAAGAATCCGCGTGGTGGTGGCTCGTCGCTGGGAAACTCGAACCCGCTGCCACCGGTCCCCGTTGTGCCATTCACCGGTCCGGACGGCCGCAGCGAAATCCCCGAGTTCCAGTCGGGCGGATTCACCCCCATCAACCAGCGCACGAAGAAGTCATTGCGCCGTCGAGTGCCGTCAGGACCCGTCGCACCGTGGCCGCCGTTGGGTACGACCAGCAGGTCGAAGTCCTTGCCTGCGGCTATGAGCGCGTTCGCGACCTGCAGCGTCGATGACGGATCGACGTTGGTGTCCATCTCGCCGACGGTGAGATAGAGACGGCCCTTCAGGTTCTTCGCCGCCGTCACGTTCGAGTTGGCCTCGTAGTGCGGACCCATCTCTCCCATCCACGCCTCGTTCCACCAGATCTTGTCCATGCGGTTGTCGTGGCAGCCGGAGTTGGCCACCGCTACATCGTAGAACTCAGGATGGAAAAACACGGCACCAGCGGCGTTCTGCCCACCAGCGGACGTTCCATAGATGCCCACGCGCGTGATGTCATACCAGGCGTATTTCTTGTTCACCGCCTGATGCCAGAGGATACGATCAGGGAAACCGGCATCCGCAATGTTCTTCCACGCGACATCATGAAAGGCCTTCGAGCGATTGGCCGTCCCCATGCCGTCGATCTGCACCACGACAAATCCGATCTCGGCGAGTGACTGCAGGCTCTGGCCACCGCCCCACGTCTTCGGCACGAACGACCCGTGTGGACCGGCATAGATCTGCTCGATGACCGGATACTTCCTTTTCGGATCGACCGTGAGGGGCCGGACGATGATCCCCCAGATGTCGGTCTGGCCGTCCCTCGCCTTGGAGACAAACACCTCGGGTGGACGGAATCCGAGCTTGGCAGCCGCGGTCATGTCACCCTTCTCCAACGACAGCGTGCGGCGATCACTGGCCCGCTTCAACTCAAGCACCGTTGGCAGGTCGACCCGCGAATACGAATCCAGGTAGTACTGGTGATCGGCCGACCACGTCACGGTGTGTGACCCATCGGCTTCGGTGTACGCCACCA
>CAZMGX010000076.1:0-16354 GCA_964565915.1 uncultured Gemmatimonas sp.
TCTGTATTGTGGCTGCAACGCCACCGTCACGACACGGGCCGAGATCGTCGATCGCTACCTCGAACGCCTCGAGCGCGAGCTGGCCATCGTGGGCGAGGCCATTGGCGACCGACCCCGGGTCGCTGAGCTGCATTGGGGCGGCGGCACCCCGAACTTCCTCAACGACGAACAGCTCGAGCGGTTGGTCGGCATGCTGCAGGGACCGTTCCGCATCGACGCGCGCACCGAGTGCTCGATCGAGGCGGACCCGCGGTTGGTCACGACCGAACAGCTCGCGCAACTGCGGCAGCTCGGCTTCAGCCGCATCAGCTTCGGCGTGCAGGATCTCGATCCCATCGTGCAACAGGCCATTGGTCGGGTGCAGCCGACGTCGATGGTGCGTGACGTTGTACAGGGGGCTCGCGACGCAGGCTTTGGCGGGATCAACGTCGACCTGATCTACGGACTCCCGCACCAGACGGCATCGGGATTCTTGGCTACGGTCCGTGAGACCATCGACCTGTCGCCCGATCGCATCGCGTGCTTCGGCTACGCGCATGTGCCATGGATGCGCCCGCATCAGCGGCGCATGGACGAGACGGCGCTGCCCGGTGCTCGCGAGCGTTTTGCGCTGTTCCGTGAGGCCGTGGATCGATTTCAGGACGCAGGCTATCGCTGGATCGGCCTCGATCACTTTGCGAAACCCGAAGATCCACTCGCCCTCGCCGCGGACGCCGGTCGGCTGCACCGCAACTTCATGGGCTACACCACGCGTAGTGGCGAACGGCTGCTGGGTGTGGGCGTCAGTTCGATCTCGGAGATCGACGGCTGGTTCATGCAGAACACGCCGGAACTGGGCGGGTGGCAGCGCGAAATCGACGAAGGGCGTCTGGCGCTCGCGCGTCGGCACGTGATGACGGATGACGACAAGGCCCGCGGTCGCGCGATTGCGCATTTGATGTGCAACGCCGAGTTGCCGTTCGACATGTTCGTCGGGGACGTGGAACGGCTCGTCGATTGCTTCGAGGAGTTTGCCAAGGACGGACTGCTGGTCTTCGAGACCGATCGCATCGCGGTCACGACGATCGGCCAGTTCTTCCTGCGCAATCTGTGTTTCGCCATCGACGCGTATCGTGGTGCGAACGACGGACCCCAACGGTTCTCTCGTGCCGTCTGACACGCTCGACGAGGTGGTGGCATCCACCGGGAAGTGGCACGCGCACACGGGCCATACGCACGATACCATCGCGCGTATTGGTCCGAACGCGGTGATCCAGGTGGCGGCGGAACTCCAGGCGCGTTTCGGCGTGGAGCGTACGGCCACGCTGATCGAGTCGACCACGGGGTATTCGCTGGATGCGTTGCCCACGGAGATGATCGACGAGCGACACGCGCAGGCGCTGTCGCGTGCGCTCGTGCAGCAGATGGGACCGGCGCTGGCCACCAACATCCTGCGTGAAGCGGGACACCGGACTGGCGACTACCTGCTGGCCAATCGGAGTCCGCGCGTTGCCCAGTGGATCGTCCGGCTCGCACCCCGTCGCGTCGGGCTGCACCTGCTGTTGCGCGCGATGCAGTCCAATGCCTGGACGTTTGCCGGGAGCGGTCGGTTCGTCATCAGCAAGTCCACACCGGTTCCCGACCTGGTCTTCGAATCGTGCTCCATGTGCCGCGACATGCACGAATCGCAGCCGATGTGTGACTTCTATGCGGGGACCTTCGAGCGATTGATTCGTGCACTCGTCGCGCGGTACTCCGGTGTGCTCGAGGAGGAGTGCATGGCGCTCGGCCATCGGCGCTGCCGCTTCGTGCTGCAAGGAATCGTGTGACCCGGTACCTCCGTCGTCGCTGACGTCAGAGACCGGGTGATCGCTCCGCAGCGCGCAACGTCTGTCGCAAGAGCGTCGTCCCCCCCAGCGGCGTTTCGACCTGCAGCAGACGACGCGTCACTGCGCCGATCCACACCGTGATCTCGCGCTGGCCGCCGAGCTGGAAGATCACGATGTGTGCGTTTTCGCCGTGCAACGTCGTCGCGCCGATCACGCGCACCCCGTACATGTGGGCGCCGGTCTCCAGACTGTAAACTGGGAACGTTGCGGCGTAGCCCGGCGCCAAGGGCAGCGCGCGCACCACGAGATCCCAGTTCCCTGAGTCGAAGGACAGCGACGCCAACGTGGTATCGATCGCCATCCCGGGTGCGTCCGGCGGGCCGATCCGTCCGCGAATGCGTGTGCCTGTGTACTCCAGCTGCATCTGGCGCTGTGGCTGCCACGACCGGTGCTCGCGCGGGGCAAATGTCCGCGCATCGGTCAACGACGAATCCGTCAGCCGCGAAAGCCCTCGCTGCACAACCATGACACGGCGCCATAACGGCGTTGGCCCGTCGATACGCGTCAGGATGTCCGTGATCGTCCCAACGGGGATTTCATCGCCATCCCGATAGCCGGTCAGCGTGTAGGTGAGCGTGTCGGGGCGCAACTCGCCGCCGCGCAGGCTCGAATCGCCCGGGAACACGCGACGTGGCACGGTGGTTTGCGGCGCCGTCTGCGCCGTCAGCTCTGCCGCCGCCGTGCACAGCAGCGTCGCAACCAGCACGGGCCGAAACGCCTGAATCATGGGGATGACCGGAGCACAGAGCGAGACGAGTACACCAGACGGAGTGGCCACGCCGTGTAAATTCGTACACGGCGCGTGGCCGGACCAGTGAAGGTATCGCGGAAGGTGTCGCACGGTGCAACCATTCTGTCCCGTAGGACGTCCTACCGGACATGCTTTCTTGCCGAGTGTACGTCTTCTGTCTCGTGCTGGCGCTGCTTGGCGTCGGCGCTCCGGCGGTGCCCGCCCTCTCGGCGCAAGCCGCCGAAACCATCCGCGGCCGTGTGATCGACGATTCGAGTCGCGCCCTCGCGGGTGCCATCGTGACCATCACGCGGGGTCCCGATCGACTCGTGCAGACCGCCACGACCGATGCCGGTGGCCTGTACAGCAGCCGCTTCGAGCCGGGGACCGGCGACTATCTCGTGCACGTCGCGTCGCCTGGTTTCCGGTCCGCACGACGCCGTGTACAACGCGTGGCCAGCGAACGTGAACTGGTGGCCGACTTCACCCTCGCGCGCGATCTCGCGCTGCTGGCCGCCGTCAAGGTCACTGCCGACAAACCGGTCCGCGCCAGCAACGCGGTCTCACCCTTCACGGTCGAGCCGGGCGCGAACGAAGCGTGGTCGAATGGTGTGAATGGTCGCGTGACACCGGGCGTGGCCGGCGACCTGAACGCGCTGGCCGCCACGATGCCGGGAGTGACACTGACGCCTGGCGGTCCTACCATGATGGGCGCCGCCAGTTCGTCGAACCTCACGACGCTCAACGGCATGGCGCTGGCCGGTGGTCAACTCCCGCGAGCGGCGCGTATGGAGACGCGGGTCACCGGTGCCACGTTCGATCCCACACGCGGCGGATTCTCCGGCGCCAACATCGATTCGCGACTCAGCCCGGGATCGCGCGACTTCCAGCGCCGCACCGGCTACGCGACGTTCGACGCGCCACAGCTGCAGATGACCGACGCGATCGGACGCTCGCTGGGCCTCGTGAACGGCGGATTTCGCGCCAGCCTTGGCGCCGATGGAGAGGCCATTCGGCGCATCCTGACGTACAACATGGCCCTCGATGTCGGTCGCACGGTCAGCGATCCGACCACCCTGCTGACCGGTGACGCCGGCGCGTGGAATCGCTCGGGTGTCTCGCCCGACTCCATCGCGCGACTCACACAAGTCGCCGGTGCGCTGGGTTTGCCGATCGGCGGAGCGGGTGCACCCAGTGCCCGTCGCCGCGAGACCATCTCGTGGCTTGGTCGCCTGGATGACGTGCGGGATTCACTGCGCACGCTCACGTTGACCACGTACGCATCCGGCGTGCGCGAAGGCGCACTGGGCTTCGGTCCGCTCGCAGCGCCAGCCTCCGGTGGTAAGCAAACCGAGCGCACGTTCGGCGGACAGTTCATGCACAGCCAGTTCGTCGGCCCCGGCTACATGGTGCTGACACAGAACCGGCTGGGCTACAGCCAGGTGCACCAGACCACGTCGCCGTATCTCGACGTTCCGGGCGCCACCGTGCTCGTGCGCTCGGCATCCGATGCCGCGGCCAGCGATGTCGCCGCACTGCAACTAGGCGGCAACCCGTGGCTGGCCACGGACGATACGCGCTGGACCCTCGAGGGCTCAAACGAAACGGTCTGGAACGCCCGCGGCAGCAAGCATCGCTTCAAGAGTCAGTTGTGGTTCCGCGGTGACGGCCTTTCACAAACAGGCCGACCAAACGCGTTCGGGCAATACACCTTCAACTCGCTGGCTGACTTCGAGGCCAACCGCCCGTCGTCATACTCGCGCACACTGACGCAACCCGATCGCTCCGCGTCGGCATGGAACGGTGCCGTCGCGTTCGGCCATCAGTGGAACAAGTCGCGCTGGTTCAGCATGCTGTACGGCGCGCGCATCGAGGGCAACAGGTTCGGGCAGCAGCCGCCGGCCAACGCGGCGCTCGAAGGCGCCCTTGGTGTCCGCAGTGGCTTCGCCCCCGCGCGAGTCCATGTTTCACCACGTCTGGGATTCTCGTACACCTACAGCCGCGCCAAGGACAACGGCAACGGCACCAGCATGAACGGACTCGGTGCGTTCTATCGTACCGCGCTTGGATACATCCGCGGTGGTATCGGCGAGTTCCGCGATCTCTATCGCCCGTCCACACTCGCCGATGCAATTGCCGGGGCCGGCCTCGCCGGCAGCACGCTGACGCTCAATTGTGTCGGTGCTGCAGTGCCCGTGCCCGACTGGCAATCACTGTCCTCGCCGAATCCGTCGTTCCCGACCACGTGTGCCGATGGTGGAGCAGCGCTTGCAGAGCGCGCGCCATCGGTCACGCTGGTCGACCCCGCCTTCGATGTCCCGCGCAGCTGGCGCGCCTCGCTCAACTGGGGCACCAACCTCCGGTCGTGGTCGCTCAAGGTCGATGCCCTCGGCTCGTACGACCTGTCGCAGCCCAGCACACTCGACGCAAACTTCGCCGGCACGCAACGCTTTGCGCTGGCCAGCGAGGGTGATCGGCCCGTCTTCGTGAGCCCCGCCGCGATCGACGCGTCCACGGGTGCCGTGTCAGCACGCGAGTCGCGCCGATCCAACGACTACGGGCGCGTGGCGCTGCGCACAAGCGACCTCCGCGGCTACGGTGGCCAACTCACCACCACGCTCGCCCCCGACATGTTCCGTTTCGGCCGACGCCGGAATCTGCAGTTCTACACCTCGGCGTCGTACACACTGCAGTCCCTCAAGCAGCAGTATCGTGGCTTCGACGGCGCGGGCTTCGGTGATCCGCGGGCGCGCGAATGGGCGGCGGGTACCAATGACGCGCGTCACGCTGTTGTGCTGCAGGGAGGCATCGGTATCCCCAAGGTCGGATCGGTCACGCTGTTCTCTCGCCTGCAGTCGGGATTGCCCTTCACCCCCATCGTGCAGGGTGACATCAACGGCGACGGTCGCGCCAACGATCGTGCGCTGGTGCCGAATCCGGCCACTATCGGCGACGTGGGAACGGCCGATCAGATGCGCGCCCTGCTCACGGCGGCACCGTCGAATGTGCGGGAGTGCCTCGAATCACAGTTGGGCGCAGTGGCCGGCCGCAACAGCTGTCGCGGCGCGTGGACACAGCAACTCAACCTGCAGTGGACCCCGCGCCTGCCGATCCGGGTCCGCGGCCGTCGCGTCACGTCGAACGTGATCTTCGAGAACCCGCTCGGCGGTCTCGACCAGCTGCTGCACGGCAGCGAAAACCTGCGCGGCTGGGGCACTCGCGCGGCACCCGACCCCGTGCTGCTGGTGGCGCGCGGCTTCGATGCCGGTGCGCAGCGCTTCCGCTACGACGTGAACCCGCGCTTCGGTGATACACGCGCATTCCGGACCCTCAGCCGCCAACCGTTCCGCATCACCGTCGATTTCTCACTCGACTTCTCGGTGCCGTACGACGTGCAGCAGCTGCGCCGCGCCGTCGAGCCGATGAAGGTCAAGGGCGGTTGGGAACCACGTGGTGCCGACTCGATCGCTGCGATCTACCTGCGCAACACGTCCAACGTGCATCGTCTCTTGCTGGCCGAAAGTGACTCGTTGTTCCTGACCGCCGACCAGATCAAGCGACTCATCGCGGCCGACTCGGTCTTCTCGGCCCGCGTGCGTGACATCTACGTACCGCTCGGCAAGTTCCTGGCCGGCCGTCCCGATCGCATCGTGGGCAAGATCGAACTGGACAGCGTCACGGCCGCGACCAAGCGTTACTGGCCGCTGTTCTGGGAGCAGACCGACATCGCCGACTCGATCATCACCCCCCAACAGAAGGACCTGCTGCCGTTCATCAAGAACATGACGCAGGTGCCCAAGGACGATCGCAAGGATTCGCAGTGGCAATTCGGGTTCCCGGTGCCGCTGGCGCACAACAAGCCGCGGGTCGGGAACCCCTGATCGCGTGACGTCTGCGTGGGCGCGCGAGTGGTCAGCGACACGGCGTCGGCGACGCGGCGTCGGTCGGCGGCCGCTCGCCGGGACCGTGATCAGTGCCGCGCCCGTCACTGCTCCTCACAGACATTCACGCGCAACTGCCGGTTGGTGCCCGTGAGATCGCAGAAACGGCGCGGCACCGACCACGGCCCCGGCTCACTGGCATCGGGGAAGACTGGCCGACGTGCGATCGTCGACGCGGGCGTCGGTTCGTGATGTACGCGGATTCAGCAGGACTCTAGTAGCGCGCGCTGAGTGCATGCGGTCCCACACCTCCGCGCTACGCCCGCCCAATCGCCACCCCACGTCGGCTGACGGGCCGGGAACACCATCGGTGCCGCGCCCGTCACTGCTCCTCAGCGAGCGTCTGCGCAGGACCGCGGGTTGGTGCCCGTGAGATCGCAGAAACGGCACGGCACCGATGGTGTTCCCGGCCCGTCCCCGCACGACACGACAGAGGTATCTTTCGACATGTCACGCCTGCTGCGGCTCGCTACCCCGGACGACATCGAGGCCCTGACCGTCCTCATCGAGCAGTCCGCGCGCGCCCTCAGCGCCGGCTTCTACTCGGCGCAGGAGACCGAGGCCGTGGTCCGGCATGTTTTCGGGGTGGATTCCCAGCTCATCGCCGATGGCACGTACTTCGTGATCGAATCGGACGGCCGTCTGGCCGCGTGCGGTGGGTGGAGCCGACGCAGCACGTTGTTCGGTGGCGATCAGTTCAAGGCGCAGGCGGACGCACTGCTGGACCCGGCCCGCGATGCCGCGCGTATCCGCGCCTTCTTCGTGCACCCAGACTTTGCCCGGCAGGGACTCGGCCGCATGTTGCTGGAGGCCAGTATGAACGCCGCACGCGTTGAGGGCTTCACGGCGCTGGAGCTGATGGCGACGCTGCCGGGTGAGCCGTTGTATCGGGCGTTCGGGTTTGAGGCACTTGAGCGTCGTGAACTGCCGTTCGGCCCGGACATCCGCGTGGCGATGCTGCGCATGCGTCGAGCCATTGGAGAGCCCGTTCTCTCGCCCGTTCGTTCAATGCAAGATGGACGCTGAGCTCGACCAACTGCAGGCGCACCTCGGTGATCGCTACGACTTCGAGCGTGAGCTCGGTGGTGGCGGCATGTCCAAGGTGTTTCTCGCCACCGAACGAGCGCTGGCACGAGGCGTGGTCGTCAAGGTCCTCTCACCCGAACTGAGCCACCGGGTCAACCTCGAGCGGTTTCAGCAGGAGATTGCGACGGCCGCCACGTTGCAGCATCCGCAGATTGTGCCGGTATACCATGCCGGCTCGGCGGGTGACCTGCACTACTACGTCATGCCGTACATCGCGGGTGAGTCACTGCGCGCCACGCTCAAGCGGGAAGGCACGCTCGCACCGAAGGACGTGATTCGCCTGCTCGCGCCGCTCGCGCGTGCGCTGGCCTTCGCCCATCGCCGTGGAATCATCCATCGTGATGTGAAGCCGGAGAACATCCTGCTGGCCGAAGGAGAGCCGATGCTCGCCGACTTCGGCATCGCCAAGGTGATTCGCGAAGGGAATCAGTCCGGCCTCACCTCGGCCGGTATGTCGATCGGCACCGTGACGTATATGCCACCCGAGCAGGTCACCGCTGATCCGACCATCGACGGACGCGCCGACGTCTACTCACTGGCGGCCGTTGGCTACGAACTGCTCTCGGGAAAGCCGCCATTCGTGGGAACGCCGGCGCAGGTGATGTCGGCGCACGTCGTGCAACCCGTGCCGGATCTGATAGCCAAACTGCCCGCGAGTGCGGCGCCTCTGGCGCGGCTTATCATGTCCGGCCTCTCGAAGGACGTCGCGCACCGTCCGGACGCCGAGGCATTTGCGGCCGCGATCGAGGCGGCCGGTCGTGGCGGTGGTGGCGAGCACGCGAACCCGTCGGCACCCGTCAGCGCACCCGCGCAGTCGGTCAGCGGCGCCCGTTTCAGCGCGGCACGTTGGAAAATCGCCGCCGCAGTCGCACTCGTTGCCGCGGGTGCTGCGGGCTGGTGGTTTGGCACGAACCGCAGTGCGTCGTCCACCGATTCGCTGACCATTGCCGTGCTGCCGTTCGACATGATTGGCGCGGCCGACGATGCCTATCTCTCCGCCGGTCTGACGGACGAGCTGATGACCGGACTGGCGCAGCTGCCCACGGTGCGCGTCCTTTCGCGCGCCACGATCCGCGCCTACGCCGACTCACAGTTCTCGCCGTCCGACTACGGAACGCGGGTCGGCGTGCGTGCATTGGTCGAAGGCAGCGTTCAACGTGCGGGTGAACAACTACGCGTCACCACACGACTCATCGATACCCGCGACGGTAGCGCCATGTGGACGGAGCGCTACGACCGTCCGGTGGGTGACGTCTTCCGCACCCAGCAGGAGATTTCGACGGCGGTGACCGAAGCGCTTCGTGCGCGCCTTGGTTTGGCCGAGCAGCCGGGTCAGCGAGCGGAGCACGTCGCGGACGCGCAGGCGTACGATCTGTTCCTTCGCGGTCGCTATGCGCTTCGGGAGCGCGGTGAGACCAGCCTGCGCCAGGCGATGGCGCTCTTCGCCGAATCGGCGACACGCGATCCGCAGTTTGCGCGCGCCCATGCTGGGATCGCCGAAGCCGCCGCGCTGTTGCCGATCTACAGCGCCGTCGCGCGGACATCGGTGGCCGACACGGTGCGCGCCGCAGCCGGTCGTGCCATCGCAATCGACTCCACCATCGCCGCAGCGCACGTCGCGCTCGGATTGCTGGAGAAGGGGCTCGGACAATGGGAGCCGGGCGAGCGCGCCCTCCGTACCGCGCTTCGCCACGCGCCCAACGACGCCGCGGCACACCAGAATCTCGGCGAGCTGTACTTTACCCTCGGCCGCTTCGAGGAATCCACCACCGAGTTGGGTCGTGCGGCGGTGCTCGAACCGACGGACGCCGCTATCGTCGCCGAATATGCCTACATGCTGAGCCTTACCGGGCAGCGCGATTCGGCCGATCGCACGATCGCGCGCGCCGCATTGCTGGCTCCCCAGAATCCGTTTGTGTCGTACACGCAGGGTGTCATCGCCGAGAACGCCGATGACAATGCCGCCGCCGTGCGCGGGTTCGCTGCGGCTGCGGCCGCCGCGCCGATCCCCTTCTTCCGTGGATCCGAGGCGCGGATGCGCGCAATTGCCGGTGACACCGCGCGCGCCGCGGCGATCCGCAAGGAACTCGAAGCATTGGGCACCGCGCCCGGCGCGCGCTTCGGGCGCATGATCGCCGGGCTGCCGATCGACTCGCCGGACGTGATCTTCGCTGGCCTCACCGCGGCCGTCGAGGAAGCCGATGCGTTTGTGCTTCTGCTGCCGTTGCGCGTGCGCTGGTATGATCGCGTGCGCAAAGACCCGCGCTTTGCGGCGACGGCCGCGAGACTCGAACTTCCACCGGGCGCGATCGCTCCGCTGCCTTAGGCACAGCCCGTGCCAAGTCAATGCCGCCATTGGTGCCGCGCCCGTCACTGCTCCTCACCGGACATTGGCGCGGGCCTGCCGGTTGGTGCCGGTGAGATCGCAGAAACGGCGCGGCACCAACGGCGGCACTGACTCGAACTCCCACGGAGACAACGGCGGACGCGCCGCGCGAATGGACAACGATGCTCGTCGCGCGACACGCGCCGTGCGCGCCCCGCTTTGAGGGACATGCCGGATTTAATGAGAGCGTTGTTGCTTCGAGGCCCACACCGCGTCGGCTGACGGGCCGGGATCACCGTCGGTGCCGCGCCGTTTCTGCGATCTCACCGGCACCAACTGGCGGGCACGCGCGAACGTCCGGTGAGGAGCAGTGACGGCGCGGCGCTGATGGTGATCCCGGCCCATCCCCGCACGACGCGGCACGGCGACACGCGACGCTAGCCGAGACGCTCGCGCAAGAACCGCCCCGTATGCGACCCGGCGCACGCGGCCACTACTTCAGGCGTTCCGCTCACGATCACGCGACCGCCCGCATGGCCACCCTCAGGGCCGAGGTCGATGACATGGTCGGCGGTCTTGATCACGTCCAGATGGTGCTCGATCAGGATCGCCGTGTGCCCCGCGCTCACCAGCCGCGTCAGCGCCTCGCGCAGCCGCTCGACGTCGGCCAGGTGCAGACCCGTCGTGGGCTCGTCGAGGATGTACACCGTGTGCTTGGTGCGCTGCAGCTTGCTCAGCTCGGTCGCGATCTTCACGCGCTGGGCTTCGCCACCCGACAACGTCGTCGCGGACTGCCCGATCGTGAGGTAGCCAAGCCCGAGTGACTGCAGCACCTCCACTCGGCGCGCAATCACCGGTTCGTCGCGGAAGAACGTCACCGCTTCCTCAATCGACATGTTCAGCACGTCGTCGATCGTCTTGCCCCGCACGGTCACGTCCAGTGTTTCGGCGTTGAAGCGTGCACCTTTGCATGCACCGCAGGTGACTTCCACGTCGGGCATGAAGTACATCTGCGTCGTGATGACACCTTCACCCTGACATTCTTCGCAGCGTCCACCTTTCACGTTGAACGAGAAGCGCCCCGGCTTGTAGCCGCGTTCCACCGACAGCGGCGCATTGGTGAACAGGTCACGGATCGTGTCGTAGAAGCCTACGTACGTGGCCGGGTTGGAGCGCGAGTTGCGACCGATTGGCGACTGATCGATGCTGATGACCTTGTGCACATGCTCCATGCCGTCCACGCCGTCGTGGTCACCCGGCAGTGTGCGTGTGTCTTCGAGACGTTTCCACAACGCCTTGTACAACACATCGTTCACCAGCGTGCTCTTGCCCGATCCGGACGCGCCCGTGATGGCGACGAGTGTGCCAAGCGGGATGGAGACGGCAACATTCTGCAGGTTGTTTTCGCGCGCGCCTCGAATAGTGAGGGTATGGCCATTGCCACCGCGTCGTTTGGCCGGCACGGCAATGCGGCGGGCCCCCGACAGATACTGACCCGTCGGTGAGTCGGCGCAGGCCAGCACGTCGTTTACCGTGCCCTGCACCACCACCGTGCCGCCGTGGACGCCCGGCCCGGGTCCCATCTCCACGACATGGTCCGCCGCACGGATCGTGTCTTCGTCGTGCTCCACCACCAGCACCGTGTTGCCGATGTCGCGCAGCCGCTCGAGCGTGGCAATCATCTTCACGTTGTCCTTGGGATGCAGCCCGATGCTGGGTTCATCCAGCACGTACAACATGCCCATCAGCCCCGAGCCGATCTGCGTGGACAATCGGATACGCTGCGACTCGCCGCCCGACAGCGTGCCCGATCGACGGGCAAAGCTGAGATAGTCGAGACCAATGCCCAACAGCAGCGACACTCGGCCACGCACCTCGTCGATGATCTGTTGGCCCGCACCGGCGCCGCGTCCGGTCGGCTCTACAGCGCCCAGGAAGGTGTGCAGTTCATCGAAGTGCATCAGCGACACGTCGTGGATCGAGCGCCCGTCGATCGTGAACAACAAACGGGTGGCCTTGAGCCGGGAGCCTTTGCAGTCGGGACATTCGTGCTCGACCATCACCTTGTCGAGCCAAGCCTCCATGCGCGAGTCGCCTTCACCGCGCTGTCGATAGCGACGGTATTGCCGTTCGATGCGTCGTGCGATGCCGCCGAAGCCCACTTCGTGTCGATCCCAATCCGTGCGACCACTCGTGCTCTCTGGTGGCGCCAACGTCTTGAAGCGCCCTTCCACGCCATACAGCACGCGATGGCGTGCCTCATCGCTCAACTCGGCCCACGGCGTACCCAGCGAGAAGCCCAGTCGCTGTGACAGCGTGTACATGATGCGGCCGTCCCATGTGTCGGGATTGTAGCGGTACGCTTCACGTACGAAACACCCGGTGCGGATCGATCGACGCGGATCGGGGATCAGCAGGTCGGGATGGGTGAGTTTGTCGACACCCAGTCCGCCGCACGTACGGCAGGCCGCTTCGGGGTTGTTGAACTGAAAGAACTCCGGCAGGATGCCCACGTATACGAAATGCTCCGTGGCGCTGCACACGCCGCCCAGGAGGCGCTTCTCGTCGCGTGTCGATTTGGCTTTCGGCAGGTGGATCTGCACGAGGTTGTCGCCCACCAGTATCGCCGCGGCGATGGCCGCCTTGATCGCCTTTTCATTGCGGCGAGTGACGGTGACGCGGTCGACGATGGCGTCGAGCCGTTGCACGGCGGACGCATCGACGTCGGTCGTTTCGGCCAGATCGATCGCCGCGCCATCAACCAGCACGCGCCGACAGCCCTTCTTGCGCACCTCGGTGAATACCACGTCCAGCTCTTCGCCGTACACTTTGAACAGTGGCGCGCGTAGTTCCACTTCGGTGCCATCTGGCAGCGAGAAGAGCGACTCCAGCAACTGGGAGGCAGACCGACTGGGCACGATCTCACCCGTGCGCGGGCAGTGCGGCTCGCCGATCGTGGAGTAGAGCAGGTTGAGGTAGCTGGCGATGTCCGTCATCGTGCCGACCGTCGAGCGCGGATTGCTGGCGATCGTTTTCTGCTCGATCGAGATGACGGGCGACAGGCCGAAAATGAAGTCGACGTCCGGCTTGGTCACCTGGGCCACGAACCGTTTCGCGAACGACGACAGCGACTCCATGTAGCGTCGCTGCCCTTCGGCGTAGATCGTATCGAACGCCAGCGATGACTTTCCCGAACCGGAGAGACCAGTGATCACGACCAGACGATCGCGCGGAATCTCGACGGAGATGTTGCGCAGGTTGTGCACGCGCGCGCCTTGTACCGCGATGGACGTGCGCGGCGCGATGCGCGCTGTCGGCTCGAAGGTCGTCGCGTCGGGTGCTGCCCCTCGTTTCGCCGGGCGCTTTGTCGGTGATGCCGTTGGCTTCGCCGATTGCCTTGGGGCTTTTTTCGCTGATTTCTTTGCGGTTCGTTTCGCTGGCATCAGAAGTCCGTCGGTGGCGGCGTCAGCGCGTAGAATGCCAGCTCCTGTACATCTGCAGTACTCTTGCGCGTCAGTCTCGCGGTGACCGACGCGCGACCCAGCACACCCTGATCCGCGAGATATTCGCAGGCCGCACTGACGCCCTCGACCCCCATGCTCCGACTGAAGTGGGCGTCGATTTCCGTGCACGAGCGCGCCTCGCCGGCCTCCTCCAGCCAGGCAATGAGCGGCTGGCTGAACTGCGTGGTGCACTTGAGCAGGTATTCTTCTGCCGCGTCGATCGCCGCCTGCACGGTGTCGCGGGTTTTCTCGCCGTTCAGCATACCCGTGTAGAGCACACCGAAGAACGCCGGATTCATGCCCAGCGCGCGCGGCAGCACCTCGCGATCGGCGAGTTCGCCGCGTCGCATGACTTCAATGCGCGCCAGTGCCGACGCCACAGCCAGGACGAAGACCGCCGAGTAGTGATAGTCGCCGCGGGTGATAAGCCATTTGCGCGCTTTATACAGACTGCTGAGTGCTTCTGTCGCCGCACCCAGCATGAGGATCTGCGTGTCGCGATCGCCGATGACCCGCATGCGTTCCAGCAATGGGGCGATCGAGTCGTCGTGCGAGTAGACCAGCCGACCCTTGGACAGCAGCGAGTGCATGAACGAGTTCGTCATGGCCCCGTCGGCCAGCCGTTTGAAGCTCGCGCGCGGCATCAGCATCGCGTGGACGTTCACACCGTCGGCATCCAACGCCATCGACGCGCCCGGCACCAGCTTGTCATCGATGGTGACCAGCACGAGATCGATGTCCGATCGCGCCCAGACGCGGTCGTGCGCCAAACTGCCGCACAGCAGGGCCGCGAGGATGGCGCGGTCCTGTTTCAATCGTTCCGTCAGCACCCCGAACGCCTGCTGGAAGCGCTCGGACTGGCCGTCATCGGCTGGAGATCGGGTGGCGGCTGGACGGGGCATGGTTCGGGCAATGTGTCGCCTCGAACTGCGGTTGGCGAGACATCCACTGCCCTTGGGTGGCGACGTCGCGCTGTCTCAACACTGGGGCAGAGAGCCCTTTGCCGGATTACTCAACATGTTGAGTATTTTTGCTCCATGAGCTGAGTAAGTCACGTTTCGTAAGCTTTCCACGCGGACCACATCCGGACATTCCAGCACCTGTGGTTGCATTGCAACCGCGGTTGCAGGCTGTCTCAGCTATCGACCCACACCCTCGACGGTGTAGCACGCGAACCGGACGGCGCCATCCTCGTCCAGATGGGAGATGATGGCGCCGTCGTCCGTAAAACCCGCGAGTCGCGGACGTGCCTCGGGCGGGATTGGCGATCTCACCAGCGAGAGGCGGTTATCGCCGTCGATCACATACCAGCGGTCGAAATTCGTGTCCGGCGTGATCCAGAGCCAGCCTCGCGGATCGACGCGGACCTCCAGGAAGGCCGGCCACGTTGCCGGCTTCCCTCTCGCGGTCGCTCTCGCGGTGCGGGCCTTTCGACGTTCGGGGGTATCGTCGCGCGGATGGGATTCGTTGATGACTTTCTGCCAGTCCTGCTCGGTGAACGGCACCACGGCATTCGGCACGCGCCACACGCGGTTGGCTCGCCCTGTCACCGGTGACTGCGTGCGCACTTCCCAGCGTCGAGGGTCCGCGATCAAGAGGTCCATACCCAACATGCCGAAGCTCGGTTCGAAGAACACACCGGCGTAATAGTCAGAGGCGGCGAGCATCCCGAGCGACTGCCGACGCGTGCCGTCGGGTCGGTACAGCGCGTACGGCAGTGCGCGGCTGCCGTCGGCGATGATTTCACTGCCGGTTGGCAGCTCGCGAACGATCAGGTCGCCGTTCGAAGAACACGCATGGTAAGGAATCAAGCCGACCCGCGGATGATCGTCCTTCAGCACTCCGTGCCGATCCCAAACGGTCCAGCGACTGTCGTCATCCACGACCAGCAGCGTGCTGTCGGCCTGGGGGCAGAGGTCACGAATGCTGGTGAATTCAGCGGGTCCGTAGCCGCCACGTCCGACGGTGCGGAGCAGGCGACCACGCCGGTCGTAATACCTGAGCCGCTGATAGTCTCCGACTACCAGTTGGCCATCTGCCAATTGTGCGGCGCTCCGGAACACACTCCGCGCGTCGAATTCCAAGCTGTCATGGTCTTGCAATCCACCCAGCACGAGTGACGGTCGCGCAGCCAGCCGTATCGATCCGGATTCGACGGGGAGGCGAACGTATTCGAGCAGCTGCACGCCTGCACTGTCGCTCAGGGTTGCCGCAACGCTCCCGTCCGACGACGGCGAACGGCAAGCGGCCATGAATACGGCGACCGCCGCAATGCGCCGCACCGAGTGCGCCGGCCTGCATCGTCTTCTCATTCTCTGCACCTCGCGTTCGCCACGGCGCTTCCACATCGCTGGCGTCATGCCACAAGAAGCGCCAGCCCTTTTGTGTTCAGGAGGACTTCGGCTCGCGTCGGCTACGCCATCGGCCGACCAGCCATGTCACGACCAGTGAAGCCGTCAGCACCTGTCCGAACACCGCCGCCGGATCTGCCCAAGGTGCCGCGCCGTCGAACCCCACCACTTGGCACGCGAAAGCGGTGAGCGTCCAAGGAAACAGGCGCTCAATGAGGCTGGCGCTCCTGCGCCTCTGGAGTCGTGCAAGCAGTGCCACGGCAATGAGGAATCCCGCAGCGCCGTAGATCACTAGGGAAGTCGGAATGTGCATTGAACCTCTTGGCGAGGGTGCGCGCGCGAACCATGGCACGTCACCAATTGATCGTACAGCGTCAGACCTGTCGGGCTCCGAGGAACCTGCAACGGATTCTCGGTACCGGCGCTGGCGCAATGACCTCAAGCGCAATCTATGGGAAGCCCTGGCAATCGCCGCCGACCGCCCGTGCCTACGGGCCGGGGCTCCGGTCGGCGCCGCGCCGTTTCTGCGATCTCACGGGCACCAACCCG
>CAZMGX010000077.1:0-16346 GCA_964565915.1 uncultured Gemmatimonas sp.
TGTTCGACCAGATCCTGCTGCGGCCGCTGCCGGTGGCGTCGCCCGACGAGCTCGTCAACATCAGCATGCCGGGTCCGATTCAGGGCAGCGACTCGTGTAATCAGGCCGGTGGCTGCGACATCATCTTCAGCTACCCGATGGTTCGCGATCTCGAACGCGAACAGAAGGTGCTTGCCGGCATCGCCGGACATCGACTGTTCGGAGTCAGCCTCGCGATCGGTGACGAGCCCAGCACCGGCCAAGGCGTCTGGGTCACCGGCGGCTACTTCCCCCTCCTCGGTATCCAGCCAGCGCTCGGTCGCCTGCTTGGCCCGCAGGACAATGAGCCCGGCGCCGACAACATGGTGACCGTCATCAGTCATCGGTTGTGGCGCGAGCGGTTTGGCGGAAAACCCGATGTGCTGGGACAGGTGCTGCGCGTCAACGGCCGCTCGTTCACGGTGGTTGGCGTCGCGCCGGAGGGCTTCGAGGGCACCACGCTGGGTGCACGACCGGAGTTGTATGTCCCGATGCAGTCGCGCAGTTGGCTTGGCAGTTACAACGGACACACCAATCGGCGCGACTACTGGGTCTACGTATTCGGTCGCCGGAAGCCGGACGTTTCGATCGAGGCAGCGAAGGCGGGACTCGACCGCGTCATCCGTCCCATTCTGTCCGACGTCGAGGCGCCGCTGCAGATCGCGATGAGCGACCAGACGATGGCGCGCTTCAAGGCGAAGCAGATCGTCCTCGAGCCGGGCAGTCGCGGCCAGAGTTCGATGCAGGGAGAGGCGCGCACGCCGCTCCGGATGTTGTTCGCCATCACCGCTGTCGTGCTGCTGATTGCATGTGCGAACATTGCGAACCTGTTGCTTGCCCGCGGCGCCGGACGGGCGACCGAGATGGGGGTTCGACTCGCACTCGGCGCTTCGCGGCGCCGACTGATGACCCAACTGCTCGTCGAAGCGATCGTGTTGGCCCTGCTGGGTGGCGCGGCCAGCATTCTCGTCGCATCCTGGACACTGAGTGGGATCTCCGCGCTGCTACCACCCGAAGCGTCGTCCACGTTGCACTTCTCGATCCAGGGGCCGGTGATCATTTTCGCGGGCGGCTTGGCAGTGGCGACGGGCCTGCTGTTCGGGCTGTTCCCGGCGCTGCACTCCACTCGTGCCGATCTCATGTCCACCATTCGCGCCGGCGCGGGGCAGATCGCCGGCGGGAAGGGGGCCGCGCGATTCCGCAGCGGTCTCGCCATCGCACAAATCGCGTTGTCGACCGCACTGCTCGTGTCGACAGGGCTCTTCATCAAGAGCCTGGTCAACGTGACGCGCGTGGATCTCGGGATCAAGATCGACAACGTCGTGACCTTCTCCATCACGCCCCTGCGCGTCGGCTACGATACGCTCCGGGCCAAGGCGCTGTACGCGCGCATCGAGGAGGAGCTGGCGGCGCTGCCGGGCGTTACCGGGGTGACCAGCTCGATGGTCCCGCTGCTGTCCGGCGACAGCTGGGGGAACGATGTCCGCGTGCAAGGATTCGCGTGCCTGCCGGATGTCGACTGCAACTCACGCTACACAGCCATCGGGGCGAACTACTTCAGCATGCTGGGCGTCTCGCTGCGGGGCGGCCGGGATGTCCTGCCGTCGGACCAGAATGGCGCCACGCGCGTGGCGGTGGTGAATCAGGCGTTCGTCGACAAGTTCGGACTCGGCGCGAACGCGGTGGGCAAGTTCATGGGGCGCGCCGGTGGCGGCGATTCGCTCTCCATCCAGATCGTCGGTGTGGCGCCGAACATCGCGTACAACGACGTCAAGCGTGAGGCGCCGCAGCCCGTGTTCTATTTGCCATGGATGCAGCAGGGCGTCATCGGGCAACTCTACTTCTACGCGCGCTCGAGCTTGCCGAGTGACCAGCTGCTGGCGGCGATCCCGACGATGATGAAGCGCATCGATGCAGCCGTTCCCGTGCAGGAACTCAAGACCATGCCGCAACAGGTCAAGGAGAACATCTTTCTCGACCGGATGATTTCAATCCTCTCGGCGGCGTTCGCCCTGCTGGCCACCTTGCTGGCGGCGGTTGGGTTGTACGGCGTGTTGGCCTATTCCGTGTCCCAACGCACGCGAGAAATCGGCGTACGCATGGCGCTCGGCGCCGGCAGTGGCGATGTGCAGCGCATGGTGCTGCGTCAGGTCGCCGTGATGATTGGCGTGGGGGCCGGCGCTGGTGCGCTGGCGGCGCTCGGGCTGGGACGCGCGGCGCAGTCGATGCTGTTCGGGCTGGAGGGACACGACCCGACGGTGTTCGTGTTGGCGATCGTGCTGCTCACTATCGTCGCGTTCGCCGCCGGATGGCAACCGGCACAGCGGGCCAGCCGGACCGAACCGATGCGGGCGTTGCGGTACGACTGACCGGCGTACGCCAGCGGGGAGCCGTCGTGATCCGAATTGAAGGTGTTCTGCGCGTTCTGGGAAAGTGCTCATCCCGCCACGCCAGGGTGCCCCATGCGCTACTCGCTCCGTTGGTTCTCGCTCGCCTCCGCGCTGTTGGTCGTGTCCGCCTGCGGAGGCGGAGACAGCACACCGCCGGTCGCACCGAACCCGCCGGTCATTCCGCCGCCGACGCTTGGCCCACCCGCGTCTGTCACCGCACAGACGCCGGTGCTCGTTGACGGTGAACCCGGCGGCGTAGTTGCCGGCCGTCCCGCCGTCGTCGTGCGTGACGCAGCGGGGCGCGCGCTCCCCAACATCAGCGTGACGTTCAGCGTGGATTCCGGCGGCGGGGTGGTGACGGGCGGCAGCGCCTCCACGAGTGCCGACGGCGTCGCGTCGCTCGGCGAGTGGCGGCTTGGCCCGCAGGAGGGACGACAGATCGTCTCAGCGCGGGTGGCCTCCCTGACACCGGTGTCTTTCGTCGCCAACGCGCTCCAGCCGGCAATTTCGCTGCCGCCTCAGCCCCTCACCGGCACGGGCGGTACCGTCGTGTTGTCGCGACCCGGACATCCCGCCGACGGCACCAACATCGTGGTGCCGACCGGTGCGTTGGTGGCCCCCGTGTCACTGACCTTTGGTTTGCGGTCATCGGCCGCCATTGTGCTGCCAACCGGGACACGCGCGGCGGGACCGGTCGTTCAAGTCAATGCCGTGGGCGCACTCCTGAACGAACCGGTGCTGCTCACCTTGCCGATCGCCGAGGTGGCGGGCTCCCTCCGCATCGTGTCGGTCATCGAGCAGGGAACCGGTCGGTTGATCCCACTGACACTGGTTGAACAGAGCAGCACCTCCGTCACCGTCGCCTTGCCGGTCCTTGATCCGCTCGCGCAACGAACGAGCGCGCAACAGCGAGGCGGGGCAAGCACTTTCTCGTTCATGCGCTTCGAACGCGCAGCCGGCGGCAGTGTCGCAGGCGGACCCGAAGAGTCCTTGTTGGAAATTCTCGGGTCCTTTCACATTCTCGAGGAGAAAGGTGACATCGACACGGGGTTCCGACCGGGGGTCGACGACTGGGATTTTCGACGTCAACCGATTGCGGGCATTCCCAACTTCTCACCGGGGCCCACGGTAGATCCGGCGGCCGCGATGGTCGAGTCGGCGCGCTGGTACTTCGCGAATCGCAAAGCCACCGATGGACCGCTCTGGAGGCGTTTTCGAATCGAAGCCGGCATTCCCGAGAGCAACCGCAAGGGACTTCGCTGGATGGGCGTCGCGGGCTCGCTGATGCCGGTTCGATTCTTCAGCAGTCAAGCCTACTCCACCTTGCGGGCGAGATTCGGGACGCCGGTCGGTGTCGACGGGACCCAACAACTCTTTCGCATCAAGTATGCCATGTCCGGTGATCGCTCGGCGCTTGGACTTCCGCCGCTACCACCCACACCGGTGCCCGTGTTGCTCTTCGCGGGCACCAGTGCGGAAGCACCGCGGTATGGACTGGCGTATCGCGTCGTTGGGCGCACGGTGGATATCGCGCTGCCCGAAGAGCCCGGGAAGGTATTTCCCGTAGAGTTCCTCGAAAACGGCATCAGACCATTCGCGGTGTCGACGTTCGGGGGTGGCACCTATACCGTGACCGGCGTGTCGCAAACAATGCTCGAGCTTTCGAATGGGCTGCGCACGGACCTGCAGCTGCCGCAGCACTGGCCGCAGGTCGTGGCCGGAACGATCGGTGAGGCGCAACGCTGGAGAAGGCCGGCACTGAAGGGTTGGTTCCTGCCCAAGGTTGGTGACGCCAAGCTGGTGTCACTCGATACCGCTCGTGTGTTCCTGCAGGAGGATTTCACACACTGGTTCGAGTGCGTCGGATGTGCAGAGAATGGCTTCCGCCTCGGCACGCCTGTCGGCAACGTCAATGCGCTGCTGTTTCGGCTCGCGATGCCCAACGCGTCGGGGACGCTCACCACGTTACCCGAAGCGCAGTTCTCCTCGTCGACGCTGGATAGAAACGACGTCACACCAGGCGAGTCGATCATGGCCGGATATGCCCTGTATCTTCCCGGACCCGGCAGCGCCCTTGAATCACCGCAGAATCCAAGTTGGTTCGAATGGGTGACCGTGCGGTATCGGCGCATTCCGGTCACCATGTCAACCATTGATCTCACGTTCCTCGGCAACGAGACGATTGCTTTGTCGGTGACGGCCCCTGGCGCACCAACAGGGTCCACCTACCGTTGGACGTTCGAAGGCTCCGTCACCGAGTCCTTCAACACGACGGTCCCGCAACTGTCCTACGCGTTGAAGCGCTCGAAGATGATCGAACTCAACAACAAGGGTAGCGCGAAGATGAAGGTCGAGGTGCTCGATGCGGACGGACGACCGATCGGAGAGGTCGAAAAGTTCCTGGAGATTGATGCCCCGCTGATGTTGGCGTGGCGATTCACCTCCGTCAGCCTGCAGTATTCGACGACGGGCCCGAACATCTCTTCCGACGTGCGTTGGCGAACCGACACGACCCGCCTCACGCGCATCCGGGATGGCGGCAGCCAGAGTGGCGTCCGCGTGGTCGCCACGGCGTTCGATCCGCCTGGGTTTCCGATTCGTTCCGCGCCCGAGGGGCTTTACCTGCTGGAGGGTGCCTCGTTGACCGGCCAAACTCTGGAGGCTCCGGAGTCGACCAATAACTTCGCGAGTGCACCCTTCCCTGGCGTGGCCCTACCACTTCCCGCTGCGCCGAGAGTGAACGGATGGAATCTCGTGCGCACCGTGCAAACCACACCGTTGCCGACGTGTGCCGATCCGCGAGAGCGGTTTCAACGGACTGGCACGGCGACCAACGGAAGGGTCACAGCCTTCACGGTACAGACCTGTTGGCCGCGTGGACTCAGTGATTTCCCTTGGCTGAGCGGACTGCCGACGATAACGACCGAAGCCGACGTGACGTATACCGAGACCAGCGCTTCGGGCACGATCACGCTGACCTACTGGTTCTACCACAATCAGGGGAACACGGTGCAAACCAAACGGGTTCAAGCGAGTTTTCAGGCCACTCGCATCCCTGACTGATTGGCGTAGACGGTTTGGTGGTCCGCGGCAGGTGGTGTAGAATCCACGTATGAGCGAGCAGGCAAACACGCACCACGTGCTGGACGTGACGACCGCCAACTTCTTGTCGGCGGTCGTCGAGCGTTCTCGCGAGACGCCCGTACTGGTCGACTTCTGGGCCGCTTGGTGTGGTCCGTGCCGGGCGCTCGGCCCCATCCTCGAGAAGTTAGCGACGGAGTACGCGGGCGGGTTCGTGCTGGCCAAGGTCGACACCGACAAGGAGACGGCCCTCGCGACGCAGTTCAAGATTCGCTCGATTCCCACGGTGATGCTGTTCAAGGACGGCGCCGTGGTCACGGGTTTTCAGGGTGCGTTACCCGACGCGAGGATACGCGCCTTCCTGACGCAGCACGGCGTCGTTGCGGGAGGTGAAGAGCCTCTGGTGTTACCGGACGATCCCGCGGAACGTGTCGCACAGTTGCGCGCGGCGGTGGCGGCCTCGCCCGACCGTGATGCCCTCAAGCTGGACCTGGCGCTGGCGGTTCTCGCCCTCGGTGAGTTCCCTGAGGCCGAGCGCTTGCTGGAGGCGCTTCCCGCCACGATGTACAGTGATCCCAAGGCGGTGCGCGCGCGTGCACGCGTCGCGTTGCAGCGCCGGCTGGCCGCAAGTGAGGCCGACACGCCGCACACGGTGGCCGTGCGAGCGCTTCTCGCGGGTGACGTTACATCCGGGCTGACGCAGCTGCTGGATCTGCTGCGCGACGAGAAGCATGACGAGACGAGTCCCGCGCGTGCGGCACTGGTCGACGCGTTGCAGATGCTCGAGGATGACGCGCTCGTTCGGGACTGGCGACGGAAGATGGCGGCCGTGTTGTTCTAGCTGGCGCGCTCCGGCGCTACCGGCTATTGCGGTCCCCATGTCCACGAGTTCGTCGTACATCGCTTCGGCCCCCGGGGCCGCGCGCCGAGCCCGCATCAGGCCGGCGGTCGTGCGGCAATCTGCCTGACACCCAGATACAGCAGCAGGCCGGCCGGACCGAGCATGAAGGTGAGCAAGAGACACGGCACGACCAACAGGTGATGCACGCGGCGCTGTTGCGCGTCGAGCACTTCCCAGCAGCCGATGAACAGGTCAAACGCGAGATAATGCACCCACCCCGCCAGCACCGCGCGATCGCTGGTGAACAGGCGCTTCACCTCGTCGAGTGATCCGAAGCCGCCGTCGGCCGTGGGCAACGACGTCGCGATCGCCCAGATGTATAACAGGGCCAGCGCTCCGGGCACTGCATACCGCAGCCACGCGGCCACGCGCCTCGGCTGCACGGCCAAGGCAATCCAACTGACCAGCGCCGTCGTGTTGGCAACCTGAAACCACTGTGCATCCGACATCGATCAACTCCTGAGGAATGAGGACAACGGCAGACCGCGCAGGGCCTGCACCAGGACGACGACGAACAGGAGTGCACTCGCCGCTGACGCCACGCAGACGGTAGCATACTCGACGCCCGCATGTCGCGTACGCCGCCCCACGCGGAGCAGCACCACCAGCAACGGCAACCACTGCAGCGCGTGCATGCCGACGAAGTGTGCGACGCGAAGATCGCCGTGTGTGACGCTCCATCCCGTGACCGCCATACCCGGCCCGCCGTCAGGTGCCCCGACCGTGTGGGCGCCCACGATGCGGGGTCTTGCACCCTGCGCAATCGCCTCGACTTGACCCGGAGCGGCCTGGATCATCCGCCACCCGACGCCGGCCCCGACGATGTTGAGCGCGAGGCCGATCCGGAAGGCCAGCGCCAACGCACGATCCGCCGCTGGCGTTCGCCAGTGTCTCCAGAGGATGTACATCGAGGCGAGCCACACGATCGCGATGGCGCTCCCCATCGTCGAAAAGATCGCTCCGTTCAACTCGGAGTCGACGTTGAAGTGGCTCGTGGTGCCGCGCGCCGCCTGCAGGCTGATCAACGCCACCTCGAGGGTCAGCAACCACCCGATGGTCGTCGACGCGCGACGCACGCCGGCCGACGGTGGGAGCGCCAGCACCATCCAGGCGATGGACAGCATGTACACGGCAACCGACGAGGCGAACTTGGCCGGCTTGAGCCAGACGGGCACACCGGTCACGATGCGATCGTCGATCAGCAGTCCCACCAGCACAGCGCACAGCACCACGACGTTCAGCAGGGCAAGGCGCACCAGCACGGGCGAGCGTGCGGTCAGCGCCCTGAGAAGCTCACGAAACGGCGGCATGGGTCCTCCGACCGATGACAGATGAGGGGGAGCGTCGACTACGGACGACGGATCCATCGGGCGCTGCGGGCACCGCCGAGTGTCGCCGGCAGCACCACACGCGGCCCACCCGCGCGATTCAGCGCAACGGCGTAGAGACTCGGGACGTTTCCAAGCGGGCTGTTCGACGCGATCAGCCACTCACCATCGGGTGAGAAGGCCGGCGTCGCCGACATGGGCGCGGTGGTCAGGACCGGGAACGCGGTGGTGCCGTCCGATGCAGACACGAAGGTGAGCGCGATCTGCGCCGGCATCCCGAACTCTCGGCGGAACGCGATGAGCTGCCCGTTCGCCGACCACGTCGGATCGTACGCGTCGCCGTCCATCGAGACCGTCAACGGCCGCTTGTTGCTGCCGTCCGCATCCATGACCCAGAGCGACGTTTTGTTGTCCGCCGTCGCGGCGTAGACGAGGCGACTGCCATCTGGTGACCACGACGCATCACCAGCCGAACTACCGGACCCGGCATGGGGCGCGCCCGGCAGGGCATCTGTCAGACGGCGTTGGTTGCTGCCATCCGACTGCATGATCCAGACATTGCGCTGGCCGCCACGCATGCTGGTGAACACGATGCGACTGCCATCCGGTGACCATGACGACTGGTAATCGACGGCGTCGTCCGTCGTGAGCCGACGCAGCCCGCTACCATCGCGCGCGACGACATACAGGTCGACGTTGGCATCGAACACCGAACCGCCGCGTGGCATGCCGGTGAACACGATGTGGCGGCCATCGGGAGCCGGCGACGGCTCGAACGCTGTCAGGTTGATGGGCAGACGACGCGGCGCCTCGCCGAGTGTCGGGCTCCAGAGACCGAGGTATTGATCGGGCCCGATGCCAGCCGTGAACACCACGTCGAAGGGCGGAGCATCGTAGACCGTGATTGTACGCCGGGTGCTCACGCCATCAACAACGGCCTCCACCGACGTTGCACCGCGACGAAGGCCGTAGACGGCTACCGACAGATCTCCCGTCGGCACGATGGAGGCGATCGTCGGCGCTTCCGCGGTCCACGTCGCGCGCCGATCCGTGAGTTCGGCTCCGGTTGCGCTTCGCGGCAGGGCGACGAGTGGCAGGGCATTGTTGACCCACGTCCAGGCGACGCCCCACGGCGACTGCAGGTCGACCCGATCGACGGGAATCGCACGCACCGGAAAGACCGCCGATGCTCGGCCGCCGCCGGTCTCCACGATGATCGCGACGATACGGGCGCGGCGAACATCGGACGGAGCCACGGGCACGCGCAGCTGGGTTGGGCTGACATAGTGAGTCTCCCGAATCTCATCATCCCACAGGATGCGAGTCGTCGGTGTAAACCCCGTGCCGGTAATCGTGAGCGTGAAGCCCAGACTCCATCCGGCCGTGATCTGCGCAGGCGACAGCGCGTCGACGGTGGGCGACACGGCGGGAGCCACGATGCGCACGTCCACGAGGCCGGTCCGTCCTTCACTCGTGGCGCGGATGGCGACAACCCCGGGCGCTCGTGTCGTCAGCACTCCGTCGTCGCTGACGGTCGCCAGTGAAGCATTGTCACTGGACCACATGACGGCGCGGTCGCGCAGATCGGTGCCATCCGCGGCTTTCACGTCGGCCGTCAACGCAAGGGTCTCACCAACGAAGATCTGATCGGGGATGGCCCGGATGGATACGGTTGCTACCGGAATCGGTGGAACGGGGGCGGACGGGCGGTCGTCGCCACAGCCGGAGAGGAAGGTCGTCATGGCAAGGGTGACCACCACCGCGGCGAGAATGCGGGCGCGTACGTATGGCGCATGGAGCAGGGCTGGCATGGGTCGATTCTCGAGGACGTTGGGTTCGGCGCCCCGATCCGACGGGACGCGGCGACGCGCGCCACACGCGGTGCCGTCGCTGATCCGAGTGTAGGGCGGGCCGCTTAAGCGCCTGCTGCGGCACAGTTCGGCACCGCTTAATCGGTGCATACCGCGCGCCCGTGGTGGGCCTGCCTCAGCTTCCAAACTCCGTTCCCGCGCGCTATTTCTCCCCAGCGCCGAGCCTGGACCGACCCGCCGACCCCTCCTCCGCCGACCGCCTGTTGTGTCGATGACCACTGTGCCGGAAATGGACGCAGACGTCGCGCCTGCCGCCGTCGCGCACAATGTGCCCACCGTGTTGTCGTCCTTCGTCGGCCGCACGCAGGACGTAGCGGCGTTAACGTCCGCCCTGACCGCTCACCGTCTGGTCACGCTCGTTGGCGCGGGAGGTGCCGGAAAAACGCGGCTGGCGCGCGAAATCGCCGCCGGCTTCGCCGATGTCGAGCGAGCGGGCGCCCGTTATCCGGATGGCGTCTGGTGGGTGGAGCTCGCGCCGCTGCGCGACGGCGCCGATGTGGCTGCTGCGCTGGCCGCGGTGCTCGGCGTCAGTCCGTCGCCGGGACGTCGACTGGCCGATGCCCTCACCGACGCGCTGCGCGCGCAGCAGGCGTTGCTGGTGTTCGACAATTGTGAGCACGTCATCGACGATGTGGCGCGCTTGGCCGACGATCTGCTCCGTCGTGCGCCCGCGTTGGCAATGCTGGCCACCAGTCGTGAAGCCCTTTCGATCGACGGCGAAACGGCGTGGCCCGTATCCCCGCTGTCCCGGCCGGACACCAACCACGCCGACGCGACGGGCCTGCGTGCCGCCGATGCGGCGACCTACGATGCCGTGCGGCTGTTCGTCGATCGAACGCGCGCGGTCACGCCGGGCTTCCAGTTGACGGACGCCAACGCGGCCGCCATCGCCACGATCTGCTCGCGATTGGATGGCTTGCCGCTCGCCCTCGAGTTGGCGGCAGCGGTCGTACCGGTCGTTGGACTCGACGGACTCGCGTCACGGCTCGACAATTCGCTTGCGCTCCTGTCCCGTGGCAAGCGCACGGCCCTGCCGCGCCATCGCACATTGCGCGCCGTGCTCGACTGGAGCTACGCCCTCCTCACCGAATCCGAACGGACGCTGCTTCGAAGGTTGTCGGTGTTCTGCGGTCCGGTGACCCTCGATGCCATCGAACAAGTCTGCGCCGAACCACAGACCGACATCATCACCACGCTCGGGCGGCTTGTCGAACACTCCCTGGTCGATGTCCGCGAAGACCACGGCGAGTCGCGGTATCGCCTGCTCGAGACGGTGCGCCAGTACGCCAGCGCCCTCTTGCAGGACTCACCCGATCACGCTGCCGCGCGCGAGCGCCATGCGCGATGGGTCACGGCCATGGCCGTCGCAGCGGAGCCGGCGCAGTCCAGTCCGGCACGCGGCCGCACGGTCGAACGCTTGCGCCAGTCTATCGATGAGATACGCGCCGCATTGCTGTGGGCCACCAGCCCGGGGGGATCGCCGATCCTGGGCGTACATCTGGCCGGCGCCCTCGGCTGGTTCTGGATCTCCGGACTGCCATGGGAAGAAGCGCGCGCCCTGCTGGCGTTGACCGTCGGCGCCGCCGACGCCGAGCAGATTCCTGATGCCGAACGACCCGTCGAGGATCGTATTGCGCTGGGCCAACTCCAGTACCCGATCATCGGCCTCGCATATTTCGCCGGCGACACCACCACGATGCTGAGCGCGGCCGCGCGTGATCTGGCAATCTGGGATACGGTCGACGTCGTCGAGGGCCTGTCCGACGCGCAACGCCTCACCGCCGCGCGAGGCCGCACCCTCTCGCTGCAACTGACCGGGATTGCCCGGGCCATGCTGGGTGAGGCCGATCGTGCGGTGCAGTCCATGGATGCGTGTATCGACGTTGCGCGTGCGTCCGGTGACGAATGGCTGCTCGCGGTCATGATGATGCGACGCGCCCTGGTGCACTTTCTGGTCGGTGACCACGCGTCCGCGCAGCGCGACTATGACGCGTCCGTACCGGCGCTGCGGCAGATGCATGAGTGGTGGTTCCTCTCGTTGGCACTGGAAGGGATGGCCGCAAACGCGCTCGCGATGGGTGATGCGGCGGCAGCGATCCGGTACGCGCGCGAGAGCATCACCGTCCTGCGTCCCGAACCCGATGCCTGGTTCATCTCGCGGTCCTTGGACACGATGGCCCATGTCCTCGTGTCGCGCCAGCAACGCGCAACCACGCGTCAGGAGGCACCAACGCGCCTGGCCGCGCGTCTGCTCGGCGCGGCCGAGGCGCTGCGCCGACGGTGTGGTGCCGGCGTGATCGGCCCCGATCTCGAGCGCAACGATCGAATGTACGCCACCTTGCGGGAGTGGCTCGGGGAGGCAGCGTTCGACGACGAGCGCTCCGTGGGTTCGACGTGGTCCCTGGCGGACATCTTCGCACGCATGGACGACGATCCCCTGCTGGCCGATGCCGCAAACCGTGCGGCACCACCGACCGCCGATCGGTCGCAGGTGACGCTGCAGGTACTCGGTCCGTTCCAACTCATCCGGGACGGACGCGTGATGACCGGTGATGCCTCCCCGGTCGGCAAGGTGCGTGAGTTGCTCCTGTTCCTGCTGCTGCATGACCATGTCACGAAGGAAGACGTCGGCCTCGCCCTCTGGCCAGACGCATCACCAGCCCAGGTTCGCAACGCCTTTCACGTCACCCTCCATCACCTGCGTCGCATCCTCGGTCCGGAACAATGGGTCGTGTTTGATCGCAATGGCTATCGCCTGGATCGATCGCCGGCTGGTGACGTCGTGATGGACGTGGACGTCGACGCCGTGCTCGCGTGGAGTACGCGCGTACGCCAGGCTTCGCGCCGACAGCACTCGCTCGAAGCGGAGGAGCTGACGAAGGCGCGAATCGCATTCGACCGCAGCCGCGGTGATCTGGCGCAGAACGTCGTGGCTGAAGACTGGCTCGTGGTGCATCAGGATCGCGTGCGGACCGCGTGGGCCGACGGGATGGACGCACTGGCCGCGCAGTATCAGGCGCGCGGACAGCATCAGGAGGTCATCGCCGTCTGTGAGCAACTGCTCGCTCGCGAACCGCTGCGGGAAGGCGCCCATCGACTGCTCATGCAGGCGTTGGCCGCCGTCGGTGAACCGGCACGGGCACTCGCGCACTACGACTCGTTGACGGCCCTGCTGCAGCGTGAAGTTGGCGCGCGACCGGCTGCGGAAACACGGGCACTGGCCGAACAGATCCGTCGGTAGCGGACGCGCTCCCACATGTCGCAAGCGCCGCGGCCACTCCTGCTGGCTGACGTCCTCGGCCTTCGCCTGCCCGGTGGACGTTCACTCTTCGACTCGCTGACGCTCGGCATCACGAACGAGCGTGTCGGTATCGTCGGGCCGAATGGTTCGGGCAAGAGCTCGCTGCTACAGGTGCTCGCCGGAGTACGTGAGCCGTCCGAAGGACACGTCCAGCGCAACGTACCGATCGGCTACCTGCCGCAGCGGCAGGTCCGGTCGGATCATCTCATGGTTAGCGAAGTGCTCGGTGTGGCCGAGACGTTGGCCGCGATCGAGCGCACGCTGGATGGTCGCGGGTCGGTTGAGGATGTGGTGCGCATCGGCGATGACTGGACGTTGCCGGAGCGACTGCATGTGGTGCTCGACGAGGTCGGACTGGCCCATATCCCGCTCGATCGACCGATGTCGAGTGTGAGTGGTGGTGAAGCCACGCGACTTGCGCTGGCCGCGGAGTTGTTGAAGAACCCGCGCGTGCTGCTGCTTGATGAACCGACGAACGACCTGGATGCCGACAGCCGGGAGGCCCTGTATGCGCTCGTCGAACGTTGGCCGCATGGCCTCGTGGTGGCCGCACATGATCGGGCGCTCCTTTCGCGCATGGATCGGATTCTCGAGATCTTGGCTGGAAGCACACGATGGTACGGCGGCGGCTATGCGCTGTATCACGAACAGGTGCTCACGGAGCGTAGGGCCGCCGAGGCCGAGCGTGATCACGCCGCCGCTGCGCTGCGACGCACCCGTCGGGAGTTGCAGGCGGTGCGCGAGCGCAAAGCGAAGTCGGACGCGAAGGGGCGCAAGTCGAGAGAAACGGGCAGTCAACCCTCGCTCGTGCTGAACGCGGCGCGCGAGCGCAGTCAGCATACCGGTGCGCGACTGCAGGAGACGGCTGTGCGCCTGGTCGACACGGCACAGGCACGTCTGGCGGCTGCGCGCGAGCGCCTTGAGACCCGTGAGCCGCTGCGCTTCACGTTGGCAGCGACGGGTCTACCTGCCGGGACGACCGTGATATCGCTCCGGGACGTGTCCGTTGGGCCGGCCGGCGCGCCCGCCTTGCTGGAGCATGTGGAGCTGGATGTCGTTGGTCCGCAGCGGTTAGCCGTTATTGGTGCAAACGGCAGCGGCAAGACCACGTTGTTGGGCGTGATCGCCGGACGGAGTTCCGTCATGGGCGGATCGATTCATCGTGGCGTCCCCGTTGATCGCGTGGCGTTCCTCGACCAGCACGTTGAGGTGCTTGACCAACACAACACAGTCCTCGAGGCGTTCCGCGCGCGGCATCCCGATCTCGACACGACGTCGCAATACGATGCCTTGGCGCAGTTTCATTTTCGCGCGGATGCGGTGCATCAACCGGTGGAGACGTTGAGCGGCGGCGAGCGGATGCGCGCGGCGCTGGCCTGCGTGCTGGGCGGCGATGCGCCTCCGCGATTGCTGGTCCTGGACGAGCCGACCAATCATCTCGATCTCGACAGCATCGAACAGGTGGAGGCGGCCATCCGCGGGTATGATGGGGCGCTCGTGGTAGCGTCGCACGATGCGATGTTCCTCGACGCCATCGGCATCGAGGTGCGCATCGATGTCGGCACGTGGCGCCGGCGCTGATACCAGGCGACGCGTGATCCGTCGACGGTGGCCGCCGGACCGCCTGCACGATTAGCTTCGAAGGGAGTCTCCCAGCCGCTGCCCCTCATGCAGGTGAAACGAAACGATGCCCGTCACCCCCGAAGACATCACGGCAGGACTCGTGGTGACGCTGGACACGACGCTGCTCCGCGCGCTGGGCAATGCGCAGACCAACGCCGTGCGTGGACCAGAGGGCGATCGGGCCGTTGCGGGCACGCACGACTTTCTCGTGGTAGGTGTCGATTCAATGACGGGTGTCTGCACCGCGGTCCCCCTATTCGGCAAGTCGGCGGTCGGCAATCAGCCATTGGTCGACGCGCGCAAAGCCGGTCGGACAGTCGGTTGGATCGGGACGGATGTGTACTTCTCGCGCTGGCAGCACTGGCGGATCCCCATGGCGTCGCTCGTGGAGGCCTCTGGCGCAGAGACCACCACGACCGCGGATCGCCGTCGATACGCCGCGGATGATCGTTCGACGCTCGACGACATCCGCGCGTGGGAGAGTCGCAACCGCGAGCGCTATCGTCCGGTGTAGGTGTGCTTATGGCCCGCTAGCCTTCCCGCAAGACTTCGGCCGGATCGATCCGCGCTGCACGCCGCGCGGGCAGCCAGCCCGAGATCGCGGCCACTGCGGTCAGCACCAGCATGGCGCCAACAATCGTCAGCGGGTCGGTTGGCGAGAGACCGAACAGCAGCGACGACACGAACCGCGAAGCCCACCAGCTGGCTACTCCACCCAGCGCAATACCACCTAGCACCAGCGCACCGGTGCGCGTCAACACGAGTCGCACGACCGCACGCGGGGTTGCGCCCAACGCCATGCGGATCCCCAGCTCTCCGCGACGCCGGATCACCGAGTACGCCGTAATTCCGTAGAGTCCGAGCGCGGCCAGCAACAACGCCAGCCCGCCGAAGAAGCCCGACAGCATTGCCACGAGTCGCTCCTGCGACAGCGCGGCGTCGACTACGTCATCGAGTGGACGGAAGCTGACCGAGAGATCCTTGTGCACGCCTGTGATGACGCTGGTCAGGCTGCGTGTCAGCTCGGCGGGTTGCGACGTGGTCGTGCGAACGGTGAGATAGACACTCGACGGCGGCTCCGGCATCTGGGCGAAGGCCAGATAGATCGTGGGACTCAGCGGCTCGCGCAGATCCGTGTAGACGGCGTCCGTCACCTCCCCGACCACCTCGATCTGCTGGGCTGGCTCTCCCATGAATGCCGGCAACCGCACCTGCTTCCCCAATGGGTTTTCGCCGCCGAAATACTTCTCGGCGAACTTGCGATTGACCAGTGCCGTCATCGTGCCGCCGGTGCGGTCGCGCGAATCGAAGTCGCGACCGGCTACAACGCGCGTACCCATGGTCGCGAACCACCCAGGTGTGACGTAGTTGAGGTTCACGATGCGTTCCGGTTCCGGCAGCTCCGGACGCCCGGGAAACTCGAAATCGCGATTCCAGGTCATGCCGCTCGACGGGGTGATCACGGCGATGGCGGCCTGAGTGACACCAGGCACACCGCTGACGGCATCGCGAACACGCTCGTACAACTGGGTACGTGCAGCCGAATCGAGCGCCGTGCGTTGGGCGCCGAGGGTGACCACCAGGGCGCGTTCTGGGGCAAAGCCCAGCTCGACCTGCGCAAGGGAAACGAACGTGCGCACGAACAATCCCGCGCCTACCAGCAGGATCAGCGACAGCGACACCTGCGCCAGCACCAGCGAGCCTGCCAATCCGAGACGTCTCCCAGCGCTGTGCCCGCGACCCTGTTCCTTGATCGCCTCCATCGGCGGCACGCGTGACGCCAGCAACGTCGGCGCTATGCCAAACAGGAGCGTGGTCAGCATCGCGATGATC
>CAZMGX010000078.1:0-16300 GCA_964565915.1 uncultured Gemmatimonas sp.
TACCGTACATCGCCTCGATGGCGGGGCCGTCGAAGTGGAAGTGCGCGCGGTCGTCTTCCTCGATGATGACCGGCCCGCCGCACATCTCGTGGTGCGTGACATCACGGCGCGCCTCGCAGCCGAGGAAACGGCCCGCGAGCTGACGCTGCAGTTGCAGCAAACGCAGCGGCTGGAGGCCGTGGGCGCGTTGGCGGGTGGGGTTGCGCATGAGGTCAACAACATGCTGCAGGTGATCCTCGGCTTCGGCGGCTTGTTGCTCGATGAGCGCACCGCGTCGCCCGAATGTCGAGCCGACGTCCATGAGATGCTGACGGCGGCCGAGCATGCCGCGTCAGTCACGCGACAGCTGCTGGAGTTCAGTCGCCACGCGTCGCATCAGCCGGCGCTCATCGATATCGGCGCCAGTGCGCGACGTCTCGAGCCGGTGCTGCGTCGTCTGGTTGGTGAAGGGCGTCGCTTCAGCTACGTCGGCGCGCCGACGGTGACGTGCCGCATGGACCCCGGCCAACTCGAGCAGGTGGTCGTCAACCTCGTACTCAATGCGCGGCATGCCACACCCATTGGCGGCAGTATCACGCTCGCCGTCGGCGCGAGTCATGTTCGCGAGCGTCGACTGACTGCCGCCGGGCATATGATTCCCGACGGGCAATACGCCACGCTCACGGTGCGGGACAGCGGGATCGGCATGGACGCCATCACGCGCTCGCGCATCTTCGAACCCTTCTTCACGACGAAGCCCAGTGGCGAAGGGACGGGGTTGGGTCTGGCGGCCGTGCAAGGCATCCTGGCGCAGAATGACGCACTGATCACGGTGGACAGCGCGCCGAATCAGGGATCGACCTTCATGCTGTTCTTCCCGGCGGTGGTGGCGACGACCATCGATGCGGTCGGGGACGCGCGGGACGTTCGCGCCGCCGTTCCGGTGCTCCACGGGTTGATGGTCCTGGTCGTTGATGACGAGCCATCGATCCGAGCGGTGGCGGCGCGCGTCCTGCGGATGGCGGGATACCGCGTCCTGCAGGCGGCAGACGGCGTCTCCGCCCTCGCGCTCATCGATGAGCACGGACGACCCGACCTGGTGGTGACCGACCTCATGATGCCGGACATGGGCGGAGCGGAACTGGCGCGCCGCATGGCCACCCGCTGGCCCACGACACCGGTGCTCTTCATGTCAGGCTATCCGGCCGACGTGATGGCCCGTGAGCCACCCACAACCGCGGCGCGAGGACTGATCGAGAAGCCGTTCGCCGCGCCGCTCCTCCTCGCCAAAGTGGCCGCGCTGCTGGGGCACGCGCCTTCCCCGACGCCGCCGGGGTTGCTGCCGACGTTGGGGTAGCGTCAGCTTTCCGAAGCGAGCGTCGGCCGACACGCACGTCGGCCGCTGCGCCGCTCAACGGACCCCTCACCCTGGAGTGCTGGCGATGGCTGATGATCCACCAGTCGTGTGCCGCGTGACGCCGGATGGCGAAGTCATTTGCGACCCGGTCAGTCCCGGCGGGACCACGTCCACGGATCCGGCAGTGCAGAAGCAGATCGAGGCCGCTCTCCGGCAGGCCTTCCCGAAAGGCGATTGGGGGCCGAACAAGATCGAGCTGGCAGTACGGATCATCGAGGCGCTCGGCAAGTCCACGCTGCCCGATGCCCCGAATATCCCGCGGCGGGCCGGCGAGATCGTGGCGTCGATCGAAATGTTGCTCGCCAAGGAGCCGCCGTCGATCCTGCTGTACAACTATTCGGCGCAGCCGGCCGACGTGGTGGGCGCGTACTTCCTCAACAAGTCCGAGCTGGTGCGCATGCAGCGTCTGTACGACACGTTCAAGTCACCGAAGCCGTCGTGACGTGAACCGATCGTGGCGATCACCGGGTCAGCGCGGACCGGTGATCGCGACGAAGCGCGGATCGCCGCGCAGCGACGTAAACCACGGCGACGACTTCACCTGGCCTCGCAACGCCGGATTCTCGCGCAGGTATCGCTCCAAAAGTGGCATCGCCCGGTCGGGTTGTTGGAGCAAGGCGTGCACATGCGCTTCGCCGAAGTCGACCGCCGCGGCCGAGGGGCCGCTGCCGGACGCCGCGCGCACTCGCTGCACGATGGCGAGGGCGCTGTCACCGAGCCCCGCGCGAGCGGCCACGGCGGCGACCAGCAGCCGACGGGTTCCCCACCCCGAGGCGAGCCGATTGTCGCGATCACGTGACTCGCTGGCCTCCAGCGCCGACCACGCGCGTCCCACGTCGGCGGGCGCTCGCCCCGTCCAGCCGAGAATCGTGAGGTCACATCCCCAGAAGCGGGGATCCTCCGCGTATTTCGCGATGCCGCGATCACACCAGCGACGCGCCTCGTCCACGCGTCCCAGCGACAGCGACGAAAAGAACAGTCGGCTGAGCACCGCCGCTTCGTTCTTGAGAAAGGCATCAGCCTTGAGGGCGGCATCCGCGGAGGTGCGCGCGTCCGCAAACGCGCCGGACATGTGCTGCAGGGTGCTCAGCTCATTCCAGGCTTCCGCCTTATCTCGGCGCATCTTCGTCACCGCACGCAGATCGGCCTCCGCCGCCGCGCGGAGCGAGTCGGGCGCCTCGGACGTGGCGGTGCGCCAGAGTGCGGCGCGCGCGCGGCCGCGCAGCAGCAGCGCCTCGACGTCCCCTGGTGACGTGGCCAGCACTTCGTCGGCGAGGCGGACCGCATCGCGGCGCATGGTCGCGGGGTTTGGCGCGTTCAGCGGAGCGGTTGTCACCACGATAGACCGCGAGGGTCCTGGTGTTTCCGTCCGAGGCGATACCGGGGTCGCGCCGACATTCTCTTCGATGCTCGCCCGTTGCAGCAACAGCGCAATGCGCTGCAGTCGCGGCGCAAGCCATTCGGGATCGAGCGCGGCGGCGCGAGCAAGGAGCGAATCGACGAATGCGAAACGCACCACACGCTGCTCCGGAGACAACTCACCGGCCCGTGTGAGGTCACCTTCCATCAATTGCTTGGCGCGCGCCTGCGTCTCCCACGCGGTCGCATTGCTGGCGCCGCGCGTCGACGACGTCGTGACCTCCACGCCGATTCGCGCCCTGAGAAAGCTCGCGACCGAGTCGATGATGCTGGAGCGGAGGGACAGGGCATCCCGCGCCGTGCCCGTCGTCGTCATGCTGGCCAGCTGCGCGCTGGTGGCCCCATCGATCAACCGGACGGTCACCGCGACGCTGTCGCCCACGTTGCGCATGTCGCCGGTGACGATGCTGCCCACCCCCAGCACACGTGCCACACTATCCGCGCGCGCCGCCCCGTCACGGAAGGGCAGCACCCCGTTCTTCGAGATGACGGTGAGTGCCGGAAACCGCGCCAGTTCGTCGATGAGATCGCTGGTGAGGGCACTCGCGACGACGTCCAGTGTGCTGTCCGGCGTGACGACCGACATCGGCAGCACCGCAATGTGCGCCTTGTCGGCGGCCGACACCGGCTCGTCGCGTGTGCCGGCGTCCGGCATATCCCGCGTGAGGGCCAGCGAGGCGACCACCGCCAACGTCGCGACGGCGCCGGCGCCGATCCAGAGCGGACGCGAGCGGCGGAGACGCCCCTGCGCCGCCGCCTGTGAGGCGCTCGTGCGTACATCGAGTCGGGCGAGGTCCTCGAGAAACTCGGCCGCGGAGGCGTAGCGATCGGACGGCTCGGCCCGCAAGGCCTTGGTCAGGATCTCGTCGAGCGCCATGGGCACACCAGACCGCATCGCGGTGATGGGCGCAAAGGCACCGCTGATCTTCCGCGACACGATCATCTGCGCCGTCGGCGCCTCGAACGGCGGCGTGCCGACAACCATTTCGTAGAGCACGCAGCCCACCGAGTACAGATCGCATCGTTCGTCGACACGCTCGTCGCCCAACGCCTGCTCGGGGCTCATATACTCGGGTGTGCCGACAATGAAGCCAAACTCCGTGATGGACTTCCCGCCGGAGGCGGCGCGCGGCGACCCCGGCATCGGTCGTGCGACGCCAAAGTCGGCGACCACGGCGTGACCGTCTGACAGCAGAATGTTCGCCGGTTTGATGTCGCGATGAATGACCCCGTGCTCGTGCGCGTAGCGGATCGCCTCGAGGATTTCGCACGTCAGCCGGATGGCATCCTTGAGCGGCAGGCGTCGCTCCTTGAGCAGCCGATCCTCGAGTGACTCGCCGGTGATGAGGGGCATCACGTAGTACGGGCACGAGCGCCCGGCCGCATCCACCGTCTCGCCGGAATCGAGGAGCGGCAGAATGTGCGGATGCGTAAACGCGGCCGTCACCGCGATCTCGCGGAGGAACCGTTCGGCGCCAATCAGTTTGGCGACATCGGAGCGCAGCACCTTGATGGCCACCTGCCGCGGGCGCCGAAGGTCGCGCGCACGGTACACGACGGCCATGCCACCGGAGCCCAGCACGCCGTCGATGGCGTATTCGCCGCCGGGAAACTGCGGTTCGGTGTCGGACGCCTGGGGCGGTTCGCGGTCGCTCATGTGAGTCCCATAAAGTGGCGTCGCGGCGGGCGGGGCACAACGACGGGGCGCTTCCAGCGGTGGGACAACAACGACATCTGATATCAGATATCCGATATCCGATATCCGATATCGTGGTTTGTCGCACGTGACGTTAAGTTCGCACAGTTGAAGGGAGTAGCGTGGCTGGTGTGAGTGCTCCAAGCAGGCAACGCCGGTCTGCTGATCACAGGACGGTGGCGCCACTCCGGGGTTACCCCGGGGATCTGCAGGACGCCGGGATTTCGTCGCGTGAGCCTCGCTGCAGGCAGTCGCCGGCAGTACCGCTCACGCAGGGTCAGACTCGTTGGAGCACTCCGCCGCGCCGCGTATGTTGCCTCTCCCGATTGCGAATGTGTTGGCCCGCGCCTTCGCGACGAGCGAGATGTCGTCCGCCGCGCTCGTGCGCCAGGCGGAGCTCGTGGTTCGCGGTCCGCGCCGTCTGGTGCGACAACTGGCCGATCACTATCTGGTGACATTCGCCGCCGGTGTACGCCCCCGTCATCGCGAGGTGGTGCGCGTCCTGCGCGCGATGCCGCTCTGGGAGCATGACGAGTCGCTGGCGGCACGGTTGTCGCTGCGATATGTGCGACGGGTGCCGCTGCTGGGTGCGCCGACGATGCAGTCGCCCATTCGCGACCTCGGGCCGCAACTTCCGACCCTCGTATCCGTCGGCGAGCTGGCCGCGTGGCTCGGATTGACCGTCTCCGAACTGGAATGGTTCGCCGACCTCAAGGACCTGAACCGCCGGGCCGACGCGCCCGCGCTGGCTCACTATCACGTGAGTATTCGTGCGAAACCGTCCGGCGGGATTCGTGTGATCGAGGCACCGCAGCCACGCCTCAAGGCGATCCAGCGGCAGATCCTGGAGCAGATCGTGAGCCGTGTGCCGTTGTACTACGATGCGGCGCACGGGTTCGTGAAGGGTCGATCGGTGCGGACCTTCGCGCAGCCGCATGTCCAGCACGCGGTCGTGCTCCGTCTCGACCTCGCTGACTTCTTCGCGCGTATCAGCGGGGCGCGCGTGCAGGCGGTGTTCCGGACACTTGGATACCCCGAGGCCGTCGCCGACGTGCTCGGCGGTCTCTGCACCGCCACGACACCACGGCAACTCTTCGCGACGGCACGGCACCCTGCCACCAGCTCGCGCGTACTCGCCGACGCCGCGCCGCTGTATCGCCGTCCGCATCTCCCGCAGGGTGCGCCGACGTCACCGGCCTTGGCGAATCTCTGCGCCTATCGTCTGGACTGCCGCCTGACCGGTCTCGCGGACTGGGCCGGCGCCGTGTACACCCGATACGCCGACGATCTCGCGTTCTCAGGCGACGGCGAGTTCGCGCGACACGTGGCGCGCTATTCGGCGCAGATCGCCGCGATTGCGCTCGAGGAAGGATGGCCGGTGCAGCACCACAAGACGCGGATCATGCGTCAGGGGGTGCGCCAACAGCTGGCGGGAGTCGTCGTCAACGCTCGCGTCAACGTCGCCCGCGATGAGTACGATCGTTTGAAGGCGATCCTAGCGAACTGTATCCGGCACGGACCCACGTCGCAGAATCGGGATGGGCATCCGGATTTTCGCGCGTATCTCAGCGGGAGGGTGGCTTGGGTGCGCTCGGTAAACGAGGCGCGAGGGAGCAAGCTGCAGGCGATGCTGGTGAGAATACCGTGGGAGAGCCACGAGCCGTGAGGGGGAACTGCGATATAACGATATGGGATATCCGATATCCGATATCTGATGTCTCATGATCCTCGTATCGCAGTTTCCCTCAGTGCTCCCGCCTCAGTGCTGCGTCGTCGCTCGTTGCTTCTCCCAGACAAACCGCTTCAGAAACACCCCCATCTTGTCGAACGTCTCGATCCACTTGCTGTGCAGCATTGACTCGTGCAGATCGTCCGGCACCACGATGAGCTCGTGATACACGTTGCGGGCGCGCAGCAACTGCACGAGCCCCACGGTCTGCGCAAAATCCACGTTGCGATCGTCGTCCCCATGCACCAGGAACACCGGCGATTTCCAGCCATCGATCGCCCCAACCGCGGATGAGCGGAACGCCAGGTTCGTCGAGTCGATCACGTTGCCGTACAAATGGACACCGGCCAGATCGGCACCCGCGACGAACATGTCGGAATTGCGCGCCAGTGCCTGCGACGTCAGCAGCCCACCGTACGAGAGGCCCCAGATACCGACGCGCGACGGATCGACGTCCGCACGCCCTTGCAGGTACTTTCCACCGGCCACCACATCCTGATACTCCGAGTTGCCGCGCCCCTGCGTATTCGGCGCCTGCCGGAAGCTGCGACCGTACCCGATGCCACTGCGATAGTTGATCGAGAGCACGATGTACCCCTGATCGGCCAGCCACTGATTGACTGCGTAGGCCCAGTGGTAGAACTGCATGTAGTGGTAGCCGGGCAGCATCTGCCGCGCGGGCCCGCCATGCACGAACACGATGGCCGGTCGCTTCTCACCCGGCTTGAGATCCTTCGGCAGGAACAGGGTGTTGCTGATCTTGAGGCCGTCAGCCGCTCGCGTCTCCACCACTTGCGGCACGACGTGGGCCTGCGTCGGAAACTCCTTGCCGAGCTTCGGGAAGATCACCTTCGGCGCACCACCGTCGGTGGGAACCAGCGCGATCGACGCCGGGGTCGTCGCGTCCATGTAGATCACCGCGACCTGCTTGCCGGAGGCCAGTGGCTGCGGGTACGTCTCGATGCCATCGCCGGTGGAGATGCGACGCGGCGTTCCGCCCGCGGTGGGCACGGTCCAAATGTGCCGCCGTTCGATGTCCGTCGCGTTGGTGCAGTAAAACAACGTCTTGCCGCCATCACGTGACAACGCGATGGAGGTGGCGTTCTCGATCAGGCCATCGGTCGTCGTCAGCCGTACCGGGGCGCCGCCGCTCAGACTGATGGAATACCAGCGCTCCCATTCATCACCTGGAACGGTCACCGGCAACATGATGTGATCGCCGGCCCACTCCATGTTGTTCGCCGACGTGAACACGCTGTCGCGCGGAGCATTGTGCCAGAATTCCTTCGCGTCTCCGGTCGTCGCATCAGCGACCATCAACGACAATGTGTGGCCTCCGGTGAACGTGGCTGAGTAGAATCCGGGCGATTGCCGCAGACTGCCGCGGGAAGAGTCCTGTCGTCCGCCGGTGGCCACCGCGCCACCGCGTCCACCACCACCCCCGCCACCGAAACCACCGCCGCCGCATCCGCCGGAGGGATTGCCGGGAGGCCGCGGCGCATTGGGGTTCGTCGCGGGTCCAGCCGGGTTGCCGATCCCCCCGGTGCCATTCTGCGCCTGCAGTCCGAACGGCGTGCCAGGCCGGCGATAGAACGCGAGACGCTTGCTGTCTGGCGACCACGTCGGGCCCCCATCACAATCCACTCCCGGCGACACGTAGGTCACCGATCGAGTGGCCACATCGTACACGGCGACGAACGCGTGATTCTCGCGATCGCTCACGAACGCAATCTTGCGACCATCAGGCGACCAGCGCGGCGAGCCGTTGCGACCCCAGGCCTTGATGAACGGTTTGCCACCCGTATCCATGGCGGTGACCGGGCCGGTGCGCGCCACCCGTGCGCGATAGATCTGCCCGTCCTTCACGAACAACACGTACCGCCCATCCGGCGACAGCTCCGGCGACGCCCCCTCAGCGACCCGCCACGCCGGGCCACCCGTTGCCCGCACGGCCCAGATCGCGCGCTCAGCGCCATCAGGGCTATGCGAGGGATTGGCCACCCATCCGAAGCGATTCGGGGCGGAGCCGCGCACGAACACGATGGTCGATCCGTCATCGGAGATCTCGACATCCGTGAGGTCGGTCCCGTCGTCCTTGAGGAAGTTGGTCAGCCGCACGGCGCGAAAGTCCGGCGCCGCCGCGGTATACACGTTGCGCAGGCCACGATCATAGGTCATCCACGCGATGCGGTCGGCCTTGCGTGCCGAGATCAGCGTGAGGGGTGACGCCGGCGACATGAACGGTGCAATCGACGGCACCGACTGCGCCGGCAACGCGTGCATCGTGGCGAGTGTGGCGACGGCCGCAGTGCCGATCGTCAGGTGGCGGAGCATCGAAGGCCTCTCGGGGGTAGCGGTGAGGCAGAACATACGATCCTTTTCCCCATCATGCATCATCTCCTCCGCCGCTCAGCCGCCGTTGCGGGTCTCTTCGTGGCCATCGCCGTCGCGCCGCCGCAGGCGTTGGCGCAGGCCCCCACGGCCCCGCGGGTGCTTCCAGACAGTGTGGCCGACTTCGCCGCACTCGTCCGCCGTCTGTCGGACGTCGGTGGGCACTTCGACACCGACAACCTCATCTCCAACGAGCGCGGCTACCAGCAGGTGCTGGGCGCGATGGAACGGGTCGGCGTGCGCGGCGGCGTGTACATCGGCGTCGGTCCGGACCAGAACTTCACGTATATCGCGCGCACGCGGCCGCGGATGGCCTTCCTCGCCGACATCCGCCGCGACAACATGCTGCAGCACCTGATGTTCAAGGCGCTGTTCGCCCGCTCGCGCAATCGGGCGGAGTACCTCGCGCTCTGGACCGGTCGCGTGGTGCCGACGAATGTCGAGCAACTGTCCGATCGGCAGATCGACGCGCTGGTCGAGCTGATCGACAGCGCACCGCATACGCGGACCAGCGCCCAGCGTGCACAGCAGATCGTACGCGATGAACTGCAGCGCAGCGGTGTGCTGCTGTCCGGACCGGACCTGCAAACGATCTCCCGATTCCATCAGGCCTTCATGGCCGACGGGCTGTCATTGCGATTCGCGAGCACCGGGCGCGCGCCACAGCCGCACTACCCCACGTTGCGGCAACTCATTCTCGAACATGACGACGCCGGCCAGCAGCGCGGCTACCTGGCGTCGGAAGAAGACTTCCAGTTCGTGAAGTCGCTGCAGCGGCGCAATCTCATCGTGCCCGTCACGGGTGATCTGGCCGGTCCGCGCACACTCGCCGGCATTGGCCGGTTTCTCACCGAGCACGGGGCGCGCGTTTCGGTCCTGTACGTGTCCAACGTCGAAGACTACCTGCTGCGCGACGGAACCTTCCCCAACTACCTCAGCGCCGTGCGCGCCCTGCCCCGAGACGAACGGGCCGTGATCGTCCGCAGCTACTTCGGCGGGGGGTACGGGCATCCGGAAGCGACGCCGGAGTACTACGCCACGCAGCTCGTGCAACGGCTCAGCCGATTCGTGGCGGATACCGCGCTGCAGCGACCCATGCGCTACCGCGAGCTGGTGAATCGCGATTGGCTGCCGCTGCGTCGATGACGGGCCGACATACTCGCCACCCCATGCTCGCGCTGACGTTCGGCGCGACGTTGTTCATGGCTGTCCGATCACCGGTGGCGTCGTCGCAAGAGCGTGCGAGCCCCGGTGCCCGCACGCTGCTCGACGCGCACAACGCCTATCCAGAACGCGGGCGGTGGTCCGACCGACTCGACCGTGCACTGGCCACGGGCACGCCCCTCGCCATCGAACAGGATCTGCACTGGGGGCGAAGCCGTCGCGATACCCCGCTGGCACCACTCGTGGCGCATGATGACGATGCGCTGGACGGCGCCCCGACGTTGGAATCGTATTTCTTCGAGCGCATACGCCCGATCATGGAACGCGCGCTGGCCGAAAACCGGCGCGAGCAGTGGCCACTGATCGTGCTGAACCTCGACTTCAAGGACAACCGCGCGGAGCATCTGGACGCCGTCTGGGCTCTCCTCGGCAAGTACGAATCATGGCTGTCCACCGCGCCGCGCACCGCCGACGCATCACCAGCGAACCTGCAACCGGGCCCGCTGTTGGTGTTGTGCGGCTCGGACACGGCGCAGCGGCGTCGCTTTCACGATGACGTTCCCGTCGGCCAGACGCTGCGTCTGTTCGGTGCCGTGACGCCGGCGCCGGTGTCCGGACGAACGAAGGGCCAACGATTGCGTCGTACGGTACGCATGACGGCGACGCAGCACATTCCGCGCGCGGCCGACAACTACGCACGCTGGGTGAACTTTCCGTGGAGCGTCGTCGAAGAGGGCGGCCAACCGGACGCGGGCGCGTGGACCGCCGCGGATTCAGCGCGCCTCGCCTCACTGGTGCACCGCGCACACGCTCAAGACCTCTGGATTCGGTTTTACACACTCGATGGCTTCAGCGCCGCGCAGGACCAGGGATTCTCCGCCGGCTACAACTTCGGAACGATGAATGCCGCGCGAACACGCTGGCGCGCGGCGCTCACCGCCGGCGTCGACTTCATCGCGACCGACCAGTACGCGGAGTTTGCGTCGACGCAGGTCGACGTCCGGCGCCGGTGAAGCAGTCCGACAGCATTTCTTTCAGCGCCGAACCCGCGACCTTCGATCTGGCGCGGCGCGCGTGGGTTCTGGGCCGCTACGACGATGTGCGGGCGGCACTGGCCGAGACCCGGCTGGTCATCCACGGCACACCGACCGTCGCTCCGATCAATGTCACCGATGGCGTTGCCGCTGCGGCGATACCCGCGCTGCCGACTGGCTGGCGTGAGGCGTCGCAGCGGGACGCGGCGCAGATCGTCGACGCGTTGCCGCGGAATGAACCAGTCGATCTGGTGGCGCAGTATTTCGCACCGTGGTCACTGGCCGTCGCGCGTCGTCTCCTCGGTGTGTCGGCAGAAGTGGCAGACCAGTGTCTCCCTCTGGCCCGGACGGTTTTTCTGGAGGCTGCCCGGGCTGCCGACGGAACCCCAACGACGGTTGCCACTGACGCGGCCGCCGCACTGGCCGCGCACTTGCAGGACGCGACGACGGCACCGCGACGCGCGGTCAACGTGCAAGCGTGGGTGGCCCTCACCCAGTCGCTGCCGGCAATGTTGGCGAGCATGTGGTTGGCACTGCTGATGCACCCCGAACAGAGCGTACGTCTGCGTGAGGGGCTGCACCGCGCCGCGGAGGCGGACCTGCTGTCGCGCGCCATCGCGGAGCTAATGCGTTTCGCGGGACCGGCGCACGCGGTTTTTCGTACGGCGCAGACGGACGTCATGATTGGCGGCGCCGCGATTCGTGCGACGGAGCGGGTGATTCTCCTGCTGAGTGCCGCCAACCGGGACTCATCGCACTTCCCCGATGCGCCGCACCTGAATGTGTCTCGGAGGGTTACCGACCACCTGGCGTTCGGCGATGGCCCGCATCGTTGTCCCGGCGCGTCGCTCATACGCACGGCCACGTCGATCGCGTCCGAGACACTCTTGCGTTGTGCGGATATCGTCGTTCTCGAACCGGCCATTGCCAGTACCTGGATCGGCGGATTCGCCATCCGGGCGCCATCGACGGTGTGGACGACATTTGCGTCGACCAGGGTCTAAGCGGCAGTCGTCAAACCCGGCGGCGTTGCCGACGCCCTGTGGGTGCCGACGGGCCTGGCTTCACAGCCGAGGTCGCCTGACGCGGGGGACTTTCTCGTCCAGATTTTTCCTCGGCCAACGCTCGACCGCTCCCGACTCGCGTCCCCTCCGTGCCCGATCCCACCACCCTGCTGCTCGACGCGCGGACCGGACGACGTGACGCGTTGGACGCGTTGTTTCCGGCCGTGTACGCCGAACTTCGCCGACGTGCACACGCGTACCTGCAGGATGAACAGCCCGATCTCACGCTCTCCACGACGGCGCTCGTTCACGAGGCGTACCTGCAGCTCATCGACATCGAGCGGGTTGAGTATCGTGATCGGTCTCACTTCATGGCAGTCGCGGCGCGAGCCATGCGACGGATCCTGGTCGACGCCGCCCGCCGCCGTCACGCCCTCAAGCGCGGCGGCCACGCAGTCACACTCAGCCTCGACGACGCGGACACGGTCCCAGTGCATCAGTCGGACCAGCTGCTGGCCCTCGATGACGCGCTGAATCGGCTGGGCGAAGAAAGTGAACGCCTCGCGCTGACCGTCGAACTGCGCTTCTTCGCCGGCTTGACCATCGACGAAACCGCGCGCGCGATGGACCTTGCCCCGAGCACTGTGCAGCTGGACTGGCTGAAGGCGAAGGCGTGGCTGTACCGGGAACTCGCCGACGGGTGATGCGACCGGACTCACCACACTGGCAGCGTGTGGAGCCGCTGCTGGACCGGTTGCTCGCGGCAACGGCCGAAGAGCGCGGTCGAATCCTGCGAGAGGTGGACGGTGCGGATCCCGAGGCTGCCGTCGAGGCGCGCAGCCTGCTCGATGCGCATCTCGCCGCCGGAGACTTCCTCGAACAGGCGCCGTCCATCGACAACCCGCTGGCCGTTCACCGCGACGACGCTGCCGACAGCGCGGGTCGCCTCATCGGGCGGTTCCGGTTGGTGGAGCGTATCGGGAAAGGCGGCATGGGCACCGTGTGGCTTGCGGAGCGGGCCGACGGACAGTTCGACCAGCGCGTCGCACTCAAGCTCATCAAGCGCGGCATGGACACCGACGAGATCACCGCGCGCTTCCTCCGCGAACGGCGGATTCTCGCTCGCCTGGACCATCCGAACATCGCTCGGCTGCTTGACGGCGGCGTGTCGACGGATGGTCGGCCGTACTTCGCCATGGAGCACGTCGCGGGCGTGCCGATCACGCAGTATTGCCGCGATCACCATCTGAGCCTGCCGCAGCGACTCGCGCTGTTTGAAGTCGTGTGTCACGCCGTCCAGTTCGCGCATCGCAACCTGGTGGTTCACCGCGATCTCAAGCCGGCCAACGTGTTCGTGACCGATCGCGGCGAGGTCAAGCTGCTGGACTTCGGCATCGCCAAGCTGCTGGATGAAACCGAGAGTGTCACACTGTCCAGTGGGCGACGACCCTATACGCCGGAGTATGCAACGCCGGAGCAGTTGACCGACCAACCGATCACGACGGCGTGTGATGTCTATCAGCTCGGGTTGCTGCTGTGTGAACTGCTCAGCGCGTCGCTGCCCTACCGCATCAACCGGTGGGACCCTGCCGGCGCGCGGCACATGATCTGTGAGGTCGAGCCGTCGGCGCCGTCCAGTCTCACGCCAAGACGGGAACTGCGGGGCGATCTGGACGCGATCGTGCTGCACGCCCTGCGCAAGCGACCGGAGGCGCGCTATCGATCGGCAGAGGCCCTCGCCGACGACGTGCGTCGCCATCGGCAGGGACGTCCCATCACGGCACGCGGCTCGACGGTCGGTTATCGGATGGCGAAGTTCGTGCGACGGAATCGCACGCGCCTGGTGGCGGCCGGCGCGCTCGTGGCAACGACTGTCGGGTTCCTTGCCGCTGATGCGTGGCGGATTCGTCGTGAACGCGACCGTGCGGTCCTCGCCGCCACGAAAGCCGGCTTGAGCGAAGAGTTCATTCGGCGGTTCTTCCAGGGATGGAATCCTGGCGCTTCGGATCGTACCCTCGTGTCGGTTGATGATCAGTTGCTGCTGGCGGCTCGTCGAGCCGACGCGGATTTGGCGACGGCGCCGGAACTGCAGGCGCGCATGTTCAGCCTGCTGGGCAGCCTGTTCACCGATATGGGCAACTATCGGATGGCCGACTCGCTGCTGCAACGAGCCGCAGACTTGCAGGCAACGTTGGGGCCCGGCGCCGTCGTCGATGTGGCCGCTACCCGCTCGCGTCAGGGCGCACTCTTCGCAGCCACGGGTCGATTCGAATCAGGAGAGCGCGCGTTGCGCGATGCCCTCGCGCTCATCATCTCGGTGTTCGGCGAGAACCACCTGGAGACACTGCGGGCGCGGTACGATCTGAGCGTCGCGCTCTCGAGGGCGGACCAGTGGCGGGCCGCGGAGGGTGAATTGCGGACGTTGCTGGCGACGGCCAACGCACAATCGATGCCGGCTACCCTGCTGCGCGCCGAGGCAACCACGGCGCTCGCGTACACGCTGTACCAGCAAGGGCGCAGCGTCGAGTCGCGCGCAATGCTCGAGGACGCCCTCGCCACGCAGCGCCGAGACTTCGGCGCGATGAGCGGACCGACCATGCGTGCGATGCGGTCGCTGGCTTCCGTGCTGCGTGACGCCGGTGATTTGCGTCGTGCCGACACGTTGTACCGGGAATCGGTGCGCCTCGCCACGGCCCTGTTCGGGCCGAATCATCTTGAAACTGACGTGGCGGAGTTCGTCCTGGCAATGCAGCGGCATCGCATGGGCGATCTGAACGCGGCCGACTCCATCGCCCGACGCGGGCTCGCGCGGAGCATCGAGCGTCTGGGCGCGCCGCGCGTCTCCGAGTGGCGCGTGCTGCTGGCGATGATCACGCTGGACCGCAGCCAAACCGACGAGGCGAACGCGCTGCTGTGGGACGCCTACCGTGAACTCGTACGGCTGTATCCGGCTGGCCATCAGGACGCCGGCGACCTGCTCAACCGGCTGGCGTATCTCAGCAGCGTTCGCCGTGAGCGACGCGCCGACTCCGTGTATCGCGCGGCCGTGGCGTGGCGTGCGGCGCGCGCGCCGGGTGCTCCGGATTTTCTGACCGACGGCATCCACTTCCTTGCGTGGGCCGCCCGATGGCACGGGGACTCGACGTACGCGCGTCAACTGTTCGTCGTCGCCGACTCGCTGTACCGCGGGCGTCTGGCGCCGGACCATCCGAATTTGCGCCAAACGCACGACGGCCTCCGCGGTCTCGCGCTACCCGAGCCGTCACCGGCGATTCGCCGACAGTGACGGCTCCCTGATGGTCCGCGACTCCTCCGCTACTGCACCTTCCCCACGCCGAGTGCCTTGTTCAGCTCCATGATCGCGGCGTCGAGTTCCTTGCGCAGCACCTGATACCGCTCCAGCGCATCACGCCCGACCTTCTGGTCGCCACGCGCCGTCATGCCCGACAGGTACGTGATGTGCGCCTGCAACCCCGGCTTGCCGTAGCGCACGGGCTGCGTGTTCAGCTTCTCGGACACCGCCTTCACCTTGGCCAGCGTGTCCGCCGCGGCGCCGGTCGCGGTACGCAACCGTGTCTCGGCCGCGCGTGCACGCTGCACCGTGGCATTCGCATCAGCAACCAGCGTGCGCATGTTGGTGTTGTGCTCGTACTGCTGCCGCAGGTCCGCCGCAGTCACGCCCTCCGCCGCGAGTCGCGGATCGATGAGTACGGTGAGGGGCACCGTCTGCGTGGTCGAGCCCACCGTGAGCTTGGCCTGGTAGGTGCCCGGCGGTGCACCAAGGCCGGCCGCGTTCTGCACGCCCCAGACGAATCGATTGAGTCCGGCGTTCTTGGTTACGATGTTCATCGCCGGCGCCGCGCCACCGCCGCGGCCTGGACGCCCCTCCATCATCGCCGCGTCCGGATCGTCCGGATCACCGCCGCCACCGCCACCGCCACGACCACCACGGCCAGCGGTGGGGACCGGCGCACCACTCTTGTAGCTGGCCACGGACTTGCCCGCCGCGTCCACGAGCTCGATACGCACCGTGTCACTCGGCACCGACGGCAGGTAGTAGTCCACCTGCGGACCGAGGTACGCCGCGCCGCTCGCCGTGCGATACCCATCACGTGGCGTGAACACCGTCACGGCCGAGGCGGACGTCTGCGGTGTGATCTGATGCAGCACCGACAGGTTGTCGATGATCCACATGGCGCGACCCTGCGTGGCCACCACGAGATCTTTCTTGTGGACCTTGATCTCGTTGATCGGCACATTGGGCAGGTTCAGCTGGAACGACTGCCAGTGGGCGCCGTTGTCGAACGAGATGAACATGCCGAACTCGGTGCCGGCGTACAGCAGGCCTTCGCGGCTCGGATCCTCACGCACCACGCGCGTGGGCGCGTCACCGGGAATGCCGTTCTTGCCGTCGGTCAGCTTCGTCCACGTCTTGCCGTAGTCGTCCGTGCGGTAGATGTACGGCGC
>CAZMGX010000079.1:0-16108 GCA_964565915.1 uncultured Gemmatimonas sp.
GCGATTCGACGTGCTCGTGCTGGCGTCGCAGGGCATCTCGCGCGCCGGCGGTCGTGGCGGGTTCGGCGGTGGTGGTGGCGGCGGCCCGGCCGGTGCCGCCGTTTCCGTCGACGACAGCGCGGCCATCAAGGCCGTCGATGAGTTCGTTCGCGGCGGAGGGACCGTGTTGGCGTGGAATGCCGGCACCGCGGGTGTGATCAGCGCGCTCAAACTGCCCGTGCGCAACGTGCTGCAGGGGGTCTCGCGTCAGCAGTATTTCACTGGTTCATCGGTCATGCGCACCACGGTGGACGTCGCGCACCCCATCATGGCCGGTATGCCTGAGCAGGCCGACGTGATGACCAGCAGCAGCCCGGTGTTCGCACCGATGGACGGTTTCCAGGGCAGTGTCATCGGCAAGTACGCCGCCGATGCGTCACCGCTGCGATCGGGCTATCTCAAGGGTCCCCAGTACATGCAGGGATACGCCTCCGCACTCGACGTGAGCGTCGGTTCGGGCCACGTGGTGCTGATCGCGTTCCAGCCGCAATGGCGTGGTCAGCCGACCGGGACGTTCCGGACGGTGTTCAACACGCTGTTCTACGCGCGCGATGCCGCGCGGCCGAAGCCGACCGCGGGATTCTGGACGCCGCCGGTGATCAAGTAGCCGATCGTTCAGCCGTCGGCCGGCTCTGGATAGTCGGCCGACGGATTGGATGATGCCTCCACCCGACGCGGCCGTTTGCCGGCGTACGCCTCGGCCACCAGTCGAGGCAGCAGCACGCCGGACGGTCCCTCGACCGCCAGCACGCTGGGACCGCGCCGCTGCCCTTCCATCGTCGGGTTGACGACGATCACCGTCGCACCATGCGCGGCCGCCACCCAGGGCAGCGACGCGGCCGGCTCGACGACGTTCGAGGTGCCGACCGAGATGAACACGTCACACGCGACGGCCGCGTTGCGGGCGATTTCATACTGGTCCATCGGCAGCGGTTCGCCGAACCACACAACGTCGGGGCGCATGAGCGCTCCGCATTTCGGGCATGGCGGAGGTGCATCGGCCTGGGCGGGGGTGGGTTCGATGGTGCCGCTGCAGCCCGCACTGCAACGGGCCCGCATCAGGGAACCATGAAGCGAAACGACCTCGCGGCTGCCCGCCCGCTGGTGCAGATCGTCGACGTTCTGCGTGACCAGTGTCAGATGCGACACGCGCGTTGCCAGTGACGCGAGCGCGACGTGCCCCGCATTCGGCTGTGCGGCGCGGACCATGGCGCGGCGGGCGGCATACCATTGCCACACCACCTGCGGCTGACGGGCAAACGCCTCGGGCGTCGCGAGCTCCTGCGGCGTATACCGGGACCAGTAGCCCGTCAGCGCCTCGCGAAAGGTCGGAATCCCACTTTCCGCGGAGGTCCCGGCTCCCGTCAGGACGCAGACGTGCTCTGCGGAACGGAGAGCTCTGGCGGCCACCGCCAAGGCCTCCGCGCGAGTTTGCGGATCGGTCGTGGGCGGCGAGGCGACCCGGCGGGTGGGCTGATCGGCGCCCTTTGGAGACGAGGAGGATGACATGGCGAGGCGATGTTACTTGCGACGGGCGCTCGCGGCAACGGGGGTCGGCGGGATTTTCACTGGGACAGGACGCGTCGGCGCGCCGCCGGCATGCGCGGGACGTGACACGTTCGTTGCAATTCCGTGGGCAGACCGAAACCTGGGTCACGGAGCTTTCCGGAGTCTGGAGGGCCGGGTGCGGTGCCTTCAGTTGAACGTCTCTCAGACTCCGACGACTACCATCCATGCGTATTCATGCCGGGATTCGCCGCTTCACTCGTGTCACGTCATTGCGCGGCCTCGCTGCAGCAGTGAGCTGGTTCACGTTGGTGGGTGCGGTGTCCTCCCCATTCTCTGCGGTCGGCGCCCAGAACGCGCCCCAGACCGGCACCATCACGGGTCGCATCGTCGACGCGACATCAGGGCAAGCCATCGCGGGGGCGCAGATCCAGTTGGTCGGTACCACCAATGGCGCCATGTCCGGCGTCGACGGGCGTTACCTGATCGTGAAGGTGCCGGCCGGTACGGCGACGATTCAGGTCCGACGCATCGGCTATGGCCCGAAAACCGTCACGGGGCTTCTGGTGCCCGCCGGCGGCAGTCTTGAACAGGACGTGTCGCTCAAGACGGCCGATGTCCAACTGGCCGCGGTCAGCGTCACCGCGACGAAGGAAAAGGGCACGGTCAACGATGCCCTTGATCGTCAGAAGAATGCGACGAACGTCGTCAATGCCATCACCGCAGAGCAGATCGCGCGCAGCCCAGACAGCGATGCCGCGCAGGCCGCGCAGCGCGTGAGCGGTGTCACGGTGCAGGACGGCAAATACCTGCAGGTGCGCGGTCTCAGCGAGCGCTACACCACCGCCTCCCTGAATGGGGCCCGCATTCCCAGCCCGGAACCGGAGCGCAAGGTGGTCCCGCTGGATCTCTTTCCGGCGGGGCTGCTCCAGGACGTCACGACGAGCAAGACATTCACACCGGACCAGCCGGGCGACTTTGCTGGGGCCAATGTGAACATCCGCACGCGAGAGTTCCCGGCCTCGCGGCAGGTGAACTACTCGGCAAGCTTCGGCGCCAACGATCGTGTGATTGGGAAGACGCTGCCGTTCGCGCCTCGTGCCGGCGGCGAATTGTTCGGCGTCGCCGGATCGGCGCGTCGGATCCCCGGCGCGATCTCGAACGCCAACTTCCTCGGCAGCGTGACGCAGGGCCAGTACAACCAGATGGCTGCAGAGCAGCGCAACGTCTGGTCGCCGTCGCCGCGGAACGGTGGCCCGAACGGGTCATTTGGTGCATCAACGGGTGGCAACACGATTCTCGGCAAGCGGATCGGTTACGTGCTGAGCGGCAGCTACGGATACTCGGAAGAGGTCCGCTCGGATGAACGCTTCGCGGTGGGCAACCAGGGCGCCAACAACACGGTGGTGCCGTTGACGACCGTGTCCGGTTCGACCGGACGCAGCAGTGCCCAGTGGGGCGGCATCGCCAACTTCTCGACGCTCGTTGGCAGCCACTCGCGCTTTTCGCTCAACACGACGATGACGCGGAGCGCGGACAATGAAGCGCGCCAGGATCGCGGGTTCGACGAAAACCTGGGCGACACGATCGCGCGAACCACCTTGCGCTATGTGGAGCGCGGGGTGGCCACGCTGACAGGTTCGGCCGAGCATCAGTTGGGTGAGCGGAACAAGACGGCGTGGATGGTGACATACGGCAACACCGGTCGCCGCGAGCCGGATCGTTCGGACGTGGTCTACGTGCGTGGCGGCAACGGGCAGTTCTCGCTGCTTGGCTCCCTGGACGGGGCGCGCCGCCTCTACTTCGATCTCGAGGAGAACAACCTCACGGCGCAGATCGACCACACCATCAACATCGGTGCCGTGTCGAACCAGAACACGCTGAAGATCGGTGCCTACGCGCGGTCGACCGATCGTCGTGCGGACGCACCCATCTTCGCCTTCCTGACGCGCGCCGACGAATCGATCACGCGCCAGACGCCCGATCAGATCTTCGGCGCGTCGCAGACCTGCGCCACGTGCTCAGTCATCAACGTGCAGCCCATCGGGCAGGCCGGGTCGTACACGGCGGATGACCAGACGGTGGCCGGCTACGTCATGACCGATTGGGGCCTGGGCTCACGCGTCCGTGTCATTGCGGGCGCGCGATTCGAATCGGCCGACATCGCCGTGGACGCCACCACGCAGGGCGGCTTTCTCTCTGGTGCGAAGTTGAAGAACTCCGATGTTCTGCCCTCGCTGCTGCTCAACACCAAGCTCACGGAAACGCAAAACCTGCGCTTCGGCGTGACCCGCACGTTGGCGCGCCCGGAGTACCGTGAGCTCGCGCCGGTCACCTTCCGCGACGTGCTGGGCGGCGTCAGTGTCACGGGCAATGCCAATCTGGTTCGCGCGTTGATCGACAACGTCGACCTGCGCTGGGAAGCCTTCCCGAATCCGGGCGAGGTGCTCAGCATCGGCGTGTTCGCGAAGCGTTTCGATCGTCCGATCGAGCGCGTCGAGCAGTCCACCTCCGGCGCGTATCAGGCGCGTTTCCAGAACGCCCTGAGTGCGACCAACGCGGGCGTCGAAGTCGAGGTGCGCAAGCAACTCGGATTCCTCGGTGAATGGGCCAACGCGTTCACGGGATTCAGCAACCTCACGCTGATGCAGTCGTCCGTGGACCTCGACACGACGGGTGGCCTCTCGGTGACGGACAACTCGCGCCGTTTGGTGGGTCAGGCACCGTATGTGGTCAATGCGGGTCTGACCTATTCCTCCCTGAGCGGCCAGACCAACGCCACGATCCTGTACAACGTCGTCGGTGAGCGCAGTACGGCGGCGGGCGTGCTGCCGCTGCCGAACATCGTTGAACGGCCGCGTCACGTCATCGACCTCTCGTTGCGTTTCCCGATTCGCGGCAGCCTGTCGGGGCGTCTCGACGCGCGCAACTTGCTCGACGCGCGGACGAGTTTCATGCAGGGCAACCTCGAGCGTGAAGGCTTCAACGCGGGGCGCACGCTGTCGATGGGATTCTCCTGGCGCCAGTAGCACGGCGCGGGCCGCCGTGACGTTCGTCCCTCGGTGGTCCCACATCACGAATGGCCCGGTCATGGTGACACAACCGTGACCGGGCCATGACGTATGCGGCACAAAGTATCGCCTTCTTGCATGGACATGAGTGCGTGCGGCGGACCTGCGACGCGCACTCTGGTCGCTTACTCAACTACAGGACCCTGATGATGAAGTCTCTACGTATTCGCGCAATCGCGATGGCGTCGATCGCCATGCTTGCGCTCACTGCCTGCGGCGAGGACGATCCCGTCAATCCCACCGTGACCAATGGCAGTCTCGTGATCACGGTGTCCGGTCTGCCGGTTGGCACGAATGCGGCCCTGACCGTGACGGGTCCGAACAGCTATTCACAGAGCCCGACGGGCACGACGACGCTGTCGGTCGCACCGGGCAGCTACACCGTCGCGGCCGCGCAGGTCACGGCCACGGGCAACGTGCGCTATAACGCCACGGTGACCGGATCACCGGCTTCCGTTACGTCCAACGGCACCACGAACGTCACGGTCGCCTACGCGGTGGCCACGACGCCGACCGTGATATTGAGCGGCTCGATCGCCGCGAATCGGACCCTGACCCCCGACACGAACTATGTGTTGCGCGGTTTCGTCTATGTGAACAGTGGCGCCACCCTGACCATCAACGCCGGCACAAAGATCGTTGGTGACACCACGGCGCTCGGTTCGGCACTGTTCGTGCTTCGCGGCGCGCAGATCAACGCCAACGGGACGGCCGCCGCGCCGATTGTGTTCACGTCGCAGCGCTCCGTCGGCGCGCGGTCCCCGGGTGACTGGGGTGGCCTGATCATTGTCGGCAACGCGCGTGCGAATCGCGGCGCCAACCAGATCATCGAAGGATCGAACGGATCGGTCGTCGGTGCCAATCCGGCGGGTGTGATCTATACGGGCGGAACGGTCGATACGGACAACAGCGGCACCCTGCGCTACGTGCGTGTGGAGTTCGCCGGCTTCGCGACGCTCGCCGACGCCGAGCTCAACTCCTTCACCTTCGGTGCCGTGGGCAGCGGTACCACCATCGAATACGTCCAGGCGCTCGCCGGTCTTGACGACAGCTTCGAGTGGTTCGGTGGTACGGTCAACGGTCGCTATCTCGTTTCGTACGAAGCGGGTGACGACCACTTCGACGGATCCGAAGGCTATCGTGGTCTCAACCAGTTCATGATCGCGCTGCAAAGCATTTACCTGACGCCGCGCGCCGGTGCCGGTGCCGTCTCCGGTGACCCGCAGGGGTTCGAGATCGACGGTTGCAACGGCGGTGGTTGTGTGGCGCCCAGCAACGCCAATGCGCAGAGCGCGGGACGGGACGAGGGTCTCTACAACATGAACGTGTTCGCCAACTTCACGATCATCGGGACGCCGGCAGGTGTGCCGGTGCCGTCGAGCGGCGGCGTGGGTGCCGTGTTCCGTCGCGGCACGGGCGGGTACTACCTGAACGGCGTCGTGGCCCGTTGGCCGCGCGCCGGTGTCTCACTCCGTGACTCGACGTCGAACAACCGCTTCATCGTCGACTCGCTCATCGTGCGGAACCTGTACTTCGCCGAGAATGGCGCGCTCACCAGCGGTGCCAACTTCGACGCGACCGGCACCAACTTCGGTCAGGAGTCGGCATTCACGGCGCGCAATTCGAACATCGTGGTTGGTGCAGGCACGGTGACGGCGGCCAGCCTGTTCACGTCGCTGCCCACGGTCTCAGGTACGACCACCGGTGCCAACTTCGATTGGTCTCCGGCGGCGGGCTCTCCCATCGCGACTGGCGGGTTGAGCACCTTCGCTGCCGACCCGCGTATCGCGGCTCGCGTCGGGACGTTCATCACCCCGACGGCGTACCGCGGCGCGGCGGCCCCGGGCGGCACGAAGTGGTGGGAAGGCTGGACCAACTACGCGCGCAACTGACCCGCGCGAGCGTGCCGGTGTAATATTGCCGGTGCGCTCGGCGCAGGGCCCGCTCTCAGAGACGGTCGGCGTCGCGGTCGCGATGCCGACCGTCTCTGCATCTCCTGATGACTCCCGAGTCCATGACTGTTTCCCGCGTCCTGCCAGCCTTGCTCGTGGTCGCCCTGGCGGTCGCCTGCGGCGAAGGTGAGCCGCGCACGGCGGCTGACTCGCAGGCCGCCCACGTTCGCGAGGTCGTGGCTGCCGGCGGCGTGGTCGATTCCATCCTTCCGATCGAAGAACACCTGCGGCGCTTTCGAGCCACGCTGTCCCGGCAACCGGACACGCTGCAGCATGCCAGTCCCTCCGTCGACGCCCTGGTCGATCGGTGGCGCGCGGCGGTCTCCGCTGGCGACACGGCCGCCTTCGACTCGATGGTGATCGACGCGGCCGAGTTCGCGTGGCTTTACTATCCCGACTCGAAGATGAGCAAACCGCCGTACGAAGCGCCGCCCGGCCTGTTGTGGGGGCAACTCCTCGCGGGGTCCAATGATGGTGTGCGTGCCGCGCTGAAGGCCTACGGTGGCAAGCCACTGCGGGTCACGAAGACCACCTGCGCCGATTCCATCGTCGTCGAGGGGATGAATCGACTGCATGAGCAGTGTCTCGTGACGCTGCGCGTCGGATCGGGACCGAGCACTCCAGTTCGCGTGTTCGGCTCCATTCTCGAACGAGACGGTCGCTTCAAGTTCGTCGGCCTGGCGAACGCGCTGTGATGCCCGCCGCGAGTCTCCGGCGGGCATTCGGAACGCTGCTCTTCGGCGCGCTGGCCGCAGCCTGTTCGTCGCCGGATAGCGGCGGGGTCGCCGACTCAGCTCGCGGTGGTGCTGCTTCCGGCATGCGCGTGGATCTCACGGGCGCGGGCGCAACTTTCCCCTACCCGCTCTATTCGCGCTGGTTCAACGACTACGCCCAGCGCACCAACGTCCGCATCAACTACCAGTCGATCGGATCGGGTGGCGGCATTCGGCAGATGATCGAAGGCACCGTCGACTTCGGCGCCACCGACGTCCCGATGACCGATGCGGAACTGGCGCAAGCCGGCGCCCCCGTCGTCCACCTTCCCACGGTGCTGGGCGCCGTCGCCGTCACCTACAACCTGCCGGATCTCAAGCGCCCGCTACAACTCTCCGGTGACGTGCTTGCGGACATCTTTCTGGGCACCCTGACGAAGTGGGACGACGCCCGACTTCGCGCGCTCAACCCCGGCGCGGCGCTGCCTCACACCGACATCCTCGTGGTGCATCGCGCCGATGGCAGCGGCACGTCGTACATCTTCAGCGACTATCTCGCTGCCATCTCAGGTGCGTGGGCGTCAGGCCCGGGAAAAGGCAAGGATGTGCGATGGCCGGCCGGCATCGGCGGCCGGGGCAATGAAGGCGTCGCCGGCCAGGTGAAGCAGATGGTCGGATCCATCGGATATCTCGAGGTCGTGTACGCCCGGCAGAATCATCTCCCGGTTGCCCACATCCGGAATCAACGCGGTCGATTCATCTCACCGATGCCTTACGAAATTGCGTCGGCCGCCGCCAGCGCGATGGAATCGGCCGGTGTCGGCGGCGACTTGCGCTTGTCGCTCGTCAACGCGGCCGGTGATCAGGCCTACCCGATCGCGTCGTTCACGTGGCTCCTGCTTTCGCCGACACGCCTTGGATCGGTCAAGACGAACCAGCTGGTTGAGTTTCTGCGCTGGGCGCTACTCGAAGGGGGCGACGTCGCGAGCAGCCTCGGGTACGTCGCACTGCCGACGGTCACGGCAACGCGGGTCCTCGACCAGCTCGACACGTTGTCAGCACGGGCAACCACCAAGCGGTGACGGCTCGACCGCCGGTAGCATCGCGCGCGCCGTTCGGTGATCGCCTCTTTCAAGCGATGATCGGACTCTGTGCCGTGCTGGTGCCCGCGCTGCTGCTGCTGCTCACCATCGTGATCGCCAGGGCCGCGTGGCCCGCGGTCGTACATTCGCCGGGCGAGTTGATTGGCGGGCGGCTCTGGGACGTCTCGCGATCCCGGTACGGCGCGCTCCCGGCGATCATCGGCACGCTGCTGACTTCGGTGCTGGCCGTCTGCATGGCGACCCCGTTGGCGCTGGGTGCGGCCATCTTCGTGAGTGAACTCGCGCCGCGTCGTCTACGGGCGCCCGTGGCGTTTCTGATCGACCTGCTTGCCGCGATTCCCAGCGTCGTCTACGGCCTGTGGGGCCTCTTCGTGCTCGTGCCGTTTCTGCGGGCCACGATCATGCCGGCGATGACGGCTACCCTCGGCGCACTCCCGTTTTTTCGAGGCCCCGCCTACGGCCCCAGCCTGCTGGCCGCCGCGCTCGTCCTCGCCATCATGATCCTGCCATACATCGCCTCGGTGGCGCGCGAAGTCCTCGCCGCCGTACCGCGGTCACAGCGCGAGGCCGCGCTCGCGCTTGGCGCCACACGCTGGGAGATGATCCGCGACGCCGTGCTGCCCTACGCACGATCGGGCATCGTCGGCGGTGTGATGCTTGGCCTCGGCCGGGCGCTGGGCGAGACGATGGCGGTCACGATGGTCATCGGCAATCGCCACGCGATCCCGACGTCGCTGCTCGATCCCGCATACACGATGGCAGCCTTGCTGGCGAACGAGTTTGCCGAGGCGTCCGACGGGTCGCACTTGTCGGCGCTGATGGCCGTGGCGGGGCTGCTGTTGCTTGTGACACTGGTCGTGAATGTGCTGGCGCGCTGGCTGGTGTGGCGCGTGCGCCTTGGCGCGCCGTCAACATGACGTCTCCAGTACAGAGCGACGACCGCTCGCAGGAACGTCGCCTTTCGATACTCGCGAGCCGTCGGCGGCGCGGCGCCACCATGACCGTATTGACGTGGATCGCGGCGGCACTCGCCGTACTGCCCCTGATGGCGATTCTCGCGTATCTCATCATCGGCGGCGCCTCGGCGTTTACCCCGTCATTCTTCACCAGCACGCCGGCTCCGGCGGGCGTGCGCGGCGGCGGCATGGCCAACGCGATCGTGGGGACCTTGCTGCTCGTCAGCATCGGGGCTGCGATCGGGGTCCCGATTGGACTCGGGGCCGGCCTGTTCGCTGCCGAGCGTGGCACGACGCGACTGGCGCAAACGGTGCGCTTCGTGGCTGACGTGCTGAGTGGGTTGCCCTCGATCGTGTTGGGCATCTTCGTGTGGGAACTGTTGGTGCGCCCGGTCGGTCATTTTTCAGCCTTGGCCGGTGGTGTTGCGCTCGGCCTGCTCATCATTCCGCTCGTGACGCGCGCCACGGAGGAGATGGTGAAGCTGGTACCCGCGTCGCTCAGCGAGGCCGCCATGGCCCTCGGCTTTTCGCGTTGGCGTACGTCGGTGACCGTGGTGCTTCGCACCGCGATGCCCGGCATCGTCACTGCCGCGCTGGTGGCCGTTGCCCGTGCGGCGGGCGAAACGGCGCCACTGCTCTTCACCGCGTTCGGCAACGCGTATTGGTCGCTCGATCCGTTCCGGCCAATCGCCGCGCTGCCGCTGCAGATCTTCGCCTATGCACAAAGCCCGTACGACGATTGGCGTGCACAGGCTTGGGCCGGCGCGCTCGTCTTGCTGGTGCTCATCGCGGCCATGAGTCTGCTCGCCCGCGCCGTCTTGCGGGCGCGTCAGGCGCTGACGCAGGGGACCGCACCGGAACGATCGGCCGCCATCGATGCGGATCGAACGCCATGACGACGCCCGCGAGCCGACCGCTGTCGGCGATCACGCTGGGAGAGGCGGCATCGAAAGCATCGGAATCGTCGTCACAGGCACCGCCGGTCACCCTGCAGGGTGTCACGGCCGCCTACGGGTCGCGCGTCGCGCTGCGTGACGTCTCGCTCGCGTGTCGAGGTGGAGCGGTCACCGCCATCATTGGTCCTTCGGGGTGTGGCAAGTCTACGCTGCTCCGTTGTGTGAATCGGTTGCATGAGACGGCGCCGGGAGCCACCACATCGGGCAGTGTTCGCATCGGCGATGACGAGGTCTACGCCGCGAATACCAGCCCCGTCGCGTTACGGCGACGCGTTGGTATGGTCTTCCAGCGACCCACGCCATTCCCGACGATGTCGGTGTTCGACAATGTCGCCTCCGGACTGCGCGCCGCCCGGCTCCCGCTGCGCGGGCATGAGCTCGCCGACCGCGTCGAAATCGCGCTGCGGCGCGCCGGACTATGGGCGGAGGTCGTCGATCGTCTGGATGGGAGCGCGCTCGCGCTTTCTGGTGGCCAGCAGCAGCGTCTGTGCGTGGCGCGCGCGCTCGCGGTAGAACCGCAAGTCATGCTGCTCGATGAACCCACCGCCTCGCTCGACCCACTGGGCACCCAGCGTATCGAGGAGTTGCTGTACGAACTCCGTGGCGATGTGACCGTCATCATCGTGACCCACAACATGCAGCAAGCAGCACGCATCTCCGACGTGACGGCCTTCATGCTCGATGGCATGCTGGTGGAAGCGGCGCCGACGCGGCTGCTGTTCACCACACCGGTGGATCCGCGCACGGAAGCGTACATCACCGGACGGTTCGGATGATAGCACGAGCCCCCCTGCCCCCGGAGCGGGATCCGGCCGCCGAGGCACGTGTGAGCGGACGGGTGCAGTTCGAACGGTTCTCCGCGTGGTTCGGGAAGGTGCGAGCCCTTCACGAGGTCGACCTCACCGTCCCCACACGCCAGGTGACGGCACTCATCGGCCCGTCCGGATGTGGCAAGAGTACCCTGCTGCGCGCCGTCAACCGCCTCAACGACACGATCCCCGACGCGACGCACAGTGGTCGGGTGCTGCTGGACGATGAGGATGTCTATGCCGCGTCCATGGACACGAGTCTGCTGCGGCAACGGGTTGGCATGGTCTTCCAGCGTTCGACGCCGTTTCCCCGCAGCATCTTCGAGAATGTCGCCTACGGGCCGCGACTCAATGGCGTGGGGCGCGGCCGTGCGCTGGATGACATCGTTGAGCATGCCCTTCGTCGCGCCGCCCTATGGGAGGAGGTGCGCGATCGCCTGCGGGAAAGTGCCCTCCAGCTGTCCGGCGGCCAGCAACAACGCCTGTGCATCGCCCGGGCACTGGCCAACGAACCCGAAGTACTGCTGCTGGACGAACCGACCAGCGCGCTGGACCCGACGGCGACCCAACGCGTCGAGGAGTTGCTGTACGACCTGCGCCGGGACCTGTCCATCGTGCTGGTCACGCATAACTTGCATCAGGCCGCGCGCGTCTCCGACCGTACCGTGTTTCTGTTCGACGGCCGCGTCGTCGAGGTCGGCGAGACCCGTGCGCTGTTCACCGGGCCGCGCGAGGCGCGTACGGAGGCGTTCATCACGGGGAGATTCGGCTGATGGCGGAAGGGGGAATGACCGGTGGATACCGGCACTTTCATGTCGAGCTCGCGCTGCTCAAGCAGCGTCTGCTCGACATGTCCGAACGTGCCGAGTCGCTGGTCGACCTCTCGGTCGAGTCGCTGGTCGAACGCGACCGGGACAAGGCCATGGCCGTCATCGACGGCGATCGCGAGCTCGACCGCATGGAGGTCGAGGCGGAGAACCTCGCCATTTCACTCCTCGCGCTGCAGCAGCCGATGGCCCGGGACCTCCGCTTTCTCGTGGGCGCCATCAAGGTTTCCAGCGACCTCGAGCGCGTCGGCGATCACGCGGTCAACATCGCCCAGAGTGCGGTGCGCCTCGTTGACGGGCGGACGGCCGCCCCACCGATGCCGGCCATTGCCGACATGGCCCGGCGGGCCCGGGCCATGCTGAGTGATGCGCTCGACGCCTTCATCCGCGGGGATGGCGCGCTTGGTCGCGCCGTCGGCAAAGCCGACGATCAGGTCGATGCCATGCACGAGGGGATTTTTCGTTCGCTATTGACCTACATGATGGGCGATCCACGATTGATTTCGTCATCGCTCGAGCTGTTGCTCGTCAGTCGCAATCTGGAACGGGTCGCGGACCTCGCCACCAACATCGGAGAAGACGCGGTGTACCTCGCCGAGGGAAAGCAAATCCGACACCGATATGACGAGGACGCGGACGCCGCGCCCGGTTTGGGAGAACCTTCGTGACCGCACGGACACTCACCCCGCCCTTCGGCGCCACTGCCGCTGGTGACCAGCGGATTGCCGCCATCGACATCGGGTCGAACTCCATTCGTCAGATTGTGGCTGATGTGTCGAGCAGCGGACAGATTCGCGTCATCGACGAAATGAAGGCGATGCCGCGCTTGGGCGAGGGACTCGAACGCACCGGAGCGTTGGGCCAGACGGCCGTCGATGCGTCATTGGCGGCCGTACAACGCATGGTGATGCTGGCGCGGCAGCTGAACGCCGCGCGCATCGAGATCGTCGCGACGAGCGCCGTCCGCGATGCATCCAATGGCCTCGAGTTCGCCAGTCGCTTGCAGGCGTTGACCGGGATCGAAGTACGCGTGCTGAGTGGCGAACAGGAAGCCCTGCTCTGCTACCGCAGCGCCCTCGCGCACTTCGAACTGGGCGCAGGCCGGTCCCTCGTGATGGACATCGGCGGCGGCTCCCTCGAGATCGTGCTCGCGAAGGATGGGCTGATCGAGCGCGTCGCGTCGCTCCCGTATGGCGCCGTGCGACTGACCGAACGGTTCCTCTCGCCCGTCGTTCGGCCACGAGGCGTACGCGAGCTGCGCGAACACGTGCGCGACGGGCTGAAGAAAGCCGCACCGGTCAAGGACTGGCGAGGACTGCAAGTGATCGGGTCGGGTGGCACGTTCACTAACCTGTCGGGCATCGTACTGGCGCGTCAGGGCATGACCTCGCGCGCGCCCCACGGGACGCGGGTCTCTCGCGTCGAACTGGAGCACCTGCTCGACGCGCTGCAACGCCTGGCCCCGGAAGAACGCGCGAACGTTCCGGGTCTCAACCCGGCACGCTCCGACATCATCGTCGCGGGGCTCGCAACGGCCGCCGAGGTGCTGGCGCGCTTCGATGCGCGTGATGTGGTCAGCTCAGGCTATGGGATTCGCGAGGGGTTGTTGCTCGAATCCGCGCGCGTGACGCCCGTCGTGGCTGACCCCGGCGCGGCGCGCGAGCGCTCCGTCCGCGAGTTCGCCGAACGCTGTCACTACGAGGAGCCACACTCCCGTCACGTGCAGGCGCTCGCGCTTCAGCTGTTCGACGCACTCGCGCCGCGCATGGGGCTGGGTGCGGTCGATCGGCGCATTCTCGCGGACGCTGCGCTGCTGCACGACGTCGGGTATCACATCAACTACGAAAACCACCACAAGCACTCGTTTCACCTGATTTCCCACGCCGAACTGCTCGGCATGACGCCAGCGGAGCAGATCGCGATCGCGCATATCGCGCGCTACCATCGCGGTGCGCCCCCCAAGCGCAAGCACCGTGGGTTCGCCCAACTCGACCGCGTGCTGCGCGAGCGAATCGTGAAGCTGTCGGCGCTGCTGCGGTTCGCCGATGGGCTCGACCGCGGCCACGTCGGCGCCGTCGGCAAGCTGAAGGTTCGCTGGACCGCGTCCGCGCTTCGGGTCAGCGTCATCGAGGCGACCGGCGCTACCAGTGTGCGGCTGGAGTGCTGGGGCGGTTCGCGCAAGCGCGGCCTCCTGGAGACGGTGCTGGGCCACCCCGTCGAGGTCATTGCCCCGGACGGCTCGGTCATCTCTTTCGAAGAAGGCGACGGCGAGTAGCCACCTCGAGCTCCGGCGGATCGCCGCGCGGGCGGGAGGTGACCGCTGCGCCCCCGATTGAGCGTCACCAGACTGTAACGATTGTAACGGAAGCGTCACCATTCCCGTTACACTGTAACGACCATTTTAGGCTTGTGGAGCGACTACGTGACCAACTCGTTCCCGAGTCTTTACATATGGTGCGTTCCACCGCCCTCCACGGCGCTCGTCTCATCGCTGCCTTGCTGGCCGTTCCCGCCTCCGTCCGCGCGCAGGCCACCGCCCCCGCGACGTGGTACGAGAAGATCCGCGTACGTGGGTACGGCCAGATTCGATACAACCGGCTGCTGGAAACCAACGACTCGCTACAGTGCGAGCAGTGCGACCGCAGCTGGGGTGAAAACGGCGGGGTCTTCATTCGTCGGGCCCGGATCATCTTCCAGGGCCAGGTGCATCCCCGGGTATTCATCTACCTGCAACCAGATTTCGCCAGTTCGGTCGGCACCTCTGGCAATGTGGCGCAGCTGCGCGACTGGTACATGGACGTCGGCCTGGACGCCAAGAACGAGTGGCGCGTCCGTTTCGGGCAAAGCAAGGTGCCGTACAGCTACGAAAACATGCAGAGCAGCCAGAACCGCCTGCCGCTGGACCGCGCCGATCCCACCAACAGCGCTGCCGCCAACGAGCGCGACATGGGCGCCTTTCTGATGTGGGCGCCGCGCAAGATTCGCGATCGGTACAGCGCGCTCGTGAACGACGGACTCAAGGGCAGCGGCGACTACGGCGTGCTCACCGTCGGCGCCTATAACGGGCAGACCGCCAACCGCACGGAGGCCAACAACTCACTGCACGTCGTGGCGCGGGCGACCTACCCCATCGCCACCCGCGGGCAGATCATCGAGCCGTCACTCGCCGCATATCGCGGCATGTACGTCGTCACGGCCGATCAGCGTTCCGCCGGGGTCAAGGGCACGACGGACTGGAACTACCGGGATGAGCGGGTTCTGGGGACGATCGCGCTCGCACCCAAGCCGTTTGGCCTCCTGGCGGAGTACAACATCGGTCGGGGACCTGAATTCAACCCCGCCACGGATAGCATCGAAACCCAACGGCTGCAGGGTGGCTTCGTAACGGCGACCTACCAGCTCAAGCGAGGACGCCAGACCTTTTTCCCGTTTGCCCGCTACCAGGTCTACGACGGCGGCAAGAAGCACGAGCGCGACGCGCGCAGCTATGACGTGCACGACGTGGAGATGGGCGTCGAGTGGCAACCGAATGCCGCCTTCGAGCTCGTGACGGCCTACTATCGCGGTGATCGCCGGTTCGAGGATCGTACCCGACCACGGAATCGGCAGCGCGGCGACCTGCTGCGCCTGCAGGCGCAGTTCAACTTCTGAGCGACGGGTGACGGCCGCCGTACGGACGGCGCTGCCACGCTAACCCTCGTCCAGCACCGGGTTCGTGCGCCCCTTTCCCTCGGTGCGCGCATGCCCGCGTGGACGTGGCGACCTTCGGTTTGCGGACGGCGCCGGCTTACCATCCGCCAGCATGCCCCACGGCTCGCGCATGAACACCTGCTGCGTCGCACGCTCCGGCGCGTCGCCCGGGAAGCGTCGCCGGTATTGTCCATCGGCCCCCAGTTCCCAGGCCTGCCGATTGTCCGCGAGGCAGGTCTCCAGCACGGATTGCAGTCGACCGTGCAGTTGCGTGTCGAGCACCGGCACCATCGCCTCGACGCGTCGGTCGAGGTTGCGTGGCATCCAGTCGGCCGAGCCGAAGTAGTACTCGGGGTGCCCGCCGTTCGCGAAATACTGCAGCCGTGAGTGCTCAAGGAAGCGGCCGATGATGGAGAGGACACGGATGCGGTCACTCACACCGGGCACGCCGGGCAGCAGGCAACAGATGCCGCGCACGATCAAGTC
>CAZMGX010000080.1:0-16077 GCA_964565915.1 uncultured Gemmatimonas sp.
GACCATACGGAAAAACAAATTTTGTTCGATCTGATATCCGCACAAAAGAACACATCCGTGCGCCTGACCGAGAATTTCGCGATGTTCCCCGCTTCGTCGGTGTCCGGACTTTATTTTGCCCACCCGGCCGCCAAGTACTTCGGCGTGGTGGGCATGGTCGTGCCGCTCGGCGTGATGATCTACTACACCTACATCGAAAGCTGGACCCTGGCCTTTGCGATCTTCTCGGCCACCAAGGACTACTGGGGCAACACGACGCAGGAGGCCATGATCGGCTACCTACGGTCGTTCCAGGGCCTCGCGCCGGAAGGCGCGCCGGTCTATCACGCGTCGTTTACGCCGTATGCGTTTTTCACGGTGACGCTGATCATCAACATCTACATCCTGTCGCGCGGCATTTCTGGCGGTATCGAAAAGCTGGCGAAGATCGGCATGCCGATCCTGTTCGTCTTTGCGATCATTCTGGCCGGCGTGGTGCTCACGCTGCCCATGCAGGAAGGCATCAACGCGACCCCGGCGCAGGGCCTCGAGTTCATCTACAAGCCCGACCTATCGCGGCTGAACCAGCCGGGCATCTGGTTGGCGGCGGCCGGTCAGATCTTCTTCACGCTGTCCGTGGGCATGGGTTCGTTGCAGGCGTATGCGTCCTATCTGTCTACCAAAGACGACATCGCGCTGAACGGCATTGCAACCGCCGCGACGAACGAAACGGCCGAAGTGGTCTTGGGCGGCTCGATCGCCATTCCCGCGGCAGTGGTGTTCTTCGGTGTCGCCGGCGCCATGCAGATCGCGCAGGGCGGCTCCTTCGACCTGGGCTTCGCCACGATGCCGGTCGTTTTCCAGCAGATCGACAAGACGCTGCCGATCGGCAACCTGCTGGGCATCATGTGGTTCGGCCTGCTGTTCTTCGCCGGCATCACGTCATCGGTGGCCATGCTCACGCCTGTGACGGCGTTCTTCCGCGAGGAGTTCGGCTACAAGCGTGAGACCGTCGCCTGGGTGCTCGGCGGGCTGTGCTTCATCGTCGGCCTGGGCCACGTACACTGGCTCGGCCATGGTTTCCTCGACGAGTGGGACTACTGGGTCGGCACGTTCGGCCTCGTGCTGGTCGCGGTGTTGGAAGCGGTGATCTTCATGTGGATCATGAAGCCCGAGGAGGCCTGGAAGTCCATCCACATGGGTGCCGACATCCAGATCCCGAAGATCTTCAAGTTCATCATGACGTACGTCACGCCGCTCTATCTCTTCATCATCCTCACGTGGTGGGGCAAGGATGAGGCGATTCCCATCCTGCTGAATCAGCGGTCGGCTGGCGGCTCCAATCCGGTGTCTGACGTCGACATGCCGTTCATCATGATTTCGCGCGGCATTCTCGTGCTGTTCGTGGTGGTGTTCCTGTTCATCATTCGCGCCGCCTGGAAAAAGAACAAGTACGACGACCGCAAGGGCTTCGTCGAAATCCCCACCAACCGCGCGGAGGCCTGATGTCTGGTGGTGCAATCGCCTTCATGGCTGGCAGCTGGACGTTTGTGTTGGGCCTGACGGCCTGGTCGTTCTATCGGCTGTTGAACGACAAGAAGCATTTTGATCCGGACGGCATAGGGCCGCAAAGCCCACCGGTCCCGCCGCACGGCAAGAAGAAGTAGCCGTCGCGGTACCAACGAGAAAGCGGGGCAGACCGATCAGGTCTGCCCCGCTTTGCATATCCACGTTTCGCGCCGTCCGACGCGGCGTGCAACACCGTCGCGACCGACTCGCACTCCCTTACGGCGTTACTTCACGCGTCACTTCGCGATCCCGGCCGGGAGTTCGAAGAGTTTCGGATCACTCGGCGTAAACACCACGCTGGTGATGGTGATGATGATGTCACCCTGCGGATTGGACTGCACCACGGTCGTCGCCACGGACTTGCCGTCGAACACCTTATAGTCGCGGAACTTGGCAGACTGCGCCCCGTTGGGAGTCTGCAAAACTTGTCCGCGACGAAGGCCGGTCGCGACCTCGAAGTAGTCCGTCCGCTCACGTCCCGACTTGGTGGTGATGCTGACCTTGTAACACGGAACGCCGTCGAACTCTTCCTGCCCGACCACGGCGACCTTCGCGAAGCGGGTGGGATCGAGGAAAGCGTTTCCAGTCACGTTACCCTCCAGCACATACGCGGCATCCTCCGGTGGCATCTTGGCCACAGAGCCATCGGGCTGGCCGGACCACACCGTGCTGCCGTCGGTGCCCTGCTCGACCTTCCCCATGCCGAGGTCGATGATCATCCGGAACCTGTTCGGTGCCGAGTAGTAGCGCTCGTACGTGGCGGACATGCCGGCGAATGTGATGAGCGCGGTGCCTTTCTCGCCGCGGTCATTCACTTTTCCCCACGCCTCGCGGCCGCCCACGGCGGTGGCGTATTTGTCGTAGACCTGCGCGACGGTTGGCAGTTGCGCCTGTGCGACGCCGGCGCTGCTGCACACCAGCGCAACGGCGACTGCCGCCATGGCGACCGCCGGGCGACGAATGGTCTGGAACGTCAGCTGCATGATGGTCCCCAGGTAGAAGGATGCTGCTGCTTACGGGAGGCGCACGCCACGTGTTTCGTGCCGGCTCACGCTGGCACAACACCCCGAAACGGGGCGTCGGCGCCGGCACGCAACGCCTCGATGCGTTCCTCGACGAATTCGACCAGCTCGCGCATGGTCGCCGCGTCGAAGACCAGCTGCACACCTGCGGCCTTGTACAGGTCCGGCAGTGAGCGGGTTCCACCCAGCGACAGGAACTGTTTGTACGCCGTGACTGCGCTGCCCGCGTCCTGCACCGCGTTGCGGAACACCTGCAGCGCACCCATCTGCGCGATGCCGTATTCGATGTAGTAGAACGGCAGCTCGAAGATGTGCAGCTGACGATACCAGCGCGACACCCGTTCACGCTCCAGCCCCGACCAATCCACACCGGCCTCGAACTGCGAGCGCAGCGAGAGCCACTGAGCATCGCGCGCGTCGCGATCGGCACCCGCGGGATTGGTGTAGATCCACGCCTGGAAAGCATCAACACTCGCAATGTGCACGAGGCTGCCGAGTACATCTTCCAGGTGCTCGAGCCAGGCGACACGCGCCTGCTCGGGTGAGTAGTACCCGTCCGGTGTGACGAGGTACGGCATGGCCAACAGCTCCATGCTCATCGAGGCCAGTTCGGCTGCTTCGTGCCCGGTGCGGCGCTGCCACGTGAACGGCAGCGCATGGGTCGCGAAGTCATGGAAGCAGTGTCCCGCTTCGTGAATCAACGTATTCACATCGTCCGGCACACCCACCGCATTCATGAAGATGAACGGGCGGCCGCGAAACGACAGATCGGTGCAGTACCCGCCGGGCGCCTTCCCCGGGCGGCTCTCGAGGTCCAGCAACCGTTCCTCCGACATGATCCGGAAGCGGCCGCCGAGTTCGGGATCGACGCGGTCGAAGACGCAACGGCTCGGTGATGTTGAGATCGACGGTCACGTCCCACGGACGCAAGGTGTCCACACCGAGAGTCTGTTGACGGTACGCCATCAATCGCTCGGTGGCCGGCGTCACCGTTTCGATCACGGCTTCGTGAAATCGTGCGCAGTCGTCGGGCGTATAGTCGAACCGGTGCTTGGCCGCAAAACAGTACTGCTGGTAATCCGCGAAACCGGCTTCACGCGCGACCTCGATGCGCAGCGCATACATGCGATCGAATTGCTCGGCCAGCACATCGCGCTGTTCGAGATACGCCGACGCGCCCAATCGGAATGCACGCTCACGCGCCGCCCGATCGGCCGACTTGAGGTACGGCTGCAACTGCGGAATCGTCTTGCGCTCGCCGTCCCACTCGACGCTGAGGCCACCGGTCACCTTCTGATACGCTGCCGACAGCTCTTCGATCTGGGCCGAACGCGCCACGTTGGCCTCACGGAAGATCTCGATGTCGGTACGAAACCGCCGCAGCGTCGTTTCGAGATCGGGACGCGACCAACCGAGGTCCAGCAGACGGCGCGCCAGCCGGACCTGTTGTTCCTCGAGTCGCGGGAAGATCTCCATCGAGAATCGCAGGTAGGCCTGCTCGGCGCTCGCGTCGGCCGTGTTGGCCGTATACGCGATCATCGCCAGCGTACCCGCTTCACCGACGAGCGTGTCGAGTCGTGACCACGTGGCCAGCCACGGTTCGACGACGGTATCGTCGAGCGTGAGCGCCACCTCGGCGAGTTGATTGTAGTACGGAAGGACATCGTCCCACGCGGCGTCGCGGAATGCCTCCGGAGAGGCTGGGAGCTCGATCATCTGGCAGCGGAAAGTGTTGGCAATAACCCGGCGACTATTCGCCGTACGGAATCCAAATGTTCTTCACCTGCACCGCGCGACGCAGAAACTCGCGGCCTTCACCTACGCGCGGGTCGAGCCACTCACGGCCTGTCCACTCCGACCAGGTCCGCTTGAGATTGGCGGCCGACGCCCGTTCCACGGTGGTCGCGCCGGCTTGCGAGCCGACGAACCACACGGCGTCCACGTCATCGTGTTCGGCCAGCACCTTCGCGAGAGTATCGCGCGGTCCGGTCACCAGGTTGAGCACCCCGGCCGGCACATCAGAGGTGTCGAGCACCGAGTAGAAATCCGTGGCGGCAAGCGGATAGCGCTCGGACGGAATGGCCACGACGCGATTGCCGGTGGCCAGGAGCGGTGCGACGAGCGACACCAAGCCGAGCAGTGGATACGGATCGGGGCACGCGACGCCGACCACTCCAATGGGTTCGTGCATGGCCAACGACACGCCCCGCATCGGCACGTCGTGCACCGCCCCGTCGAACTTGTCGGCCCACGCCGCGTACGTGAAAAGCCGCGAGATGGCGGCGTCCACTTCGAGGGCGGCGGTCTCGCTGGCCCCCTCCGTCATCGACGCGATGCGGTGCGTAAACTCGGCATGCCGCGACGACAGGTTCTCGGCGATGTAGTACAGGATCTGCGCGCGCTGGTGGCCGGACAGACGCGACCACGCACCGGCCGCATGCGCTGCCTCGACGGCGTTGCGGAGATCCTTGCGATTTCCTTCCCCCACTTCGCCGACGACCCGTCCGGACGCGCTGTAGACCGCGCGCGTGTACCCGGAATCGGGACGTGCCTGCTTGCCGCCGACATACAACTTCGGCGTGCGATCGATCGGCGGCAGCTGGTCGCGCGAAGCCGTGGGCACATCCGCGTCGTTGTCGGCAGACACCATGGCGACGACCGGCGCGGGTGCGGACACGTGTGGTCGCGACGCCTTGAGATACTCCCACATGCCTTCGCGTCCGCCTTCTCGCCCGAAGCCGGACTCGCGATAGCCGCCGAATCCCGCTGATGCGTCGAACAGGTTGGTGCTGTTGACCCAGACCACCCCTGCCTTGATCTTCGGCGCGACATCCAGGGCCAGATTGATGTTCTCACTCCAGATACTCGCCGCCAATCCGAACGGGGTGTTGTTGGCCAGCGCGACCGCTTCGTCCGGCGTGCGGAAGGTCATCGACACCAGCACCGGCCCGAAGATCTCGACCTGGGCGATGGTGGCCGACGGCGCGACATCGGTAAAGAGCGTGGGTGGATGAAACGAACCCGTCGCGGGCGTGGCCCATGTCGGCTGCCAGCACGTCGCGCCTTCTTCGATGCCCTGCGCGACCAGTGACTTGATGCGCTCCAGTTGCACCGGTGCGACGATGGCGCCCATGTCGATCGACTTGTCCAACGGTGCGCCCACGCGCAATCGCTCCATACGCGCGCGGAGTTTGTCCATCAGCCGGTCGGCAATGCCTTCCTGCGCCAGCAGGCGCGATCCGGCACAACAGACCTGCCCCTGGTTGAACCAGATGGCATCCACGACCCCTTCGACGACGCTGTCGAGGTCTGCATCGTCAAAGACGATGAACGGACTCTTGCCACCAAGCTCGAGCGACAGGCCCTTGCCCGTGCCGGCGGTCGCCACCCGAATGGCACGTCCGACGTCGGTGCTGCCTGTGAACGCAATCTTGTCGACATCGGGATGTGCGACGAGCGCCGCGCCCGTGCGCCCGTCACCCGTGACGAGGTTGAACACGCCGTCGGGCAGACCAATGTCGTGGACCAATTCCGCAAAACGCAGTGCGCTGAGCGGTGTGAACTCTGCCGGCTTGAGCACCACCGTGTTTCCGGCCGCCAGTGCGGGCGCCACCTTCCATGCCAACATCAGGAGCGGAAAGTTCCACGGAATCACCTGGCCCACGACGCCATACCCGTGGTGGCCGGCGAACTCGGTATCCAGCAGCTGCGCCCAACCGGCGTGATGGTAGAAGTGACGCGCCACGAGCGGGATGTCGATGTCACGGGTCTCGCGAATCGGCTTGCCGTTGTCGACCGACTCCAGCACGGCGAAGTGCCGCGCGTGCTTCTGGATCCCGCGTGCGAGCGCATACAACCAGCGCGCCCGGGCATGACCGTCCAGCGCTTGCCAGGCCGGGAGTGCCGCGCGCGCGGCGGCCACGGCTCGCTCAACGTCGCCGTCGGACCCCTGCGCAACGTGCGCGAGCTCCGCGCCGGAAGACGGATCCGCCACGACCAGATACTCGCCGTCCGCTGGTGTGCTCCACGCCCCGCTGATGAAGTGACCAAATCGACGGCCTCGCGCATCGAGCCACTGGCGAACCGGCGCGTCACCTTCCGGTGCCGGCCCGTAACTCATGCGATCGAAAAGGTCGCGAACCGCCGACGGCGTCGCTGTCGGCGTATCGCTGGATGTTGTCGTCATGAGGTCAGACCATGGGCATGCGATGGGCCGCCGCATAGCGGCCCGTCACGTAGTGTTCGAGTTGGCGCTCGACGTCCGTCAGCAGGCCGCTCGCGCCGAACCGAAACAGCGGCGCACGCAGCCAACGATCACCAAGCTCCTCCTTCATGAGGATGAGCCAATCGAGCGCCTGCTTGGCAGAGCGAATGCCACCTGCCGGTTTGAAGCCGACCTCATGCCCGGTCAGCTCGCCGTACGCCCGAATCATGCGCGTCATCACAAGGCCCACGGGCAGCGTGGCATTGCTGGTTTCCTTGCCGGTGCTCGTCTTGATGAAATCCGAGCCGGCCATCATCGCGACGAGGCTCGCGCGCGCCACATTGGTCAACGTCGCCAGCTCGCCGACGCCAAGGATGGTCTTGAGGTGGGCGTCACCACACGCCTCGCGAAACGCGCGTACCTCGTCGTAGAGGGCATGCCAGTTTCCGGTGAGCACATGCGCGCGCGTAATGACGACGTCGATCTCGCTGGCGCCGGCAGCGACCGACGCCTGAATCTCGGCCAGGCGCGTCTCGAACGGTGACAGGCCCGCCGGAAATCCGGTCGACACCGCGGCGACCGGGATGCCGGAGCCGCGCAGGGCATCCACCGCGGTCGCGACGTACTGGTGATAGACGCACACCGCGCCGACAGTCAGATGCAGATCGGCCACACCGAGCGCGTGCACCAGATCGGCGCGGAGCGGATGGCGGGCCTTGGCACACAGACGCCGTACGTTGCCGTCCGTGTCGTCACCGGCGAGGGTGGTCAAGTCCATGCAACTGATCGCGCGCAGCAGCCACGCGGCCTGCCACTCCTTCTTCACCGTGCGTCGCGTTGGCAGCGTGGCCGCCCGGCGCTCGACGGCGCTCCGGTTCACGCGGGTGCCGCGCACCAGCGCGAGATCGAGCGGCGTGCCCAGATTGCGCAGGGGCGGCGCGTCGACGTCGCGTGAGGCGCCGGGCTCGTGTCCCGATTCGGCGCCGGGCGTCTCGATCCGCCGGGCGGAGCGGGCGGCATGCAGGGGGGTGACGGACATGGGAAGAACAATCTAGGCCCTCCCCCGGGATAGCGCCGCCCCAAAATCATGCCGGGGGTGGCTCAACTCCGCGCCGGGCCGAGCCGACACTTCAACCCGGAGAGAGAGCCCCCGACCCTAGCAACCATGCGTACCAGCAATCCCCGATTCCTGCTTGCCGCCCTGTTCACGGCGGTCCCGACCCTGTTGGCCTTCCCGGGTTGCACCAAGACCGTCGAAGCGCCCGTCGCCTCCCGGCTGTCGATCGTGCAAGGGAACCTGCAGCAGGCCGCCGCAGGCACCTTGCTGCCAACGCCGGTAGTGCTGCGTGTGTACGCGACGGACGGCACGCCCGTGTCAAAGGTTCCCGTCAGCTTCAACGTCATGCAGGGCGGCGGCAGCGTGGATCCGGCCACGGTGGTCAGCGACGCCAACGGTGAAGTAAAGGCGAAGTGGACGCTCGGACCCAACTCGCAGGTGCAGACGGTCAGCGGCAGCGCGCCGGGCGTGGAGCCCGTGGTCATGCAGGCGATTGGCATCCTGCCGAGCGATCTGGTCGTGGCGCAGGGCAACAACCAGAGCGGTCGCGTCAGCGCCGCCTTGCCTGTCCAGATCGTCCTCCGTGTCACGGGCGCCGCCAACGTGCCCATCCCGAACCAGACGGTCGCGCTGGCGGTTATGACCGGTGGCGGCAGCATCTCGCCGCAGTCGGCGGTCACCAACGCCCTCGGTGAAGTCACGGTGCGCTGGACCCTCGGGCCGGCCTCCGGGGTTCAAACAGCCACGGTCACCGCCGGATCACTCGGGCCCGTGCCCATCACGGCGGTCGCGAACTGATCGTCGCGGTCACGCGTTGATCTGGAAGCCGGCAAGCTGACGTCACAGGCGCGATCGTTCCCGGTCGCGCCTTTTTCGTCGACATCGGTGCCGTCGTCAGGCAACGACCGGGGGGCGACGATGTCCCGTTCGCTGCGCCCGTCCCTGCGCGGTTCGTTGCCCCTTGCTCAAATCACCTCCGGATGTCCGACGCTCCTTCCCTCGCTGCTCCGCTACCCGTCATCCCCGATGGCCGACGCATCGTCATCACGGGCGCGAGCGACGGCATCGGTCGTTCGGCAGCTCGGTTGTTCGCGGCCAGCGGCGCGCAGGTGGTGATGATCGGTCGCAACGAAGCCAAGACGGCGGCGGCCGCTCGTGCGATCATGAGCGACCTCGGCACCCGCAACGTCACGTGGGAGGTCGCCGACTTGAGTCGCCAGGCCGCCGTGCGCGACCTGGCGCAGCGGCTGCACGACACTGCACCGATCGACGTCCTCGTGAACAATGCCGGGGCGCTGTTCCTGGAGCGCGAACTGACGGCCGAGGGACTCGAGCGGACGTTCGCGCTCAACCATCTTGCGTACTTCACGCTCACGCTGCTGCTGCTGGACCGCCTCGCCGCCGCCGCGCGCCCCGGCGCCCCGGCGCGGGTGATCAACGTCTCCAGTCGAGCGCATCGCGAGGCCCGTCTGTCCATGGCGGATGTGCAGCTCGAGCAGCACTACGCAGGCTGGCGCGCGTATGCCAACTCCAAACTGGCCAACATCCTCTTTACCAGGGCGCTCGCCCGCCGCGTCGACCCGGCGAAGATCGTCATTCATGCCCTGCACCCCGGCGTGGTGTCTACCCGCTTCGCGGTCAATAACGGACGGCGCGGACGTATGCTGCGGCGCATCATGGACGTCGTGTCGATCACGCCGGACGCCGGCGCCGACACGCTCGTATGGTTGGCGCGCGACGACCGTGCGCTCGCGTCGACCGGTGGGTATTGGGTGAAGCGGGCACCGATGGATCCGTCGAACCCGGCCCTCGACAACGAGTTGGCAGAGCAGTTGTGGCAGTACAGTGCCGAGTGTGCCGGCATCAACGCGGACGCGCTCGTCACCGCCTCAGGGGCGCAACGCTGATGCGCGACTGGGCCCGCCTCCTGATGATCGTCGCGCGACTGGGGCCGCTTGCCATCTCCTTTCGGCGCGACCACCGGCGTTGGCTTCGCTGGGGTGATCCCCTTCCGCGCTCGGCGGCATTTCATCGCGCGCGCGCGCGGCGCATCGTGCGCGAGCTGGCCGCGCTCGGGCCGACGTTCGTCAAGCTGGCGCAGATCTTCTCCACCCGCGCCGATTTGGTTGCCGAGCCGTATCTGGGTGAACTCGCCACCCTGACGGATCGTGTGCCGCCGGTGCGCTGGCCGCTGTTGCGCGACGTCCTCGCGACGGCCTGGAACGCAGACCCCGATACGGTGGTGGAAGGACTCGATCCCGTACCGCTCGCCGCCGGGTCGCTCGGTCAGGTCCACCGCGCCCGCTTCCGGGGACGCGACGTCGTCGTGAAGATCCTGCGGCCCGGCGTCGAGGCGGTAGTGGCTCGCGACGTCCGTGTCGCCCGGCGTATCGTCGACTGGGTCTATTCGCGATTCCCCCATCATCACGTGCTCGGCTTTCGCGTGGTGCTCGATGAATTCGCGGTCCACGTCTGCGAAGAGATGGACTTCGTGCGCGAGGGCGCGCAGTGCAGCCGCATGCGCGCGCGCTTCGCCGACGAGCCACGCCTCCGCATTCCCGAGGTCATGACGGAGCTCACGCGTCGCGAGGTGCTCGTACTGGAGTACCTGCCGGGCACCCGGATCGACGAGCTGGACGCACGCATCGCGGCGGGGACGGTGTCGTCGCGTGTCCTCGTGGAAACCCTCATCGAGTGTTACGCGCGCATGATGCTCCGCGATGGCGTCTTTCACGCCGATCCACATCCGGGCAACCTGCTGGTCGATGAGCAAGGGCGGATCATCCTGCTCGATTTCGGCATGGTGATCGACGTTGACGTCAAGACGCGCAAGTTGCTCTTCGACACGATCATTGCCGCCATCCGCCGCAACCCCGAAGCCACTGCCGAGGGATTCTTCGCGCTCGGCATGGTGGCTCCGGGCACGTCACCAGAGACGATGCACCAGCTGGTGGCCGTGCTGCTCGACATCGCGTACAGCGAATCGGCGATGGTCGAGCGCACGCGCATGATTGCCGAACGTGTGATGCACGAGCTCTTCTCGTGGCCGATCGTCCTGCCGGGTGAGCTGGTCTACTTCGCCCGAACCGCGGTGCTCATCGAAGGCGTCGGATCCCGCTATGATCCCGACTTCAACAGCATTCGAGTGGCGTCGCCCGTGGTCATGCGACTGCGTCGCGAGTTACTCGTCGCGCTCGTGGGCGACGTCGGGCGTGACGAACCCCTGGTACGGTTCGCGGCGACCCTCGGCGCGGTGGCCGGCGGCGCGGCCGCATTGTTCGACACCGTCCGCAATCGCTGGGCAGATGAGGCCAGCGCCCAGTGGTCCAAATGGACGTCGGTGCTTTCGAACGCGGTCACCACGGCCGTCGCACCGGCCCCGAACGGCAGGCCGCACAGCGTGCACCTCGCCGAGCCACTCGAGGGCGCGTGGTCGACGCCGGCGCGGCTAGAAAATCCAGTCGCGGAAGATGTCGAAGCCGAACTGCATGGACGGCAGCAGATCGGTCCCAAGGCGTGAGCACGGCGCCGAACCGGGGTCCACACCCATCTGCGCCGAGAGGCCGCGCGCAAGGCGGTACTCGACGGCCACGCCCCCACGGAAACCGGTGCGTGACTGTTGCCCGGACGCGCGACACAGCACCGTATTGAGCCGCAGGAATGTCCGCGTACCGAGCTGCTTGCCGGCGGTGATGCTCACGTTGTCCAGCAATCCTTCGACGTTGCGCGGATCGAGGTCCTGCGCCGCCGCGGTATTGACCTGGACCGTGTTGAACACCGGGAACAGTTGCTGCAGCGCCCCCTCGACCACACCACCCGCGATCCCAGGCAACAGCACGCCGGTCACGGCGCTGACGGTACTCTGTCGTTGCCGGTCCAGTGCAAAGGTGGGCGCGCCGAACACCAGCAGCGAGATGATTTCCGACTCCGGTGCACTGGCATAGAGAGGATCGTCACTGGACAGCGTCAGCAGCGGGCGTTCGATGGTGCCGCCGATGTGCACGCCCACCGGGATCTCGTCACCCGTGGCGAGACGCACCACGTTCGTTGCACTGATGTCGAGTGATGGGGCAATCGCCTCATCGCCAAAGAAGCGCACGCGTCCCGAATCGATGGTGAAGGCGCGGCTCACCACGTTGAGGTCCAGTCGATACTGTCCGCGGTTGGCGGTAATCTCACCCTCCGGGAGCAGCACGTCGCGCTTGGTGTTGAGCGTCAGATTACCCGCGAGCTTCACCACCGCCTCTGGCGTGCGCACCCAAACGCCGTCGCCGAGCTCCAGCCGCACATTCGAGACCGTCGCGTGTTCTCCCAACTGCACAGAGGTGCGCCCCGCCCCTTCCACGGTCGGCAGTTCACTGGCCGACAGATAGGTGCGCGCCGCCTCCGTCGTCAGGTCCAGCGCAGTACTCGCACCGAGGGGGTCGATGACGATCGTTGCTCGCGGCACGAACAGCGATCCATCGATGGCAGGCTTCTTCAGCGGACCGACGGCGTGCAGGGTGCCGCTGAGCACGAGGTCCGTCCCGTCACGCTGCGCGGCCAACACGACATTGTTGGCCGTCATCGTGGCCTCCATCGTCGCCGGTTCGTTGAGCGCGTAGCGCAACGCGCCCCGCACCCCCAGGGTGTCGCCGCCGCGCCCGCTGCGGATACGAAACGATTCCAGGATCAGCGAATCCTGCGCGGCTCGCACCACGGCACGACCGTCCGTTGGCTCGATGCCCAGTTCGCGCGAACGCGCCGAGAACCCCGACAGTTCGATCGTGCCCGTGCCGATGGGCCGATCCATCGTGCCGGAGATCGCGATCCGGCCGGCAACGGCACCACGCACGCGGTCGACACCCGCGACGGTAATGTCGAGCGCTTCGAGTCGCAGTGAGTCCGCCGTCACGTCGGCGTCGACGGCGTCGGACAGCAATCGCTTTTCGACCGTCGCGATCGACAAGTCCATCGGCACGCGCGCCTCAGCCTTGATGGACCCTCCCAGACTGTCCGTGATCGACGCGTGGGCGACCATCTTGCGGTCGGCGTAGGCGCCATCACTCGACACCCGTGGCAAGTAGGTGCCATCGAGGCCCAGCGAGTCGCCGGTGATGGCGTAATCGATCAACGGCGCGGCACGCGTACCCTTGAGACCCGCATCGCCGCTGATCAGGCCCGAGAATCGCTGTGTACCGAGCGCGAACGCGGCCGCCTCGCCAACGGGGAATCGCTCGAGATGCAGGCGCCCGGCCACCGTACCCTCGCGGGGGACAGTGGCAACCAGCGCGACGACCCCCTTCTCCGTTGAGCGCACTTCGAGCGAGTCGATCGTCAGGCCCGTCGCGTTGCTGAGGATGCGGATCGGACGCGCGGTCTGCCACGTCACGCTGTCATACACGAACCGCAGCGAGTCGGCAACGATGGCCGTCGTGCCACTGTCCACCCGATACTTCCCGCGAATCACGAGGTGCGCGTCGTCGGACGAGCTGGCGTCCAGCACCAGCTCACCGCTGTCCGGACTCGCCCGCAGCACGCGAAACTCCGCGGACGCGATGCGGATGGCGCCGATGCCGTCCATGGCATCGGCGGTTGCCGCCCCCTCGAACGACGCCCGCGTGCGGACCGCCTCGGCGCGCAGGGATCCGAAGATGCGACCGACACGAATCGCACCGTACTGCACGGCCCGCGCGCCCAATGCCAACGTCGCATCAAAATCTTCGAGTGAACCGACGAGATAGCCTGACAGCGACGCGTCGCCCTTGATGGTGTCGCCCGCAAACGCCCGCAGCGACTCGGCACCGGCACTGTCGATCGGTGCCAGCGTCGCCGCCAGCCGCGTGAGTTGTCGACGAACGTTCTCGAGCGTGTCGGCCGTCGCCGACACGGTCAGCGTGTCCGTGACGGAACCACCGGCCGATGCCGCCGCGCCGCGGCGCGCCAACGCACCGCGCGCATCCATCGTGATGCCGCCGAGATGCACCGTGGCGGAATCCACGCGCAAGCGCTCGGCATCCAGCACCGCACTGGCCAGCACGTCGAAGGCCGGACGATCGTCGGCTTCGGTTTGCTGCAGCGCAACCGTCGCGCGTGCGTCGTCCAGCGTCATGACCCCCGCGGAATCGCGGCGACCGGAGGCCGCCAGCGCGACGGTCCCGGTGAGCGCCGTCACCGGTATGTCGCGCTGTCCCGTCCAGCGATAGGCGTCGAACGCCGACACCTGCCCGAGACCCGAAACGCGCCACGTCGTCGGGAGCCAGGCCGCCGTTCCGTCGAAGACCATTCGACTGGTTGAATCGGCACCAACGTCGGCACGCCACGTCAACGAGTCGAGCGCACCCGTCGCCGTGAGGCGACCCGCGAGTACACTCGACACCTTCAGCGTGGTGTCGAGTCGCGCGAGCGCCTTCATCGAAATGGGATCGAGATCGAGAGCCAAGTCGACCGTCGGCACACGAAGTCCGTAGCCGATGCGCGCGTTCCCACGCACCGCAGAGACATTGCCGACCGCGTCAGTCCAGGTCATCGCGAGATCGCGCACATCGGCCGTGCGAAGGTCTGCGGCCGCAATGCGCCCCGAGCCGACCAACAGGCCATCGATGGCCGGGAGGGTGGGTGCCAGCGCCTTCGCGCTTCGGAGGTCCACCTGGAGTGCGCTCACGGTCACGTTCCGCGCGGCCGGCTCCACGCCCATCACGACGGTCCCCGCGGCACGCACCGACGAGATCGCCCCTGGCACGTTCGCGTCCGTGAATCGTGCGTCGAGTCGATCGATGCGGAAGTTCTTGAGCGACCCACCGGTTTCCGCCACCAGCTGCCCAGTGACATTGCCATCGACGGCCGCCGGCACCGCCTCGTAGCTGAGTCGCCGCATCAACGACGCGCTGATCGGCGCAAAGCGCAGGTCGACCTTTTGCAGGAGCAGGTCGGCCGGCCGCACCACCACGTTGATCCGTCCGGTGATGTGCGACGTTTCCGACCTGACATCAAGATTGCTGAGCGCGTACTCGGCGTCGTCCGCACTCTCGAGCGTCCGCATACGTACAGTGGCCGAACCACCGCCGGTCGTCGGCAGCACATCCCAGATCCACGTCAAGTCCGACAAGGCCGCCTGCGTCTTGATCGTCACATCGAATCGGACGGGCCCCGGCTGGTTCCACCAAACACGCCCCTCGGCGCTGCCGGTCGAGGCGGGCAACGCCACACGCGGCAGTTCCAGACGCAGGGAATCCGGTGTCCAATGCACGCGGCCTGCCGCGGCCGTGATGCGTACTGGCGGATCGGACACCCTGCCGAGAAGCGAGTCGATTTCGAGGCTGGAGGGTTTCTTGTCCGGGCGCATGATGATGCCCTGATGCCCCACCAGCCGCTCGATGGACACCCGACGTCGTTCCAACAACCCCTCAGGGCGTCGGATGATGTCATGCAGGCTGTCGCGCACCGCAATCACACTGTCGCGCGCGGCGCCCGTGAAGATGGCGTTCGGCGCCCACGGACCCATCGTGGTGATCTCACCGTCGGACACGCGGAGGGTATCGATCGCGATATCATCGCCGAAGCCCGGCGCGCCGGGCACGCGAGTCGTCGTATCACCGGCATTGGCGATGATGTAGGCCAGATTCCAGGGCCCGACGAAGTCGCGATGCATGTCGACGCGGAGACCCTCCACGTTGAGCACACGCAGATGGATGCGCCGGTCGAGCAGCGCGGGCAAGTCGAGCGACCCATCAAGGTGACCAATGGCGATGACGGCCACGCCGGCGCTGTCGACGATCGAGACACTGTCCGCCACGATGCGCGACCAGCCGACCTCTCGCAGGGCGCCTACCCTGAGATGCCCGCGACCGCCGAACGCGCCATCGATCGTGGACACCAGTCGCGTCAGCACCCACTGACGTCCGCCATTGGATTCCGTCGCCCAATAGAACGCAATCGTCACGCCCCCAACGAGCGCGCCGAGCAGCCCCGCCGCCCACCAGAACCGCCGCTGCCTGGCGGTCATCAGAAGGCTTGTCCCAGCCCGAAGTGAAACACCAGGCGTGAGAGGACCCCACTGCCCTTTTCTGGCCGGAATGTGCTGGGGCAATCGAAGATGCTGCCCGGGTTGTTCGGATCGATCGACACGGTGTTGCCCGCGACGGTGAAGAGCCACACGCAGGCCAGGAGGGAGGCCAGCGTCCCGAACTCCGCGTTGCCCAGCATGCGGCCGCAGAGCACCAGCTGCGCGTAGTTGAGCACGCTTGCCCCCGTGCTCGCCACGACCG
>CAZMGX010000081.1:0-16068 GCA_964565915.1 uncultured Gemmatimonas sp.
GTCCAGTCCCAGACGTCGCGCTGGACCGGCGAGCGGATCGCGACCTGGATCATGGCAATGCTCGGCAGAGGAGAGAGGAACGGCCGTATGGAGACGTCGAAACGGGAACCTCGGGAGTCGGCCCACGTCTGACTGACGACACTCCGACAATAATACCCCCGACGCGGCAGAGGATCGAATGCCACCCCACGTCAGTCGCGGGCCGGGCGATCGCGAGGCCATGCGTCCGGAGTTGTGTGTCGCACGCCAGCCGCAAGGGGAGGCTCTCCGTCGAGCTCGAAATCGGCTCGGACAAACCGTCGTGCACGATCCACGCGGACGGTCCGGACAGGGCTGGCAGCCGTTTCGGCGCCCTCAGCCTCGACGCGTACGGTCACCGCCTGATCGGTTGGCACCCCGCAGATGCGAAACGTGCCGACGTCGTCCACGGCGCCGACCGCGATGCCGGTGGAAGGACGACCCACCCCAAGCGTGTCATCGGCCGCACGGGTCCATTCCGCGATGACACGCACGCCGCGCGGGAGCGAACCCCCACGGCGCGTCCTGATGCGGCCGACGATGACCCCGACATCATCGAGACGGCCGCAAGCGACCCGCACCATGTCCCGCATTACCGGCATGTAGAGGGTAATGGGGGTGGTGTCGCGAATCGTGACCGCCGTGCGGCTCACGGCCCCGATCGAGTCGTGCCAGGGTGAACTGACCTCGATGCGATAGTCGCCACGTGGTACGCCGCCGATTACGAACCGGCCGGAGTAGTCGGTCGCGCCCTCGAACGGCGTCCCCAGCACGGTGACACGCACATCCGCCGCTGGTTGGTTGAGCACCGAGTCGAGCACGAGGCCGGAAATCACGACCGGGCCGTTCCGGGTCGCACGCGACGGCTCCGTGGTCGGCACGACCAGTCGCAGCACATTCAGCCGCAGGTCCAGGGCGACGCGCGTGCGGACCCGCTCGGCACCACGACGCCAGACGGCAACCTCGACCAGCAGGTCTCGCTTCAGCGAGCGGCAGTGTGCAAAGACCCCGTTGGATGCCGTCACCCGTTGTTCAGAGATCGGCTCCCACTTTCCGCGCTGCATGTCGCGCAGTTCGTAGAATGCGCCACCGACTGGCTCACCACTGGAGCCGACCACCCGAGCGAGCATCCACGCACTGGAGGGCGGGAGGGTGTCCGATCCACAAAGCGAGGCGACGTACTGCTCGGCGCTGGGGACCACGACGCGCGCGACCGATGACGCGGCTCGTTGAATCGGCACGAGACGGCTGACCGGAATCTCGACGCCGATGGCGTCGAACTTCGGCTCATGCACCAACATACGGTACCGCCCGGGCAACACGAACGGGATCGTCGCGCGGCCATTCGCGTCGGTGGTGGCGTGGTAGTCTGAGTCGGCGAATCGCACACGCACAAACGAGGCGGGATCACCAGCCGCATTGACGATCGTCAGGTAGGCGGAGCTCAACGTCGAACGATAGGCGGTGCCGTCATCCCAGTGTGCCTCGCTGACCTCTCCCCCCACTTCGCTCACGGCAAAACTCTGCGATGAGCGAAGACCCCACGGTTGCAACGACCATGACGCCGCACCGGCGCGGGCGGCGTCTCCCACGAGTCGCAGTGACCACGTGTCGATGAAGGTGATGCCGTTGGGAAGCGTGTGAAAGCCGATACGCCCGCCCGCACCATTCGCCGCTGAGAGTCGATCCACGCCAACGTAGCGGAACTCGATGTCCACCAGCGTGCGCTGCGTCGTGTCGACCCACAAGGTCCCTTCGATGTCGACGCGTCCCCGCTTGCGGGCCGCCGGTGCGAAGCGCAGGCCACGCTGCGTCGCGCGCGACGAATCCGGCTCCGCGAGACTGAAGCAGTATCCACGCTGGAATCGGTCGTCCAGCAGGACGGCGGCATCCGGTCCGAAGTAGGTGAATTCGCCGTCATCGCCGGTTCGAAATCCTTTTTCGACGAAGTCGATCGCCGACTGCATGGCCGTGAACGACGTGGTCGCACGGACGGAGGAGTCGATCTGCACGCGTTGCCCCTCGACGGCGAGCCCGTTGATGTCGAGCCAGCGTTCATACCGCAGGACGCGCATCCGTGCCGGTTGCCGTTCGTTGGCAACGACGGTCGCCAGAACCCCCGCGCGCGCCTGATCCAGCAGCGTGAAGGCTTCGGCGCGATCGCCGCGCGAGGGGCACCCTCGCGCGACCACCACTTCCATCGGTTGCAGCGCACGTTCGAGGGACGACAGGATGACATCGATCACCGTGATCGCCTCGAACGGCCGACGGAGCGGCACGACGTGCGCCCGAAATCCGAGTCGCAGGACACGCAGCTGTTCCGCCGAGTCCGGTCGCGGGACACGATACTGCCCCCGTTCTCCGGAGAGCGCGCGCTGCAGCATCTGCCCACGCCCGTCGAGCACCATGACGACGGCACCCGCAATGGGCTCACCCGAGGTACTGTCGCGCAAGATGCCGCGGATTTCCGCGTCCTGCGCGCGCATCGCGAGCGGCGCAAGCAGCGCGAGCACGCTGACCCAGACGACAGCCACTCGGTGTCGAAGCATCAGGAGGCGACCAGCGTGGTGAGGAATCTGCAGCACATCTCCAAGCTACGAATCCGTGCGAAATCGGACCAGCACCGTCCTCGGTGTCGCACGGCAATATTGTCCGCGGCGCGCGCGAGGGCTACGTTCGCGACTCGCCTTTCCCCGTCTTTCCGTCCCGCGAATTTTCGCCGCATGTCTACGCATCGTCCCCGCACGCTCACCGCTCGATCGTCCCTGCTCGTCGTGTGTGGTCTGCTCAGCCCGCTCCTCGCTTGCCGGCGGCACGCCGACGCCGATCCGCGCATGGTTTCGGAGTGGGTCCATAGTTTGTACGGTGCCATTCGTGTTGAACGCCTGTCGCCGCCGGTCGCGTCGCGTGTTGCGGCCTACGCCGCCACGGCCCTCTACGCCGGGATTGGCGCGGTACACACGGAGCTGGCGCCGCTGGACGGCAAACTGAACGGCGTTCCGGTGCTGCCGCGCGCCGGCGATCCCTCCCGGTTCGACGCCATCTTGGTGGCGGTGGCGGCGGAGCGTACGGTGCTCGACTCGCTCTTCCGGGACGGGCTGCCGACCACGCGTGCCGCGCTGACTCGTCTGGCGGACTCGTTGGTGCAGAGTCGGCGTGCCGCTGGGGTGGCGGCCGACGTGCAGGAACGATCGGACTCACTCGGGCGGCAGATCGGCGGGGCAATCGTCGGATGGTCGAACACCGACGGATTCGCCGGGACACGGCGTCCCTATGTGCCCCCGGTTGGGGACGGGCTGTGGTTCAACGACTCACCGGCGACCGTGTACACGACGCAGAACATGTCCGGGGCGAGTGAGTTCGTGGCCCTCGACAATCCGGCCAACGCACGTCGCTCCACGAACACCAGCGATCGCGGCTTGATCATGAGTCGACCCAAGGGCGCCAATGCAACGCTGCCGGCCGTGAACATGGCGGGTGCGACCGAGCCGTACTGGGGTGAAGTCCGGCCGTTCGTGCAAGCCGCGTGGAACAGCTGTCCAATCCCCACGCCACCCGAATACTCCACGGATACGGCGTCGGCGCTCTACCGGACGGCACGCGTGGTGTACGATACGAAGGCGGCGTTGACGGAAGAACAGAAGGCGATCGCGCTCTACTGGGCCGACAACGCGGGCGAAACGGGCACGCCCGTCGGACACTGGTTGTCGATCGCGAGTCAACTGATCAGCGAACGGCGGCTCGGCATCACCGATGCGGTGCGGCTGGTGCTCGCCACGTCGCTGTCACAAGGCGACGCGTTCATCGCCGCGTGGGGATACAAGTACCAGTACAACCTGCTGCGCCCGCGCACGTACATCCGACGGGTGATCGATTCCACCTGGGAGCCGCAAATCTCCACGCCGCCATTCCCCGAGCATCCTGCAGGCCACTCGACGCAATCGTCGGCCGCCGCGACCGTGATCACCGCGTTGCTTGGTGCGGCGCCATTCAGCGACAGCACGAGTGTCTCGCTGGGTCACGCCGTTCGGCGATTTCCATCGTTCATGGCGGCCAGCGACGAGGCCGGTATGTCGCGCGTATACGGCGGCATTCACTTTCCGACGGGGAACGAGGCCGGTCAGATCCTGGGCCGGTGCATCGGCGCGCGGGTTGCCGAGGTGCTTGGTGCACCGGGCACGGCCGTCGTGGCGGATTCCTCGCGATGAAGGGGCTCGGCCTGGGCAGATGGACGGTGCGGGGCGCGACGACGCTGGTTGTGGCACTCTTCGCCAGCGCGACCGCATGGGCGTGTCGCGGCGATGCGTCGGCCGACTGGCGTGACGACGGCGGGCATCGCTGGCGGCCGCTCGAGGTCGCGCGGGGGACGCCTGGCTTTACGCGACTCGACGCCGGAAAGACCGGCGTCCGCTTCCAGAACAACGCCAGCGAGAAGATCCTGCTCGGCAATCGGACGCTCGGCCAGGGTGGGGGCGTGTCGCTGGGCGACGTGGATGGCGATGGGCGTCCGGACATCTTCCTGGCGCGCACCGAAGGGTGCAGCGCGCTCTATCGCAATGAAGGGAACTGGAAGTTCGAGGACATCACAACCCGGGCACGGGTGGGGGCGTGCGATCGCCGCAGCAGCGGATCGGCGATGGCCGACGTCGATGGCGATGGGGATCTCGACCTCGTGTTGCTCGCCACGACGGGACCGAATGCCATCTTCCTGAATGACGGCAAGGGCCGATTCACCGAGCGACGTGACCTCGGGCTCGATACGACCGGTCGTGGCGCGACGACGGTGACGATGGCGGACGTGAGTGGCGATGGACATCTCGCGCTGTTCATCGCCAACTACAAGCCGTACAACGTTGACGACACGATTCCGCCGCAGCGTCGGGCTTTCAACCAGATGGTGCGGGAGATCGGCCCGAAGCAGTTCGAGATCCAGCCGGAGCATCGCAAGGACTACAAGCTGGTGATGCGCCCCGACATGGGTGGCATGCGCATGACGCAGCGCGCCGAACCCGACGAGTTCTACGTGAACGACGGCGCGGGGCACTTCACCCGAGTGCCGATGACGAGCGGGCGATTCCGCGACGCAAACGGGGCACCGATTGCCGAGGAGTTCGAGTCGTTCGGACTGTCGGCGAAGTTCGCCGACCTCAATGGCGACGGGGCGCCGGATCTGTACGTGGCCAACGACTTCGAGGACACCGACCAACTCTGGTACAACGATGGGCGCGGCAATTTTCAGCTCGCCCCGTGGAGTGCGCAACGGCAGATGAGCCACTCGGCGATGGGTGTCGACGTCGCGGATGTGAACGGCGACGGTCGGCCCGATCTGTTCGAGACGGACATGATGGCGAACGATCCGCGTCGCCTGAAGACGCAAACGCCGACGCACACGTCGTTGCCCAAGAAGATCGGCGAGTCGGAACTCGCGCTGCAGTTCCAGCGCAACGCGCTGTTCATCAATCGGGGAGACGGGAGTTTCGCCGAAATCTCGAGTGCGGCGGGCGTTCCGGCGAGCGGATGGTCATGGGGAACCATGTTCATGGACGTCGACCTGGATGGCTGGCAGGACATCCTCATCGCCAACGGCCATCTGTGGGACATCATGGATGCCGATGTCTACGAAGGCCTGCAGAATCGGCTGAACGATGTGCCGTGGCAGCGACTGCGCTGGGAGTTCCCGTCGCTCAAGCTCAAGAACGTGGCGTTTCGCAACCGCGGTGACCTGACGTTCGAGGATGCGAGTACGTCATGGCGGTTCGGCATTGACGAGGACATCTCGCACGGCCTGGCGTCGGCCGACCTCGACGGCGATGGCGATCTGGATGTCGTCATCAACCGTCTCGGAGATCCGGCGCTGCTGCTGCGGAACGATGCCACTGCGGCACGTATCGCGGTACGTCTCGTGGGCGATGCGCCCAACACGAAGGCGGTGGGTGCCAGGGTCACGCTGTACAACGGCGCAACCCCCCTGCAGACGCGCGAGGTGACCGTCGGCGGTCTGTACTTGTCGCACAGCGACTACACGATGTCGTTTGCGATGGGCACCTCCGATTCCGCGCGCCTGGTCGTCGAATGGCGCGATGGACGACGCACCGAGATCGGGCGCCTTCGCAAGAATCGCGAGTACGAAGTCGTACAGAAGAACGCGTCGCCAGCAACCGCGCCGCCGGCAACCGCGGCGGTTGCGCCGGATGCGTCATCAGCGACCCTGTTCACCGACGCGACGCCACAGTTGGGCGGTCATGTCCATGTCGAAGATCAGTTCGATGACTGGGATCGCCAGTTCCTGCTGCCCAATGCGCTGTCGCAGTTGGGCCCCGGCATCGCGTGGTATGACCTGGATCGTGATGGCGCGGATGACCTGCTCGTCGGCACGGGCAAGGGCGGCCATGTGCGCGTGTTTCGCAATGTGCGCGGAACACTCGTGCCGCAGCCCGCGCGCGGACCGGTCGCCACCACGGACCTCACGAGCATACTCGGCATGACGGATCGCGGCGTGACGCACGTGCTCGCGGGGGCGGCGACGTGGCAGTTCCGCGCGGAATCCGAGATGGCCGCCCAGCCGGCAGCGGTGTCCTTCGCCGTACAGGGTGGCGCGCTGGCCGCGACCTCGCGCGGTGTCGTCGGGTCGCATCAATCGTCTACGGGACCGCTGGCGCTCGGCGACTACGACGGTGATGGCGCACTTGATCTCTTCGTCGGTTCGCGCGCCGTGCCGCTGCGCTATCCGTTGCCGGCCTCGTCCGGGCTCTTCCGGAACGTCAATGGCGCATTTGTCATCGATACGGCCAACCTCGGTGTCCTGCGCGACATTGGCATGGTGAGCTCGGCGATGTTCGCCGACATCAACGGCGATGCGCGTGCCGACCTCGTGCTCACGCGCGACTGGGGCTCGATCGTGCTGCTGCTGAACGACGGACGTGGTCGTCTCGTGCGCGCCCCCGAGTCGTGGAAGCTGAACAGCTGGACCAGCCAGTGGAACGGTGTCGCCGCCGGCGATCTGGACGGCGACGGGCGTCTCGATCTGGTGGCCACCAGTTGGGGGCGCAACACCGGGATGCAGGTCGACAGCAGTCGGCCGCTGGTGCTGACGTACGGGGCGTTCGGCGCCGGTGGGGAGGTCGAGATGTTGTTGGGCCAACCGGATGCGCGTGTGCGCGGATTGTCGCCGCTGAACAGCTATCCTCGCGTGCGTATGTCCGTGGCCGGCGTGGTTGGACGGGTGGCCAACTTCACTGCATATGCCGACGCCTCCGTCGAGACCGTCTTGGGCGCGGCCATGTCGAGCGCGCAACAGCTGAGCATCCGCACGCTGGACCATGTCGTCTTCATGAACCGGGGCGATCATTTCGAAGCGATGCCATTGCCGGCGGAGGCGCAGTGGGCCCCGGCGTTTGGTGCGGGGGTCGCCGATTTTGACGGCGATGGTACGGACGACGTGTTCCTCAGCCAGAACTTCTTTCCGACGATGATCAGCATCCCCCGCTACGACCAGGGGCGCAGCCTGTTGTTGCGCGGCAATGGCGCCGGGGCACTCGAGTCGGTCGACGGTGCAAGGTCCGGTCTGACCGTCTATGGCGATCAGCGCGGCGCGGCCTACGCGGACTTCAATGCCGACGGTCGCGTCGATCTTGCCGTGACGCAGAACGGTGGCGCGACTCGACTGTTTCAGAACGTGCAAGCGAAGCCGGGGCTCCGCGTGCGCCTGCGGGGATCGGACCGTAACCCGGATGGTGTCGGGGCACAGGTGCGCGTGGTGTATGACGACGGCACCATGGGTCCCGTGCGAGAAGTACAGGCGGGGGCGGGGTATTGGTCACAGAACGGCGCGGTGCAGGTGCTCGGACTGCGACGCACGCCGTCCGCCGTGTGGGTGCGCTGGCCCGGCGGTGCGGAGCAGCGTGTGCCCGTCACATCGGGGCACCTTGACGTGGTCGCCACGCGGCGCTGAACGAGCGAGAGGCGACCTAATGGCATGGTGGCAAGAAACGACAACAGCCTCCACGGATACAAACAGATAAGGAACAGATGACTGAACGGATACTGCCCGGTTCCGACAGATCCGGGTTGTTCAATCCGTTGCTATCTGTTGGTATCCGTGGAGGCTGTTGGTCGCGCTACCAGCTGACAAAGGTACCGGAAAACGTGCCTGGTTGGCCGGCGTAGATCCCGGCGGCGATGGCCTCGATGGTCGTGGCGACGTCAGGTGCGACGGCGGTCAGGGTTTCGAGACGCGCGCTCAGCTGCGCGTAGGCAACCGGTTGCGTCGACGCAAGCACGACGAGGTACCGTTCGCCAGGCTCCCTCAGCGACATCCGCACGGCCTTTACTTGTGCCATTGGGCGACGGCAGGTGTTGCCCGTCGCTGGCGTCGTGACGCTGCTGCTTCCCGTTCCGGGAATCACCCGGCCGGTGCTGTCCTTCCTGGCGGTGCGTGCCTGTTCACGTCGGCGCGCCGCGCCCTCCGCCGCCGCCACACATCGCTCATACTCGGCCTCGGCGCGCAGGTTCGCATCGGGCGAGGGTGCCTCGTAACGACGCAGCGAGAGCGTCACGCTGCCGGCGCCGGTCGATCGAGCCGACTGATTCTCTTCGGGTGAGATGAGTTCGATGTCCCGTCCCGGCCGCACGCCGAGCACGACGAGATAGGCGTTTGCGCCGAGTGCTGCACGAGCGACTTCTTCGGTCGGGTCCAACGACAGCAGCCGTATCTTGACCGTGTTGGTGTCACCGAACGTTCGGCTGGCGGCAAGCGGCACCGCAGCCCTCGTCTGCGGCGCGCGACAGGCGGACAGCAGTATCAGCAGGCAACCCGCCGTCAGCAGCCCGTGCGCGCGCCGATCAGCGCGCACGGCCATCGGGAATTCTCGTCCACACGACGATGGTGCCGCACGGTGTCGTGTTCGCGCCAACGGATTGGAACTCGATGGGCACCGTCGACAGGTTCGGATACAACTCCATCATCTCCACCGTATTGGGTGGCAACTCGTCGACCTCCATGCCGCGCACACGCGTGCCGTCGAGCCAGATGTCGGGAATACACATCGTACTGCGTGCGCCGACGTACGCCACGAAGCGCACCTTGCCGCGAATGACGTTGACGCCACGCTTGGTCCGCAACATGTCGCTGAGACGCGACGAGCCCCGCTCGAGGATCTCGGCGCGGGTGATGAACGTGCCGAGTCCGCGCGACTTGCGCTCATCGAAGCTGCGCATGGCGAGCATGGCGCGTGTCGGAACCGCCGCGTTCACCTTGACGTCCCGCAGCCGTTGCGCCGACGGGTCCAGCTGCACGACGACCGTGTCCCACATGCCATTGCGCGCTCCCAACAACGCCTCGATGGGTTCGAACCCCAGTCGACGGATGGAGATCGTGACGGTGTCGAGGTCAAGCGTAAACAACAGGAATGCGCCGCGCGTATCCGTCAGGACGGTCGTCCCCGGTATGGTCACCGACACGCCCTCAATGGCGGCGCCTGCGCTGTCGCGGACAACGCCTACCATGCGACGCTTGCCGGGCGGCGCAGCCTCCTGGCCGACCAGGTCCGAAGAGGCGGCAAGGACGAGAACTGCAAGGAGGCCGGTACGGCGGATCAATCGGGTCATAGGGGGCGACCGCGTCGCGGGAGGGATGACAGAAACATGTGAGACGGCCCCGGTGCCGTCCAGAGCGTTCCGGGACGAATGGCGAACAGGCTACCCCGGCGGCAAGTTTGCCCCATGAGAATCCGCCTGCGCCGTGCCGTGATCCCGATGCTCCTCGCCAGCTCGATGGAGGCCCAATCCCCACCAGCCGGTCCGGACCCATCGCGTATGCCCCCGCCGGGCTGGCCCGCCTCGCCACGACAATACGACGCCATCAAGGTCGCCACCGACCTCATGATCCCGACGCGCGACGGGAAGCGCATGGCGACCGACGTATACCGGCCCGGTCGCGGCGGCGTGCCGGTTGACGAACGGCTGCCAGTCCTGCTGAATCGCACGCCCTACAACAAGACCTCGCTGGCCGAGCAGGCCGTGTTCTACGCCGAGCGCGGGTACGTGGTGGCGCTGCAGGACACGCGGGGGCGCTACAAGTCGGAAGGGGAGTTCTCGAAGGTCCAGCCAGCTGATGCCACCGATGGATACGACGTGATCGAGTGGCTGGCCAAGCAGCCCTACAGCAACGGTCGCGTGGGCATGTGGGGGACGTCGTTCGCGGCACACACCCAGGCTGGTGCGGCGCAATACAATCCGCCGTCGCTCAAGGCGCTGCTGATCAACATGGGTGGCATGTCGAATGGGTGGGACCACGGCGTTCGGCAGCGCGGCACCTACGAAATGGGCCGTCAGCTTACCTGGGCATGGAGCCAGTTGCTGGCCGATGCCCGTTCCGACGACGTGAAGGCGTTGCTGACAAAGGAGAAGGTCGAAGACTGGTACAACGTGCAGCCCATGCGACGCGGACTCAATCCGCTGTCGGTCGACCCGCAGTATGAGGGCTGGTACTTCGACTTCTTCGAGCGTGCCGACTACGATGCGTTCTGGAAGGACCCGATGCTGGCATGGGATGAACACTATCCCGAAACGTCGGACATTCCGATGCTCCACGTCGGCGGCTGGTATGACATTTTCCTCGAAGGCACGTTCAAGAATTTCTCCGAGCTGCGAAAGCTCAAGAAAGCCCCGCAGTACGTGATGGTCGGCCCCTGGAAACATGGCGGCAACAACCTTCCGTACGCCGGCGACGTGGCCTTTGGTGACAGCGCCCGCATCATGGACTTCCTCACGGACTTCCACGTGCGCTGGTTCGATCATCACCTGAAGGCCCGCGCGAACGGTGCCGAGCGTGATGCACCCGTCCGCGTGTTCGTGATGGGCACCGGAGATGGGCACAAGGACGCGGATGGCCGGCTCTTCCACGGGGGGTACTGGCGATCGTCGCCGGTGTGGCCGTTGGCGGGCACCCGCTTCGTGCCCTACTACTTTCACGCCGATGGTTCGCTGCGGACGACAAAACCCACGGCTGCGCGCTCGCAAACCACGTACACCTTCGACCCGCGCCATCCCGTGCCCACCATCGGCGGCGGGGCGTCGGCGCGACTGAAGGATGGTGCATTCAATCAGCGCGAGGATCCGCGATTCCCGCCGTCGGCAGCACCGTGGCTGCCGCTGCGCTCACGCGCCGACGTCGTCGTTTTCCAGACCGAGCCGTTGGCAGCGGACGTGACGGTGATCGGGCCGATCAAGGTTGTGCTGCACGCCTCGGCATCCACGCGTGATGCCGACTTCACGGCGAAGCTGATCGATGTGTATCCGTCCACGACGGATTGGCCCGGGGGCTTCGACATGAATCTCACCGACGGCATCATTCGCGGCCGCTATCGGGCGACCCGAGAGCGACAGGTGCTGCTGCAGCCTGGCCAGATCTATGCGTTCACGATCGATCCGTTTCCGACCGCGAACGTGTTCAAGAAGGGACATCGCATTCGCGTCGACATTTCGAGCAGCAACTTTCCACGCTTCGATGTCAATCCCAACACCGGGGAACCGCTGGGCAAGCACCGACGCATGATCACGACGGATATCGCGGTGCAGCACAGTGCCACGTACCCGTCGCACATCGTGCTGCCGATTGCACCGGCCAGGCCGTAGGCGCCGATGTTGACACTCCTGGCGTATGGCATGGTGATCGTCTTCATGACGCTCATCATGACGAAGCGATTGTCCCCGATGACGGCGCTCATTCTGGTGCCGATTGCGTTCGGACTTGCGGGAGGCTTCGCCCCACAACTGGGTGAGATGATGGTGGCGGGCATCACGAAGCTGGCGCCGACGGGCGTGATGCTGATGTTCGCCATTCTCTACTTCGCCGTGATGATCGACGCCGGCCTGTTCGAGCCGTTCGTGCAGCGGCTCATCACGCTGGTCCACGGTGATCCCATGAAGGTGGTGGTCGGCACGGCGGTGATGGCGCTGCTGGTGTCGCTCGATGGTGATGGGTCGACGACGTACATGATCACGACGGCGGCTATGCTGCCGTTGTATCGTCGGCTGGGGATGCGTCCGCTGATCCTGGCTTGTGTGGTCATGCTCTCGGGCGGAGTGATGAACATCCTGCCCTGGGGCGGACCCACCGCGCGCGCCGCGAGTGCGCTCAACATCGATGTCGGCACGGTGTTCGTGCCGATGATTCCGTCCATGATCGCGGGCGCCGCGTGGGTACTGTACGTCGCGTTCCGACTCGGCGTCGGGGAGCGGCGTCGTCTGGCGGCCGTGGGCGCGTCATCCGCTGCCAATGAGCAGGTCCTCGACGAGGAACTCGCGAATCCCGACTTTGCTCCCGACACCGTGCATCGACGTCCCGACCGGCTGCTCATCAATGCCCTCCTCACGGCCGGGTTGCTGACGGCCCTCATCATGGCCGTGCTGCCGTTGCCAGTGCTGTTCATGCTGGGCTTCGCGATTGCCGTGTTGTTGAACTATCCGTCGATCGAACAGCAAAAGGCGCTGCTATCGCGGCATGCCGGCAATGTGCTGGCCGTCGTGGGGCTGATCTTTGCGGCCGGCGTGTTCACCGGGATTCTCTCCGGCACCAAGATGGTCGACGCGATGGCGGACAGCGTCATCGACCTGGTGCCGACGGCACTCGGTCCGTATCTCGCGATCGTGACGGGGGTGTTGAGTGTCCCGTTCACGTTCTTCATTTCGAACGACGCGTTCTACTTCGGTGTGTTGCCGATTCTCGCCAAGGCTGGCGAAGTGTACGGCATAAGCGCGGCTGAGATGGCGCGAGCGGCGTTGGTCGGCCAGCCTGTGCACCTGCTGAGTCCACTCGTGCCGTCGACCTTTCTATTGGTGGGCCTCGTAGGCGTCGATTTCGACGACCATCAGCGGTATACGCTCAAGTGGGCGCTGGGCTCGGCCTTGGTGCTGCTGCTGGCGGGGCTAGTGACGTTGGTGATACCGCTCGTGGGGAAGGCGTGAGGACTGACCCCGAGAGACCACGCTGCACCGTGGCTTACAAAGCCTTGAACCGCAGAGGTCGCAGGGGGCGCAGGGGGCGCCACTCGGCAAGGTCGGTGCCAACGAACCTTCTTTCTTTTGTGAACTGCGCTCGGGAAGCAAGCGTACGTTCCGGCTGACACACCCCTGCGCCCCCTGCGAGCTCTGCGGTTCAAGACACTCAGAGCCGCGGTGCAGGGTGGTCTGTCGGGCTCGTTCTCACACCTGAGGCCTAGAGAGCACCAGCTCCTCGATGAGGGCGACCGACCGCTCGGTCGCACCACGCTCTCGCCTCACGACCTCGCGCGCCGCGGCGCCCGCCGTTCGCCGCGCGACGTCGTCATGCAGCCAGGCGGCCAGCTGTGCCCGCAGTTCGCCGCTTTCGCCAACGGCATGCGCCGCGAAGGCATCGAGCAGCAGTCGCGCCTCGCGGCTCATATGATGCTGCGGCCCGAACACGACCGGGACGCCAAACGCAGCGGCTTCGATGGCGGAGTGCAATCCGGCCGAGTGGAAACCGCCGCCGATGAACGCCACGTCGGCGACCGCGTAGAGATCACCAAGGACGCCGACGCGGTCGACGAGAACGACGTCGGCATCGGTCGCCAGTGACGGCTCGGCCTCGATGCGGGAGAGGCGCTGCAGACGCCAACCGGACGCACTCGCCCACCCCTCGATCGGCGTCAGGTGTGCGGCGGTCGGTTCATGCGGCGCGATGATGAGTCGGCGCGCGCTGGAGGTTCGCGCATCATCAGTGTTCGGTGTCGTGTCGCCTCGTGTTCCCCATGCCGCCAACAGCACGGCTTCGTCGGCAGGCCAGGTGCTGCCGGCCACCAGCGTCGGCGTTTGTGAGGCGAGCGCCGTCAGGAGCGGCGATGTGCGATCGACCTGATGCGCGCGGGCCCAGACCTGATCGAAACGGGTATCGCCGGTCAGCGTGACGGCTTGCGGACGGACGCCCAGCGTCTCGAGTCGTGCGGCGTTCGCGGCGTCGATCGCGCCGACGCGGTCCAGCGCTTGATAGGCGGACCGCAGCAACTGCCGTGACCACCAGCCCCGACGGCCGGAGTGCTCCGCGAGCGTCGCGCTGATGAGTGCAACGGGAATGTCTCGCGCGACGGCGCGTTCGACGAGCACGGGCCACACGTCGAGCTTGGAAAAAACCACGACGGACGGTTGCAACGCGTCGAGCATGGCGTCCGCGTCGGCCGCCCTGTCGAACGGCAGGTAGTCGGTGATGTCTGCGCGAATCGATGCGGCGAAGCGCTCGGCGCTTGGCGAAAAGAAGGTGTAGGCAAACTGCCAGTCCGGGTGCGCGTCACGCAGGGACTGAATGACGGGGCGAGCCTGCAGTCCTTCTCCCACTGACGGCGCGTGCACCCACACCAGTGGACGAGCCGGAATGCGAACTGTGCGCGCCTGCGCCTGGACACGGGTCACGAGCCCGACTCTCGCGCGCAGTGATCGCGCGAGCTTGCCCCCTTCGTGCGGCGCGAGGTGGGCGGCGGCACGAACGATCGTCGTTACCGTCGCATACGTCGCGCGCACGACTGCGTTCAGCGCGACCTCTTTGCGGTACGGGCCATCACGAGGGCCGTGTCGATCGCGCGGCGAAAATCCGCATACGGCAACGCCCCTTCTACCATGAAGTCACCGATCAGGAAGGACGGTGTCGAGCGGACGCCCGCCTTGACTCCCTGCTGGATATCGGACTCGACCAAGGCCCGAATGGCTTCCCGCTTCTGGCAACTGGCGAAAGCGCCGGCGTCGAGCGACAGCTCACGGGCAATCTCGTCCAGCACCGGTTGAATCATCGGCGCCTTCTCGATCTCCTCCTGCCTCGCGAACAGGCGTTCCGCATACGGCCAGAACTTGTCCTGCGCTGCCGCGCAGAGGGACGCTTCCGATTCGGCGCGTGCATACTTGTGCTGCTGCAGCGGGAAGTTGAGATACGCCATCCGCACCTTGCCCGTTTGTACGTACTCGCGGGTCACTTTCGCCATGGCGTCGTCATGCCAGGTCTTGCAGTACGGGCACTGGAAGTCACTGATCATGACGACCCAGATGGCGCCGGAATCGCGCCCCATGAGTCGCCCGCGATCCGCACGGGCGATCAGGAGCGAGTCGCTGATGGAGTCGGTCGGTGGCGTGACGGCAGCCAGCAAGCCGGCGGTGGACGGTGCCGAGGCCGACGCCGCGGCAGACGGCTTGTCTTCGGCGGACCCACCGGCCGCATCGGCCTTGCTGCAGGCCGCGGTCGCAGCGACAAGCAGCCCGCCGACGACGAGGCGATTCATGGAGCGGGTGACGGAGCGAAAGCGGCGCATGGGCGGTGGGGAGGTCGATTCCAGGAGCTCCGGCACGTCGCCGAGGCCTTTCCTGCGTCCTGAACGGTAGTCTGGCTGATTCCGTGAGGGAACAGGCGACGGACGGATCATCATACGGCAAGGTGATGGACAAACCACGATATCCGTTATCGACTATCGGACAATGGATTACGGAGATCGCTGTTCGTCCGCATGCCGCGTCCAGGTGGGAAGATTGGAGGCCGTCCTGACACTCAGGGACCGCACGGTCGTACGGTGGGGTATACTGTGAACATCGTGTCGACGCTTTCCCGAATCCGGACCTGGTTGTCGACGTCGCTGGTGGCGGCGGCGCTGGTCGCTCCCATTGTTCCGTCGACCTCGGCGGCCGCACAGCCGCCGGCCCTGCCGTCGCCGGTCGGTTACGTCAACGATTTCGCCGGGGTGCTTCCCGCGGACGCCAAGGCGCGCCTCGAGAATCTGGCGCAGCGGCTCAATACGGCGACGCGCGGCGACATGGTGATCGTGACGCTCCCTGACCTTGGGGACCGTCCGGTGGAAGAGGTCGCGTTGCGTCTGGGACGCGAATGGAAAATCGGTGCCGACGCGGCCGTGGGGCAGCAGGCGCGTAACGCCGGTGTGGTGCTGCTGATCGTGCCCAAGGAAAGCGCGTCTGATGGTCGCGGACGCTGCCGAATCGAGGTCGGTCAGGGCGCGGAGGGGTTCATCGTCAAGATCAATGCCGCGGGAGACGATGTCG
>CAZMGX010000082.1:0-8624 GCA_964565915.1 uncultured Gemmatimonas sp.
GGGGCCGAGATCTGCTGGCGTCAAGGAGGGCTTCGGCGCAATCCGGGGTCGACGGCCACGTGAGTCGGGGCAGTCAGACAGCAGGAGCAGCGCCCACTACCAGCAGCGCCTGGAACCGTGGCTCGACGTTCACCGACAGCGCGCAGTCGACCCGGCAATTCGGGTTCAGTGCGACGGAGCAGTTCACCACGTTCCGTGAGGAACGGCAGCAGCTGATCTACGGCGCCACCGCCACGCCGGATACCGTGCGGACCATCATCGAACTGGAGTGGCAGCAGGATTCACTCACGCGGTCGTCCAAGCGCGTGGATGGCGCCGACCGATTGCTGCAACCGTTCGAGATCGACAACTTCCGCGCTCACGCCACCGAGCTGCTGCGCGTCGTTCGCGCCGGCGCGACCACCAGCCCACGGACCTCCACGCCATGACGGACTTCGAAGCCCTCGGCGCATTCTACCTTGGCAAGCGCTACGACCTGCCAACCCGCGCCCGTCGCGACGATCTCGTCCTGTACGACGCGAAAGACCTGACCACACACGCGGTCATCATCGGCATGACCGGTAGCGGCAAAACCGGCCTCGGCATCGGACTGCTCGAGGAAGCGCTGATCGACAAGGTGCCGGTGATCGCGATCGATCCGAAAGGTGATCTGGGCAATCTCGCGCTGCGGTTTCCGTCGCTGGCCGCGTCGGACTTCCGGCCATGGGTCGACCCGCAGCAAGCCGCGAATGCGGGCATCGCGCCGGATGAGTTCGCGCAGAAACAGGCCACCTTGTGGCGCGATGGACTGGCCGGCTGGGGGCAGGACGGCGTACGCATTCAACGTCTCGTCGATGCCGCCGAAGTGACGATCTATACCCCGGGCAGCACGGCCGGTCGCCCGCTCTCGTTGCTGCGCGCCTTTGTCGCACCGCCGGCAGCGATCCGCGACGATAGCGAGGCACTGCGTGAGCGCGTGGATGCAACCGCGACGAGTGTGCTGGCACTGCTGGGCATCGACGCCGATCCGATCTCGAGCCGCGAACACATCCTGCTCGCCAATCTGCTGGCGTCGGCGTGGACCGAAGGGCGTGACCTCGACCTCGCCGGTCTGATCGGCGGGATCCAGAATCCGCCGTTTACGCAGGTGGGCGTCATGCCGCTCGACACGGTGTTCCCGCCCAAGGAGCGCATGGAGTTCGCCATGAAGCTCAACAACCTGCTGGCGGCGCCGGGCTTTCAGAATTGGATGAAAGGCGAGCCGCTCGATACGGCCAGCCTGTTCTACGATGCGAACGGCAAGCCGAAAGGCTCGGTGATCTCGATCGCGCACCTTGGTGACGCCGAGCGCATGTTCTTCATGACGCTGCTGCTGGCGGACATTCTCTCGTGGGTCCGCGCGCAGCCCGGTACGGGATCGTTGCGGGCGATTCTCTACATCGACGAGTTGTTCGGGTATATGCCGCCCGTCGCGAACCCGCCCAGCAAGACGCTGCTGCTGACGTTGCTCAAGCAGGCGCGCGCGTATGGCCTGGGCGTTGTGCTGGCTACGCAGAATCCCGTCGACCTCGACTATCGTGGCCTGTCCAACACCGGCACATGGTTCATTGGCCGCCTGCAAACCGAACGCGACAAGATGCGCGTCATGGAAGGGCTGGAAGGTGCGTCGGGTGGTCAGGTGTTCGATCGGGGCGCGATGGAACAGACCATCGCCGGACTCGGCAAGCGCGTGTTCCTCCTGCACAGCGTGCACGAGCCGGCGCCGATCACGTTCGAGACACGCTGGACCTTGTCGTATCTGGCCGGTCCGATGACGCGCGAGCAGATCAAGCAGCTGAGTGCGGCGGCACCCAACGCGGCGGCGCCTCTCGCGGCTACGCCACAGGCCACGCATCCCTCGAGCGCGAGCGCGGTGACCTCGGCCGTCGGCACTGCCCGATCGACCAGCAGCGGTGGTGGCATGACCGCGCTCGACGCACAGGCCGCGTCTCATGCGCCTGTCTTGCCGCCCGACGTGCCGCAGTTTTTCCTGCCACTTCGTGGTCGGGCCGACGCCGTCACGTACCACCCGGCTGTGCTTGGTGTGGCCGATGTGTCATTCGCCAGCGTCAAGCATGGCATCACCGAACAACGACGTGTGACGCTGCTCGCATCGATCGACGAAGGGCCCATTGCGTTGGAGTGGGGTGCTGCCGAGCGCATCGAGCTGGACCCGGCCTCGCTCGAACGCGGACCACACGATCGCGCCGCGTTTGGTGCACTGCCCAAAGCCGCGGCGAGCGCCAAGAGTTACGCCGCGTGGAGCAAGGCCTTCCAGAAATGGATCGTCACGAATGAACAGGTTGCGCTGCTGCAGAGCAGTTCGCTGAAGCTCACCTCAACGCCCGGCGAGACCGAGCGTGATTTCCGCATTCGACTTCAGCAGGTCGCGCGCGAGGCTCGTGATGCCAAGGTGGAGACGTTGCGTGGAAAGTACGCCACCAAGCTGACCTCACTGCAGGAGCGGATCCGACGCGCTGAGCAGGCCGTACAACGCGAGCAACAGCAGGCCAGCCAGGCGAAGATGGACACCGTCATCTCGGTGGGCAGCGCGATTCTGGGCGCGGTGTTCGGGCGTGGCAAGATCGGTGCAAGCACCGTCGGGAAGGTCGGCACCGCGGCGCGCGGTATGGGGCGCGCGGCGCAGCAAAGCGGCGATGTGACCCGCGCCAACGAAAGTGTGCAGGCGCTTCAGCAGCAGTACGCCGATCTGGAGGCGAAGCTGCAGGAGGACATCGACGCGCTGGGCCCAGCGTTCGACGCCCAGACCGACTCACTTGCGCCGGTACCCATCAAGGCGAAGAGCGGCGACGTGCACGTGCAATTCGTGGCGCTGGCGTGGGTCCCGTACGTGACGGACGAACAAGGCATCGCGCACGCCGGCTGGCGCTGAGCTGTCGGTGCTGAGCTGTCGGTGCCGAGCCGTCGGCGTTGAGCTGCCGGTGTTGAGCCGTCGGCGCTGGGCCGGCGGCCGGGTCACACCACGGTCAGATGCTCTGCGAGAGCCAGGTGATGAACATCGCGATCGACGCCGCCAAGCTGGCCTGCAGCACGGCAGACGGATCGAGACGGAGCGCATGACTGCGGGCGGTGCGATGACGCGGATCGTGGCGCATGGACGGCTCCGGAAGGGGGCGCGATTGGCCGGGCAGCTGGGTTCCCGGCAACGAGTCTTCTGGTCGACGCCGGCCGACCGGCAAAGGTCACACGAAGGTGGTGAAGGTCAGTCCGGCGTCAGAACAGCCCCCGCGAGCGCCCGATGGCCTGGCTGTTGAGGGACCAATCGAAGGTGGATGACTGCAGGAGGTACGTGCCCTTGGTCAGCCGTTCCCGCTGCGCCCCCTCGAACCATGGGGCGATGAACCGCTCGACGTCTTGGCGGGTCGCCCCGAAGTCGTTGCGGTACACCATCAATACCGGACTCAGTATCACCCGGTTCCGCTCGATGCGGTTCTTCGTCGTATCGCGCAGGAACACCTGTCCCTGATCGTTCAGCTGGTCCAGCAGTTTGGCCCCGGTGTAGGCCTCGCTGCGCAGCGGCGCGCAGCCGATGGCACCGCAGGCGACGGCAAAATGGACGCGCGGCTCGGCGAATTGCTTGCGGAGAATGCCGTGAAAGACCTCATCGAGACTCAGCCGGCGCCCCGCCGCCCGCACCAGCGGCTCGCTCCACGGTCCCTTGAGGCGCATCACCCCCAGCGACTTGTTGATGTTGCGAATCGACGCCGTCTCGCGATGGGCCACGATCAGCTGAATCGTGTACGCGTTGTAGACGTTGAGCCAGAAGGCCAGTCGGGTGTCTTCATCGAGCGAGTCAATCTGCGCACGCTCGAGCGTGGACAGATAGCGCGCGAACGCCGGCGCCCGTCCGATGGCCTCGTAGTCCACGAAGCCACGCACGACGTGGCGCTGCAATAACGAATCAAACGGCTGGTGATCGATCGCCACCGTCTGCGCGGCGGGCGTTTGTGCAGTGGCCATGCGCAAGGGCAGCAACAGACACACGACCGCCAAACGCAGATTAGATATCAGCACGCTCATCCCGGACTCATCGCCTCGCGTCGCATGGCCCCCTCTTGGTTGCTCGGTACCTGGCGCCTGATTCGCGCCGACCCAACGCTCGACTTTGCGCCCGGTGTCCGCATGGAATTTCTTCCTGATGGACACCTGCATTACCACGTCGACGTCGGCGGCTCCGATCAGGTTATCGCCCTGCTGTACGTCGTGGAAGGTGACCTGTTGCGCACCGACAATCCGGCGGCCCCGCACTCGATGACCGTCCGCATCACACACGGCGTCGGTGACGTCCTGCTGATGGACTTCGGCGGCGCACAGGCCATGCTGCTGCGAGAGCAGGCTGGAGACCGCGCCCGTGATCAAGGACGGGAGCCGGGTGAGCGACGCGACCCCGAACGGTAACCCCGGCGGCCCAACGGCGTGGGCGCACTTCCGGACGCGGTACCCGGCGGTTGCGTGGGTAGCACCGTTCGCGGTGTTCATGCTGCTGCTGGCCCTTTCGCCTCTGGTGCCGCTGCCGCAACCCGCCGAGTCGGTCGTTCGCGTCTCCATCCTGGTCGCGGTCCTCGCGGCCTGCTCCACCGATGTCATCCGCACGCTGCGCATTAAACATGCGGCAGCCAGCATGCTGCTCGGGCTTGCCGTCTGCGCCCTGTGGGTGGCACCCGATCTGCTGTTTGCCGGCTGGCGCCAGCACTGGCTGTTCCAGAACGCCCTCACCGGTTCGATCACCAACTCCATCGCCCCCGATGACCTGGCGGACGCCCGCGTCATCACGCTGCGTGTGGTGCGGGCCGCGCTGCTGGTGTCCGTGATCGAGGAACTGTTCTGGCGCGGTTGGTTGCCGCGCTGGATTGCGAATCCGGACTGGCAACGGGTGCCGCTGGGCCGCTACACGTCGATGGCGTTCATCGTGTCGGCGGTGCTGTTCGCCGTCGAGCATGGGCCGTACTGGGACGTGGGCCTGCTGTGCGGCCTCATCTACAACTGGTGGTTTGCGCGCACCCGGTCACTTGGCGATCTGGTGCTGGTTCACGCGGTCACCAATGGCGCACTGTCGGCCTACGTCCTGGTGACCGGGCGATACGAGTACTGGATGTGACAGCTTACGGGCCGTAGACCACCGGCGACGTACCCGAGCGAATGTCCCGCGCACCGGCCGCGACGCCTGACCCCACGGCCAGCGCGGCCGTGACAGCGGTGCCGATGCCGACCAGAGGAAGAACCGGTGCGAGCAGTGCGCCGACGAGGAAGGCCGCGCCTCCCGCCGCCCACGGCGCGATGGACTTCTGCACCACGTCTACGTAACGCAGACGATTTCGAACAAACCGACGCGTGCTGCCATGCAGGACGATGGCGAGGGCAAACGCGATGGCGATGGACAGGATCGTGAACATGAACAACTCCTCCTACTGATTTTCCGGGTGCGGTGCGGGGCTGGTGTTCCGTTTGAATGGCACCGCGCATCTGTCCTTCCTAACGCGACAGCGGGACCGAGGTTTCACCCCGGTCCCGCCGTGTCGAACCGCCACGCTTCAAACAGGGCGCTACGGTCGTCGCGGCATGTCCATCTTCGTGTACTCTGCCGGGATGCGGAACTGCGCGTCGCTGACGCGGCGCTTCTCGATCTTGGTGACCTCCACCGCCACGGTACCGTCGGCCATGGTCACCTTGAGCGGGAATCCGCCATCCTTGGCCAGCTCACTCTGCCACGGGGCCAGACGACCACCGCCGAACGACGCCATGGGATTCACGTACGGGCCGAGCGCCGACGTCATACACACGTCGGTTTTCTGCGAATTGCCACCAGCGCTGCTTTCGACCATCACGTGTTCACACTCGTAGCCGGCGATCGTCTCCTTGCGACCGGTTCGCGTGACCTTGATGGCACCGCCCGACGCGGCCGCCGCCGCCATGCCATCACCCGTGGAGACGTCCATGTACGTGCGCTGGGCGTCGATCACGAGGTACGTCTTCTTCTCCGTCGCGAGGCCGAGAATGGCTACTGAACCGGCGGGTGAGTTCATGCTCACGCGCACGTTGCCGCGGCGACTGAGGAACTCCAGCGTCTCGGGTGCCGATGCACCGCGATTGCCCGTGGCGAGCCGCATGGTGATGGCACCTTCGAACCCCTGGGCATCAAGCACCAGCGGGGCCCCAGCGAGCGAGCCGGCGACGCCAACGGCCAGGGTCACTCGGCGAGAGAGTACAGGAAACATGCAGTCTGGGTTCGGGTGTCAGGCGCGTGACCTGCGCGAGCGCCCGCGCTTCACGGGCGATGCAAAGCGTGATTCTGCGATGTCCAAGGGCGACTCAGGCGATGCCCGTCCGCATGGCGCGCAACACGAGGTCGCTGAATCGGTCGATCTCTTCCAAGGTGGTATACACGTTGGGCGTCACCCGGATCCCGCCAAACTCGGCGTGCACGATCGGTGTCTGCACGACACGGTGTGTGCCGAACAGCCAGTTCCCGAGCTTGACCGGGTCCAGACCGTCCACGTTGAAGAAGCCGATGCCGCCACCTCCCGGCGAATCGAGCGGAGTGAGGATCTTCACGCGTCCCTTGCCCTCGGCCAGCAGTCGCTTGGCCCACCGGTCACGCAGATAGGTCAGTCGTGCGAACTTGCGCTGTGCGCCGAGTGCACGGTGGAACGTGAGGGCCACGGCGATGGCGTTGTGGTTGGCGGCCGGGTGCGTCCCGATCTCTTCGTACTTCCGGACGTCGTTGTCCTGCTCGGCGCTGGCGGCCATCAGCGGCCAGATGTTTTTCTGCGTGGCCTTGCGCACATACAGGAACCCCGTGCCGATCGGGGCCAGCAGCCACTTGTGCAGGCTGGTGCCGTAGTAGTCGGCGCCCAGTTCATCGCGCGTGAACGGGAACTGCGCAAACGCGTGAGCGCCGTCGATGAACACCTCGATGTTCTTCGCGCGCGCCATGTCGACGATCTCGCGCACCGGCAGGATCTGGCCGGTGAGATTGGTGATGTGCGTGATCTCGATGACACGAGTGCGCGGCGTGATGGCGGCCGCGAACGCATCGACGATCTGCTGTGCCGACTTCGGTGGCACGGGGAATGAGATCTCCTTCAGCACGATCCCCTCGCGCCGCACGCGCTGCTTCCACGCGTTGATCATCCGCCCGTAGTTCTGGTTGCTGACGATGACTTCGTCACCGGCCTTGAGGTCGAGGCCGAAGATCAGCGTTTCCAGCGCTTCGGACGCGTTGCGCGTGATGGCCATCTCCTCGGTGTCGCACCCGAACTCGAGGGCCAGTTCGCGTCGCACCACCTCGATGCGCGGCTCGAGGTCGCGCCACATGTGGATCACCGGCAACTCGTTGGAGTAGCGCAGGTCGCGCTCGAGTTGCGCCATCACATGTGACGGTGCCGGCGAGCAGCCGCCGTTGTTGAGGTTGATCCAGGTGCGATCGAGATCGAACGCCCGCTGGACGGGCTCCCAGAAGTCCTCGTCGGCCGCAAAGGCGGCGGCGGATGCGGCGTCTCCGCGCCAGGCACCGGCGTCGGGAGCAAGCAGGCCCACCCCTCGACTCTTGGCGACGTCGGCGGCGTCCAGCAGGCGGCGAACGGCTCCCGGCGCGAAGGTCGGCGAGAGGAGCGAGGTAAGGCCGGGGGCGGCAGTGGCCCCGGCCAGCGCGGAAACGAAGAGGCGACGGTCCATGGGGGAACATGCGCCCAAACGGGTCATCCCGGAAGCGTGGCGAGAGACCGTCCGCGCCGGTATCGTCTGCAGGTGCCTATTTTCCCTGCCTCCGTCCTGTTGATGCCCTCCGCCCGCCGCTTCGTGTCGCGGCTACTTCCCGGTGCGATTGCCGCGACCCTCGTCGCCTGCGCGCAGCCCCTGACCCTGACGCCCAGCGATGCCGATCGTGTGCTGGCGAAGCGGACGATCACCGCGCCAAATCCCGGTCTTCCCGGGACGCTGACGGTGCGGTCACTGACGTACGGGTCCGCGGGCAACATGCGCCGGCCGGAATTCCGTGATTCAGCCACCTACCGCACGGGGACTGTCGACGCGTCGCCGTATGCACGACTCGAACCGGCGGCCGCGAAGTCGCGCAAGAAGTATTGGGGCTACGACAACACAAAATTTCCGCTCAACGCCCGGGTTTGGTATCCCGTCGGCGACGGCCCGTTTCCGCTGGTGCTCGTGGTGCATGGCAATCACAGCATGGAGGAGTACTCCGATCCCGGATACCAGTGGCTGGGTGAACTGTTGGCGTCCCGTGGTTTCATCCTCGCGTCGATCGACGAGAACTTCCTGAACGGCGGCATTCGCGCGGAGAATGACGCGCGCGGCTGGATGTTGCTGAAGCATCTCGAAGTGTTCCGCGCGCTCAACGACAGCGCGGGCAAGCCCCTGCACCGCAAGATCGACATGACGCGCATTGCGCTCATGGGGCATTCGCGCGGCGGCGAGGCGGTGGCGATCGCCGGTGCGTTCAACCGGTTGCCGTATTACCCCGACGACGCGAACCAGAAGTTCAATTTCAACTTCGACATCAAGTCACTCGTCGCCATTGCGCCGGTGGACGGGCAGTACCAGCCCACGGAGCGTCCCACGCCGCTGGC
>CAZMGX010000082.1:8634-15786 GCA_964565915.1 uncultured Gemmatimonas sp.
TATCTCGTGATCCACGGATCCCACGACGGCGATGTGTCGACCTTTCAAGGATTGCAGCAATACAATCGCATCCGCTACACGCGGCCGGGGCCCGAGTTCAAGTCGGCGATCTTCATGTACCGCGCCAATCACGGGCAGTGGAATACGGTCTGGAACAACCAGGACAACGGGCGCACCTCGGGGCGGCACCTGCAGCTTGCGGCGTTGGTGTCGGGTGAAGAGCAGCGTCAATTCGGACGGGTGGTCATCAGCGGGTTTCTCGAAGCCACACTGCGCGGGCGTGACGAGTACCGCGCCATGTTCCGCGATCATCGTGCTGCGGGCGACTGGCTGCCACCGACGATGTACCTCAACCGCTACGCCGACGCGAACACGAAGTATCTGGCCACGTTTGACGAAGACGTGGACGTCACCAGCGGGTCGATACCCGGTGTTCGACTCGCCGCGGAATCGTTGTCGGTATGGAAAGAGAACGATGTCGCCGGTCGCTCACGCGGCAGTACGTTTCGAAGCAACACCGTCACGTTGGGATGGAACAACACCCCCATCGGGAAAGACACCACCGTGGTGCGTTCACCGGCGAAGTTCGACATCACCGTCCCCGACTCGTTGCGACAGGCGTGGCGTACGGATGCCTCGAGTGCGGTGGTGCTTACCATCGGCATGACGACGCAGACGGCGGGCCCGCGCAAGGTGGCGCGTGACACGACCAAGCGCGACAGCACCGCGGCAAAGGACTCGACGGCGAAGGGCGCGGCGAAGCCGAAGACCCCGACGCCGAAGCCACCACCAAAGGACACGACGAAGCGCCCGACCGACTTGAGCGTCGAGCTGGTGGACGCGCAGGGCCGCAGCGCGCGACTGCCGCTGTCGGAGTTCGGCGTCGTGCGCGTGCCGATCGAGGCGTACATCTACCGCCGCCGCGGGCGCGACAAGACGGCGTTCCCGACGCTGTCAGAGCCCGTGATGCAGACGTACGTGCTGCCGCTCAGCGCGTATGCGCGCGCCAACTCGGCGTTCGATCCGTCAGCGCTGCGGACGATCCGGCTGGTGTTCGATCGGGCGCGGGTGGGGACGATCCTGCTGGATGATGTGGGGCTGAGCCGGGAGTAGTCAGTTCTACGCTGCCAACCGGCCAGCAGCAGCAGGTGATCGGTTTTGTGGTTGCCGATCTTCAAGGTAGGCCACCGACGTACTGCCCGTCAGTACCCCGCGCGCAATCCCAACGTCAGCGTACGTCCCGCGGTGACGGTCGCATTGTCCGGCGCCCCACGCTGCACATTCAGCAGGTTCTCGCCGCCCACCAGCACCGACCACTGCTGCACAAGGCGATAGCTCAGATTCGCGCGCAGGCGGGTCACGCCACCATAGTCCAGCCAGAATCCACGCAGCTCGCGTCCGTTCAGCTCGCGATCGCGGCTCGTGTCCTGCAAGGCCTCGCCGATCCCCACGCGATCGTACCCCACCCAGTCTTCGGCGCGCGTCAGCATCGTGCTCGCGCTCCAGCGATCTGCCGCCCAGCTGGCACTCAGGCTGAACGTACGCGCCGGAACATCCAGCATGCGGTCACCCACCCGCAGGTCACCACCGTACCCCCGCGCGAGTTCATCTACTCGGCTGTCAACGATCGACATCGACGCGCCAAGTGTGAGTCGATCCACCGAAGAACGCGCCTGCAGTTCCCAGCCGCGGTTCGTGATCGCACCAACATTCTGCAGCGTGTACGACATCCGGCGCACCAGCAACCCGGTGTTGGTCGCGTACGTGGACGTGCCGGCAATCGGCTGGATCAAACCCGAGGCGCGCTGATCGAACCGCGTCACGTGCAATGACAATCCGCGCCCCATGACCATGTCGAAGCCGGCCTCGATACCGGTCTGCTGTTCGGGCTGCAATGCACTCGCGTTGCCGTTCACGGCGCGTCCCATCCACGTGGTGCCGCGCGCCAGGGTCGACGCCGGACGAATCCCCGTGCCGTAGGCGCTGCGCAACTTCACGACGACCCCCCTCACGTCACGCACGTACGCCACACCCAGCATCGGCAGCATGGCATTCTGCGGCAAGTCGGTAAAGCCCACCGAACGCTCGGCCCGGCCGCCCGCCACCAGATACAACTGATCGCGCCACGCCAGATTCGCCTGCGCTGTCAGGCCGCCGCTGTTCCCCCACCGCGCGAACAGCGCCTGCGAGGTGGCACCACGCGCCAGCGCCTGCGCCGAGCCGCCGAAGCCGAGGTTCAGCCGCTGCACGGCCGTCAGCCCCGCCCCATCCACGAGCTCGCGCGTAAACGCCTGCTCGGCCGCAAAAGTCAGCGACAACATCGTGCGCTCGCTCAGGTCGAAGCGTCCCACCGCTCGTGCGCGCAACGTCCCACGATCGGCGCCACTCTGTCCGTCGACCAGCGAGCTGCTGTAGGACGACGGCATCGGCAGGCCCGCGGTTGAGAGCCCGCGTAAGCGATAGCCATCGACGCCCACGATCAGTGTATGCGTCCACTGCATCGACGGCATCGCGGTCACCGTGCCGCCCAGCGTGTATTGCGTCATGTCCTGACCGGTCGCGCTGTCACCCAGGACACCGGTCGAGTCGGGCGGGGGGCGACGCCGATTCAGTGAATCCAGCGGCCCCGGTGGTCCGGCCACCACGAGGTTGGCCCGCGCCTCACGGCCGAAGGCCGGCGTGACGTCACCGAACAGCAGCCCCGTGCTCGCATTCGCCTTTTGCAGCGACAAACGCCCGGTCCCAGTGATGACGGCCTGCGCCAACACGAGTCGCACGTCACCGTCGGCCAGCAGTCGCCGTTCCGATGCGCCGGGCACATACGCCCCAACGGTCCCGAGATTGAGGCCGACCCCGAACGTGCGTCGACCCGAGCCGCCACGCAGGGCGACGGCGTGCTCCTGCACGAATGCATCGCGCGGCGCGTACGCGGTGGCCGCAACGCCGGCCATGCTGCTCATCTGCAACGACGACGCACCGGACGGCGCGCCGTCGTGCCGTGTCAGGATGTTCACGACCCCACTGATCGCGTCGGCGCCGTACAACGCCGCGCCCTGCGGGCCGCGAATGACCTCAACCCGCTCGACCCGCGACGGATCGAGCTGCGTAACCAGCAGCGGATTCGCTACCTCGATGCCATCGAGGTACACCTTTGGCGCACTGACCCCGAATGAGCTGGCGCCGCGAATGCTGCCATAGCGCGCCGCCAGCGTGCCCGCCGTGGCACTCCAGGTCCACACACCCGGCACCGCCAGATCCAGCGCCTCACCCAGCGTCGATGCACGCTGGTTCGCGAGCGTGGCACCTTCGATGACTTCGAGGGCAAATGGCGAACCGCGCTGCGGCGCACCATCCGGCGTTCCGGTCACGACCACACGATCGAGCACGCTGGCCCGACGCATCATCGGCGCCACCGACAGACCCGTCGAGACCGGGCGCGACGGCGCAAGCACCACCTGCGTTGTCCCGATCACGATGGCGCGCAACGTCGTGCCGCTGAGCAGTGTCTCCAGCACGGCGCCGATGGGCGCGCGGTCGAGCGTCAGACACACGCGGCGATCCGCCGGCAGCAGTTCGTTGCTATAGGCCAGCTCGACTTTCGCCATCGCCGCCACCCGATCGAGGGCATCACGCAACGAGGCGTCCGGCAGCTTTACGGAAATGATGCGGTCGAGTGGTGCCGACCACGACGACGCCCGATCGGTCACGGACACGCGGGTGCTGCACACAGGATCGTCGAAGGCAGCGCCTGGCGTCAGCGCGCGCGCGGAAGCCACAGGGGCCATCGTGAGAACGATCGCCCCTGCGGCAAGGACCCGCCGCGTCTGATGTCGTGACAACATGCGCCTCAGGGTGTCGTGTCGCGTCCCGCCGAATGAAGAATGATCGTGTCGCCGCGCTGCGTCCGTTCAACTCCGAGGGCGGCCACGATGGTGTTGAGCACACGCTCCGCGTCCGGTTGAGATGGCATCGTCACGGTTCTATGGGCCAACGCGGAGTCCGCGACCTGCAGGTCGATGCCATACCACCGCTTGAGGTCTGCCTGCACCACCGTCAGGGGCGTGTCGCGATAGCTCAGTTGTCCACGGGTCCACGTCGTTTCCTCGTCGGTCACGGTGCCTCGCGACACGGCCACCGTCGCCGCACTCACGGTACCACGATCACCGGCGTGCAACTGCACCGTGGACGACGTCGCACTGTTGGTGCCTCGCAGCGCAACAATCCCATGCGTCACCGCGACCGTCACATCTCCCGCAGCGTCGGTCTTCACAGTGAACGCGGTGCCGATGTCGCGAATCTCCGCGCCGGCCGACCGTACCGTGAACGGGTGCGCCTCATCGTGGTGCACGTCGAAGTAGGCGGCGCCCTCCAACGTGACCAGTCGGTTGCCACCGTCGAAATCGGCCGCGACCGTCAGCTTGCTGCCCGGGGCGAGGACCACCTTGCTGCCGTCCGACAACGTCAGGGAATCGCGCTGCCCGATCCCCGTGGCGAGTACGCGCTCACGTCCGCCTTCCGCCGCGCCGTCGGGCTGCCAAGCCTGCCAGCCCACAAACGCGACGACGGTGGCTGCCACCGCCATCAGCAGGCGGGGCACGAAGGGTGACCGCGCCGGCGCCGCCGACGGCTTCGGCGCTCCACCGCGAACTACGGTCAGCCGGTCCGGTGGCGCCGCAGCGGGGGTGCCGAGTTGGCCGCGCACCTTCGCAAAGGCCGCGTCGACATTGACGGTAATGTCGGAGGCAGCGGCCGCGGCGTCAGCGTGCTGCTTAACGCTGCCCAGCAATCGGGCGTCTGCAGGATGGGCGGCCAGCCACGCCTCGACGGTCCGCACTTCGTCCGGTTGACTCTCGCCCGCCACATAGCGGGCCAGAGCCTCCCATTCGCGGTCCGGATCGTTCACTTCTGGCTGACGGGGGGAATCGTGCATGCCCGGTAAACACGGCAAAGGGAGTCCACCCTACCCCCACGCGGGATCGGGTCCATCGGGTATAGTATACCCGGAGGCCGCTCGCGACATCCTGTCCGCCGATCGCCCGCCCGGCCCACGTGCGACGGCGCGGCGCCTGTTGACCTTTCCACTGCTCGACGTGACCGATAGCCCCCACGATCGCGACCTGCTGGCCCGCCTGCGCGGCGGGGACCACGACGCATTCGAGGCCATCTTCCGTCAATGGTATGAGCCGGTGGTCCGGTCGGCGAACCGGGTGCTGCGCGATCAGGGCGTGGCCGAAGAACTATCACAGGATGTCTTCCTGGAGCTGTGGCGGCGGAGGGATTCCCTCTCCCCCGACAGCAGCGTCGCCGGCTACCTCATGCAGGCCGTGCGCAACCGCGCGCTGAACCACCTTCGGCATCTGGGCGTGCAACGCAAGAGCGCGGTCTATGTCGAGGCGTTGAGTGAACCGGCCGAGTTTGCCGACGCGCATGTAGAGGCGGTCGATCTGCAAGTCGCCATTACACACGCCATCGCGGAGTTGCCACCGCGCACTCGCGAAGTGTTCGTCATGAGTCGCGAACGCGGACTGCGGTATGCGGAAATCGCCGATCAGTTGGGCGTGACCGTGAAAGCGGTGGAAGCGAACATGAGTCGCGCCCTGCGCATGTTACGCGAGCGGCTCGCACCGTTCCTGGTGCGCGACCCGGACGAGTAGTCGCGCTCGCACACATAGGGTATCGTGCGCGTCGTGTGTCTCATGGACAAACACCGCAGGCTTCCATCGCTGACACAATTCCGGAGTCCTCCATGTCCCGCATGCGACCACTCGCCGTTGCCCTCACCGCCCTGATCGGTTTGGCGGCGTGCAACGACACCACCGGCCCAGACGAACTCTTCACGTTGGGCACGGCATTCAGCACCACACCAGCCGGCTTCGGTGAAGTCTCCAGCAGCTTCGCAGCGGGGGATGCGGCGAGCGATCTGCCGTGGCATCCCGAGCGCGGCCGTGGTGGCCCGCGCATGATGGGCGGTCGAGGTGGCCCGGGCATGCGCGACGTCATGGGTGGCGGCATGGACCCGAACTTTCTTGGCGCGATTGGTTTCGGGCGTGGTCCCGATCGCGGCCCGTTCGCGGTGCGCGATACCACCGGTTGCACATTCTCGGCGGCCACTGGCGACGTGACCTGCGGCCCCTACACGCGCGGTGGACTCACCGTCACCCGTGTGCTCACCTACAAGACGCTCGCCGGCACGGCGCAGTCGCGCTTCGATTCCACGACGTCATCGGCGCGCACCCGGGTCACCGCCGCCGGCACGATTCAGCGTCGTGACAGCGTGACGGCAACCGTGAACAACACGTCGGATCGCACGGTGACGGGCCTCGAAGTCGGCAGCACGCTCCGCACGGTGAATGGCACCGCGCAGGGGCAGGAATCAGCAACGGGTACGACGCGTGACGGTGCCGCCTTCACGGCGCAGCGCACGGTGGGCGACACGACGACGGGGCTGAAGATTCCCGTCGAAAACGGACGGCCGACGTATCCGACCGCCGGCACGGTGGTCCGCTCGATGCGCGTCGTCATGACGGTCGATGGCACAGCGCGCACCTCGACGCGCCGCGAAGTGATCACCTTCAATGGCACCGCAACGGCGTCGCTGGTGATCACACAGGACGGCACGACGAAGACGTGCAGCCTGCCCTTGCCGGTTGGACGGCCGAGCTGCCAGTAACGAATCGCGTGGGTCGTGAATAGCGAAGGGGGAGTCGGCTGAGTCCGACTCCCCCTTTTGCATTCCGCGGAGTAGCGAGCGTAAACCGCGATACAAGGATATACGATATCAGATATCCGATTTCTCATATCGTTGTATCGCAGTTCCTCTCCGCAGTCACCTCAGCGAACCCGCACCCCAATCCGATGCGACACCGGCCGCCCCGCCCGCATCGGCTCCATCGCATAGTCCACCGCAATGCGATCGATCGACACGCCGAGTCCGGCGGTGATCAGCGATTCATCACGTTCGCGCGGCAGACGAAAGCCCTGACGCACCGTGATGGCCACACCGTCGATGGGCACATACGACAGCTCAGCGCCGCCCGCGGGGCGAACAAACAGATCCCCTTCAAGCGTCAGCGCGGTCTGTGCACCAAGGTCCCAATGCGCCGCAATGGGACGCGCGGCGCCGAACCCGATGCCGATGCGTCGCGGCAAGGT
>CAZMGX010000083.1:0-15702 GCA_964565915.1 uncultured Gemmatimonas sp.
CCATATGGTCATGGTGGGTGTCATGTCGATGACGCCCGTGCACATTCGTGGTGCTGGGCACGATGCGCCGCACACGCTGCGTATTGTCGGCATCGTGATCAGCGTTCACATCGCCGGGATGTACGCGTTCTCGCCGCTCGTTGGCTGGTTGGCCGATCGCTTCGGCCGGCGCGCGGTGATCCTTGCCGGGATCGCCTGCCTGCTCGTCGCGTGTGCGTTGGCCGGCACCGCGGGGCACGACACGGTGCGACTCGCCGCGGGATTGATGGTGCTGGGCTTCGGCTGGTCGTGCACGATGGTCGCTGGTTCCACACTGCTCAGCGAGTCCGTTGCCGTGGACATGCGCGCGTCGGCTCAGGGGCTCTCGGATTTCGCCATGGGACTCGCCGGCGCAACCGCCGGTGCACTTTCGGGCGTGGTGGTTGGAGCGTGGAGCTATCCGATGTTGGCGCTCGTCGCCGCGCTGGTGACGGCGCCGTTTGCGGTGGTCATCGCGAGGCCGGCGCGCGTGTCAGCAACTGATTGAACTGGCCGACGATTGCGCGGCAGTCCCTGATGACCACGTGGTATGTGGTCATGCGGCGGCTGACACTGTTGGCGGCCTGCTCGTTTTTGTATTGAAGGGTGTATCGCGCGGTGGCACGTGTGTCGCCCTGCGCCACCCGACTGGCGCAGATCCTGCGCGCCACCTCCACCATCGCGGCGCCGTCCGGAGACGTTCGCGAAATCGCTCCGCGCTGCGCCGAGGCGGTCGTGATCGAGAACGACAGTGCGGTGCCGAGTGTCAGGATGGTGGCGAGGGTGCGACTGTTGACGGGGGTTCGGCGGCGGCGTGCATCCAAAACCGAACGTACCCGGGTCTCCGTGCCGGTCGCGCGCGCGAGCGCGAGTACCGGCAGAATGCTCATCGAGTGATGAGTGTTCGCTTTGCTCACATTGATCAGAAGCGCCGCGTAGTCTGATGCGACGACGTTGTTCGCGAGCACGTCGTCATCGCAGGCTTCTTCCTGTGCGAGAGCGGCGGACCGCGCCGTTCTCCAGATCAGGGGATTGTACCAGTGCAGGGCGCAGGCCAGCCTTCCCAGAAGCTGCGTCGTCCAATCAAATCGTCGAACGTGGGCCAGTTCGTGCAACAAGGCGTATTCGCGCTCTTTGGCCCGCCACTTCCCGTCTTCAGCAGGCAGCAGCACCGTGGGATGCACGGTACCCCAAGTGCAAGGGACATCAATCCCGGGGCACTCCAGAAACGTCACGCGGCGCGCGGCAGGTACACGCTCAGCCACACGAGCAATGGCGTTGCGCCATTCTTGAGAACGCACGTGATACGCCTGCCGCTGCCAGCGTGCGAGCGCGAGCTGCCCAACCACCATTCGCGTCAGCACCAGCACGACGCCTGTTGCCCACATCAGGAGCAGCACCGTATTCAGGCGCCCGCCGGTGCTTGCGCTGTCAACAGACGTCGCGATCAGCTCGGTCGCCCCGCTTGCAAACGATGGCACCGCTGGCATCGAAATGGGCGACCATTCCGGCAGTGCGATCCGGGAGATCGGTACCAACAGCGCGACCAGCAAGCCGATGAGCTGGACAACATGCCGCGTTGCCGCCGACGCATGCCGCAGGCGGCGTCCGATCAGGTTGGTGATCAGCAGCAGCATGGCGACCCGAATGGCGATGGAGAGCACCATCATCGGCCTTCTTTGCGCGCCGCAGCGATCAGGGCGGCCAGGTCCTTGAGTTCAGCGTCCGAAAGGCCTCGTTCGCGTGTCCCTATCAGCGCAGCCACGGCATCTCGCGCGCTTCCGTCGAAGAATGTATTCACGATGTGGCTCAGCGCCTTGGTGCGGGCTTTGGCGCGGGTGACCGTCGGGAGAAAGATGTAGCGCGGCCCGTCTTCGACATGTGTCAGATGCCCTTTGGTTTCCAGCACACGCAGCAACGCGCGGACGGTCGAATAGCTGGGCGCGTCGGTCATGGCATCGCGCACCTCGCGCGCGGTGGCGCGTCCGAGTGCGTACACCACATCCATGATCTCACGTTCGCGGCGACTGAGGGGCGGGTTGGCTGTCATGGCAGGAGCACGTGGTGGTTGACATGCTAAACTACTAGCACTATGCTAAAATACTAGCATACACTCGCGGCCGTCAAGCTACCGGCGGGCCTTGACCTTGCTCGCTCCTCGGGAGGAGGGATGATGAAGCCGTATCTTCTTCGTGCTGGTGTCTGCGCGGTATTCTTGACGGTCGTGCTGGCGCCAGAACGCGGTGCTGCGCAGGCCGACACAGTTCGCGTAGGCAGCCATCCGCTTCGTCCCCTGACGGTGGGTGTCGACACGGTGGAGGTCTACCGGGTAACCGACGGCACCAGGGCGCTGACCGCATTGAACATCATTGTCCGTACGGCTGAGGACGCCGATGGACGCCGGGTGATTCGGCTGACGTCCGAGGAGGGACGGAACCGGACTGATGCGCGAATCGACGCAGTCACGCACCAGCTCGTGCGCTTCGATCGACGTTCACCTATGGACTCCACCGTGTTTGCACTGCAGGGAAATTGCTTTGACGGATGGAGTGACTTTCCAAACCGGCCACGCAAGGTCATTCAATGCGTGGCGGCCGCCGACCGATTCGGCTCCGGTGTGCTGGACGCGTTCGTCGTCGGCGCGTTGCCGCTGCGCGCGGACTTTGCGACGCGAATCGCCACGTTCGATGCCTACGGAGATATCACCAGCTTTCCTGTTCGCGTGACGGGGATGGATACCCTTCGCACGGCGGGTCGCACATTCCCAACGTGGCGGGTGGAGCGGCAATCAATTGCGAACGGAAGAACGGCCGGGTCGGCAGGAACGGCGGCGCCGCTTCGCATGGAAATCACGACGACATGGTGGGTGGATTCCGTCCGCGGTCGCGTTCTGCAGGAGCGGCTGACCGTCAACGCCGGCGGCAACAAACAGGAATCGCTGCGGGTACTGCGGAACCCGTGAGGGGCGAAGTCTCCTGCGCTTGAGGCCAAACCGTCATCCAATTCGGCGCCATCCCGACTAGCGGGGTGTGGCGACGAAGGATCGCATCGGCACGATCGCCTTGAATACCCGCATCGAGTCATTCGGACGTCGCGGCTCCACTCGCACGAACTCGGGCGACTTGAAAATCGAGTCGAAGATGGCTTCCCGACGTGCGAATGCGGTGGAGTCGGCATACTCCGTCATCAACAGTACATCCCAGCCACGAGCCGAATCGACCGGCGCCACCAAGGCGCGGTACGAGAGCACTGCGCCGCGTGCCCGCGCGAACCGTCGACCGTTCGCCCAGTTCGCTTGGATGGAGCGCACATAGTCGTCCTGCGCTCCCGGCAGTGTGCGAATCAGGTCGACCTCCCAAACCGACGCTGAAGACGATGCGTCGCCAGGGGCGGCGAGGCGCGGACCGGAATTTCGGCAGGCACTGACCGCGGCCAGGACCCCCAGAACCAGCAGGGGAAAGCGGCGCTGAACCATGTGCATCGACTGGATGACCTCGAGATTGGAGAAGCGCTGGCGAATCAGGAGTGAAGGATCGGGCGCTACTGCTCTGCGCTGCCGCATTCGTCCGACGACAGCCGCGGCGCGCGCCGACGCCTCGCGATGACGCCCGGCGTAATGCCGAAGGTGCGTTTGAAGCGACGCGTCAGGTGACTCTGATCGCTGAAGCCGGACTCCAGCGCCGCATTTACGATCGTTTCACCCTGCTCGATCAGCCGTCGGGCATGATGGACGCGCAGGTGCTCAACGTACATATACGGCGGCAGCCCATACGCACGGCGAAATGCCCTGATGAGGTAGAAGGGACTCAGACCGGAAAGCCGTGACATACCTTCGATGCTCTGTGGCTTGGCGTACGTCCGCTGGATGGACGCCCGTACGGCCTCTACTTCCGGCGATGCGACCACGGGCGCCACAAGACCTGGAGTCCACTCCACGGCGTAGCGGCGTGTGAAGTCGCGAAGCAGCGACGCCAGGTCAGCCATCAGGTGCGCCGGATCGTCGTGCGCGCCTTCGAGCCGTGTCAAGCACTCGCCAAGACGCCGCGCGATCTCCGAGTCAAAGACCGTGAAGCGCGGAAACCACGGGCGAGTGGCGGTGGGCCAGCCGGCATCCCTCGCCGCTTGCTCCAGATACGCCACCGGCAAGTACATCATGCGATAGCAGAACCCCGAGTTGTCAGCCGCAGCTCCGGCGTGGACCACCCCGGGAGGGATTACAATGATCGAGCCGGCAGGATGTTCGTCGGCTCCCAGTGCATGATCGAGTCGACCGCATCCGGAAGTCACCACACCGATGGCGTACTCCTCGTGCGTGTGCGCGACGAACTTCTGCCGCATGTTGCGCGCGCGCAGAATATCGAATGGAATCGTGAAATGAACACGGAGGTACTGGTCGAACGCGCGCATTGGCATGGCGGGTGCCTGATGAGGGGAATGCACCATACCCATGACGATCCGACCAATGCGCTGTTCGTGGGACAGGATGTGACGAGACCGTGACCGACCGTACGGTCACGGTGCGTGAAAGTCAGGGCGCCACGGAGGCACATCGTCGAGGTGACGCGGGCCGCGCCGGTCAGGGATGCCTTCGGACCACCGCGGAGTCGGCCCAGGTCGGTGCGATCACGATGAGTTGCGCGTTCACCTGCCCCTCGTTGTCGATCGCAATGCCGTCGACTTTCGACGGGTGCTGCAATCCGAATTGTCTCGCCGTCGCGTACGGCATGGGAATCATGACGTGCGGATGCCACGCCCCCACGCGAACGCCCTCCGGGCCCGGAGAGGAGAAGAGCACCTGCCGTGGCGACATCATGTAGATCAGCGAAGGCTTGGAGGGCGCTATGAGCGTCCCGTTCTCGTATGCCGCGGCAACGAGGCGCTTGATTTCACCCTCATCGTGTCCCGCCATTCGCAGGGAAATCTCCATCATCTCGCGGGGCATAGAGGTGCGCACGGCCTCCTGATCGTAGCAAATCGGATACCGGCTGCCCTCGTGCAAGTCGCGCGAGACAAAGCATGCACAGCCGTTGGTACCATTTACGACCTTTTCCAGGCCGTGTGCGCGCAAGACATAGATGTCGGCGCGATCAGCGACTTCGGCGGGCGCCGCGCTACGGGCAAGCGCAATCTCCTCGCGCTCCGGCAGCAGGGTGGGTTTGATCGGATAGCCACGTCGCGCTGGTGACTGCGCGTACAGCGGAACGCTGCCGATGACGAGCGATACGACGAGAAGGGGGATTCGCATGGGTGGCAAGAGCAGACGTGAGAGCCGACAACGCACAGGTGTGCGTCGATGCGAGAACGTGCCGCCAGTGTCCACGCCTGCCACGCCCGCCTCTAGATCGATCCTGCGCACACCGTGCGAATCCGGCGCAGTATGGTGCAAGACGGCGATCGCGCGCCCGATACAACTCAGGGTCCGTTCCTCAACCACACACTCGCCATCGATCATGACCATCTTGCGTGTTTCACTGAAGCGGATCCTGGCCCTTGCCAGCGCGATGATCCCTTTCACCACCGCTGGACTCCACGCGCAATCCACGGATGAATCCGAGATCCGTCGCGTGCTCGCGCAACACTATCTCGAAGGCAGACGGTTGGCCGATTCGACGGTGCTGCGGGACGCGTTCGTACTCGGCAGCGCGCACATGTTTTTTGTGCAGCACGATACGCTGGCGGATGTGCCGATCCCCGCCTATGTGCGCCGAATCGTCAGCGCCCGCCTTGACCCGAGTTGGAAGGCAGGCGGTCCATCGACCGCGCGCGTCACCCTGGTGGACATCTCAGGCAAAGCCGCCGTGGCCAAGATCGAGGATCAGACGTCGGACGCCATCATTGTTGACTACATGATCCTGCTCAAGCTCCGGGGCCACTGGAAGGTGGTGTCGAAGGCGTTTGACCGCGTTCCAGCCGCACGACAAAGCCAGGGTCGCCACTAGCGGCGACGGCCTTCCGTTCGAGCCCCGTGTTTCTGAAGCCAGGCAGTCAGGTGGCCCCACGATGCGGGCTCGATGTGCGGGATCACACCGGTGGATCGGGTGAAGAGAGCGTGCCCGGCACGCGGAAATCGAACGGTTGAAAAGTCTTTTCCCGCCGACGTTCGCAGCGAATCAAGCACCGCCACACTCTTCCCCGTGGGGATGCTGTTGTCTTCGTCTCCGAACAGCCAGAGTCCAGGAATGTTCAGCGCACCGAGCACTGGCCGCGGGTTGAATCCGTGACTGCCGACGGTGTCCATGACCCCCTCGGCCGCCGCACGGGTCGTGTTGGCCGAACGCTCGTCGTCTCCGCGAAGTTCACTCCATACATGCTCCTCGAAGACGCTGACGGCAGGCGCCGTGACCAGCGCGAGATAACGGATCCGCGTCGACCGGCTTGCCGCGAGTGGTGCAACCCACCCCGCCTGACTCACGCCGACCAGTCCAAGGCGCGCCGGGTCGACGTCGGGCTGCGTCGCGAGGTACTCCACGGCGGCCACAACGTCGCCAGCGAGCAGCGACAGGTTGGCCCGTGATCCGTTGTCCTGATTGTTGAACGTACCACCGGTGCCGCCGACGCCCCGTTTGTCGGTCACGAGTACGATGAAGCCCGCTCGGGCGATCCGTTCGGCCCACACCGAGTAGAAGCCACGCTTGAGCGGTGCGCTTCCATGCACGACGACAATGCCGGGGAACGGGCCCTTCCCCGTGGGCGTGAACAGGGTGCCGGCAAGCACGATGCCGTTGCCTTGAAAAGCGACGTTGCGCGTCTGAACGTCGCGCGCGCGCACGACGGTCGTGCAGAATGCGATGATCGCAGAGACAACCAGCGATACCAGCCAGCGTGAGCGCCGCATCTGCTGTCGCGACCAACGGTGCCACAGCGCCGTCGCCGTCAACAGCACCCCAAGGATGAGCCATCGTTGCAGGATCGGGCCGGGCGCTGCGCCAAACGCACCCAGAGCCATGCGCATCAGGTCAGCGTTCCACACCGCGCAGGCGACTGCCGGGAGGAGCATGAGACTGCATGCCACTTCCCAGGCGCGACCCCTCAGCATTTTGCCGGACCGGCCCGGTGACGACACTGGTCGCTCGGGAGTAGTCCACGCGCGTTCGCGCGCCACCTGCCGTTGTTGCATGCGAGTTGTTGGCGACTTGCGGCCTACGCGTGGGACGGAGTGATCGCTCTGAGCCGACAGCGAACGCGGTGCATGTCGGAGGTGGACACCTCGACGAAGCACATAGCATCGATGCTCCCCTCCGGGTCTTGAATCATGCTGCCCGACGTGTGACGGTCCCAACGGGGCTGCTGAATGGTGGCTAGGGTGAGGGATGGCGCACTGCGCGACCTGTGGGAGTGGGATGGCAGCTGGTCGCACGCGAGAGCGTGCCCGTCGGTCAACGTGCCTTCACCAACCGAACCGGTACTGGGCGATTTACAACGCCCGGCGGCGGTGTCGGCAAACCCAACCCGCGCTCTTCTCCTCGCAGCTCGTTGTCGCGCCCGCGCACGACCCGCGTGACATAGCTGCCCCCTGCGCGATTGACGCGCTCCCAGGAGAGGGTATCCCCCCGGACGGCCACCGGCATCGGCGCAATCGCGAACTTCTGCGTGCTGTCGGCGGTGAGGTACACTACGGCGGCGTGCATCAGCGAGTCGCCGTGCAGGCTGAAGGTGTGACGCACGCGCTGCGGCGGCGCGCTGCCGACGGCCGCCACCGACTCCTCCCACGAACCGACGAACGTTGCCGCCACCTGGGCCGTCACTGGCACGAAGGCGACATACCGCCGCGCCGAGGGCGTGGTGAGTTCCCGCTGGGCCTCCGCCAATCGCGCTGGCACGCGAGGATCTCGCGGGTACTTGGCGGCCGCATAGGTCAGGATCTCGACGGCGTCGCGGGCAGACCGGGCATCCAGCCGACGTTGCGCAGCGTCGAGGAGAGCGGCCAAGGGAATCTCGATGTCATAGCCAAACTGCTCGGAGAGCGTCGCATACTGCGCCGTAAGGGCGAGCACCGAGGCCTTGGAAGGATCGACCACGGCCACGGAGGGATATCCACGAAACAGAGCGGCCAATCCGTCATAGAGTCCGCGATACGGCAACTGTTGATGCGTCACCCCCGAGACGTGCACGAACGTGACGGCCGATGCCGAACGAAACGCCGCCACGAGGCGCGCAGAATCCGGGCGCCATCCGTCATCCGTGCCGCGCTCGACGGCAATCAGGTTCTCCTTGCGCAACGCTCTCGTGCCCAGGGAGCGAATGACGGAATCGGCGACGGCCCGCCGGTCCCACCACAGCGAGGGTTCGAGCGTCACGTAGCTGCGAAACGTGGTGGGCGCGGTCGCCAGCACGTGCATTGCCGCGAGACCGCCAAGGGAGTGACCCACGAGGGTGCGCGACGGCGCCGTCCGATAGCGCTGATCGATCTGCGGAATCAGTTCCTCGCGAAGAAACCGGGCGAACGTGACGACCCCCCCGGTGGGACCAACACCCCGCGGGACGGCATCCGGGTGTGTCGCGACGGTTGTGAAATCGCGCTCGCGGTTCGTATTCCGCACGCCGATCACGATGGTCGGCGGCATGGCACCGGCATCCTCCAGCATCTGCGCAGCGGCGACGGCGGTCAGGAAGAGCTGGTCGGCATCCAGGACGTAGAGGACCGGGAAGGGTCGCGTGGTCTCCCCGTAGCCGGGCGGTACGTAGACGTCGTACTCACGCGCCTCGTTCAGCACCGTGGAGGTCATGCGGTTTCGCTCGACCAATGGGGATGACTGTGCGAACGCAGGCGTAACCTCGATCGCCAGCAGAGTGACCAATAGTGCGCTCGGGGTTCGCGTTCGCATGCGGTCCGATCTCTCCTGCAAGGAAGTTGACTGACGCGCGATGCTGCGCGGTTTCACACTCGACCGCATGAATCAACTCTCGCAAGACTATCGCGTGTCTTGAACAGCATTGCCCCGTGCGGTCGAGCAAGCGGAGTTGGCTCCGCGCTGCGGTCGCACGATGGAGTCGGCCTGCGCAGTATTGTTCAATCCGTGGTTCGAGGAAGCGCGGCACCTTCCCCGTTTGGTAGCCGGGCATGTGACGGCACGGTCAAAACGCCACCACGAGGGTGCAACGATGGCTCGGCTCGCTGTGAGTCTGTTGTTCGTCGGGGCCCTTGTTTCCGGCGAGGCGCCCGCGCAGGGACGTAACGCGTGCACCGCCGCGACCGGCGACGCCGTGCCGTTCGGGCCAGACATGCCGATCGCGGATACGGGGCGGGTCTACGCCTCGCTCCTCACACCCGACGAGCGCGAGTTCTACTTCTTCCGAAAGGTGGGACCGCCGCGTTCGGAAGACTATCGCATCTACCGGGCACCGCGCGTCGGCTCGGGTTGGGGACCGATCGAGCAGGTCGACCTCGGCGGTGACTTCTCCGATCTCTATCCCTCCTTCTCGGACGACGGAAACCGCCTGGTGTTCTCATCATACCGGCCGATACCCGGTGACACGTCCAGGCACCCCAACGCACACCTCTGGATGGCGGAACGCCGCGGCAACCGTTGGAGCACCCCCGTCCTGCTGCCGGCATCGCGCCTGGGATACTACCACTCGGGTGTGCGACAGGACGCGGACGGCCATCTCACCTTCAGCCGCACGACACCAGACTGGAGCCGCGCGGAGTTCCTTCGGCTGCGCTGGTTGGGAACGCGTTACGCAGCAGAAGCGGAGCCGGTCGTGAATGAGAGCACGGAATACTGGCGGATGACCCTCGGCGACACGGCGCATGTGTGGCACACGATTGCCAGCCCTGACGGCGTCACGCTCGTGCAAGTCTCCCAAGTGAGCGGCGCCAATCGGCGACGCGGGCCGTCGGTCAACTTTGTTGCACGGCAGACGGCGTCTGGTTGGACACCGCTCGTTCGCGCCGGCGGCGGTCTCGGGACAGGTGCACCGAACTTTCTGTGGTTCTCGCGTGATGGTTGCTGGCTCCACTATACGAAGGACTACTCGTCGTTCCGGAAGGTGCCGGTCAGTACCGTGACGGCAGGAGTTCGCTAGTGCACGCAGCGAGCCGTGTCATGAGCGTGCACACGCTGGTGCGTTGTCGCTTCGCGTATGCGATCGCCCTCGTGGCGGCGATCGTATTGCTGGCCCGTGCAGGGTGGTCGCAGAGCGCCGTCGTGGTGGCAGGCTCAAACGTGACCTGGTCGCTCGACCCGCGGAGTGCAAAGGTCGACCAACACCTTGGACGTCGCGCGATCTTCCTGCGGGGGCAGACTCCACCTGCCTTTGCCAATATCGACTTCGTTGATGGTACGATCGAATTCGACATTGCCCCAATGCCCGGTGGCAACTTCGCCGGACTGGTGTTCCGATACGCGAGCCCGCGTGAACACGAAAACGTCTACCTGCGTCTCCACAAGTCGGGGGCTTTCGATGCGATGCAATACGCGCCGCGCATCTTCACGACGGCCGGGATCTGGCAGCTCACGCGCGAATTCATGGCGCCGGTGCGTTATTCCTCGGATTCCTGGCTCCACATACGCGCCGAGGTGAGCGGTAGCCGGCTGGAGATCTTTGTCGGTGACAGCGCGAAGCCGACGGTGGTCGTGCCGCGCATGCGTGGTGTCACAGGCACCGGTCGCATCGGATTCTGGGGACGCGTGAACGAGAAGCCAGACGAGTGGACCGCGGCGCTTTCCAACATCGTCATTCAACCGCGCCAGGCGCGTCCGCTCACCCTCAGCGCCGACACCACCGACCGCCCGGTCGGTACGCTGACCGGATGGACGGCCGCAGGACCCTATGACGCTCCGGACAGTGCATCAGCCCCGCCATTCCCCGCACCGAATGCGTGGCTGCCGCTGCCGTTGGAGGAGCACGGACTGTTGAACATCAGCCGTCACTTCCGGAAGCCCGCTGGCGGACGGCATGTCGTCTTTCTTCGCAACCGCATTTCAGCCACGAACCGCGCCACGGTGCCACTCGATGTCAGCTACAGTGATGACGCGATCATCTGGCTCAACGGGGAATTGATTTATCGTGGAGCAAACGGCTTCAATAGTCGCTATCCGGGCAACCTAGGGCTGACCGGTGCAGCCGTCGAGACGGTCTACCTTCCGCTCAAGGCCGGCAGCAACGAACTCGTGCTCGCCATCGGTGAGCGCGCGTTTGGTTGGGGACTGCGCGCACGTCTGCAGCGATAGGCCGCTGAACGCTCCCCTCCGAAATCACGCCCATGCTACGACTGCTATTGCTCGCCAGCCTGACCAGCGCGCCGCTCGCCGCCCAAGGCGCCCTCCCGTTTACCGACGGCAAATGGGAGCTGCGCGGAGATTCGACCGTGCTCGCAACGGTCGATGGTCGGGCCGCCGTCCGCATGTATTCGGGCAGCGCGACCCGTCGTGATGTCAGCCTGGAAGACGGGACGATCGACCTGGATGTGCTCCTGACTTCGCGTCGCTCATTCGTGTACGTCGCCTTCCGAATGCAGGACGATCAGAACGGCGAAGAGTTCTACATCCGGCCGCACAAGACCAACCTGCCGGACGCGGTGCAGTACGCACCGGTCTTTCAGGGACAGAGCGCGTGGCAGCTGTACCATGGCCCGGGCGGCACCGCGGCGCCGAGCGTCCCGGTCAATGCATGGACGCACCTTCGCATCGTCCTGTCCGGGCGGCAGGCGGCGTTGTTCTTCGGCGACACATCACGCCCTGTGCTCGTAGTCCCACGCTTGGCACGCGCCCCACGCGCCGGCTATCTCGAACTCAAGGGGTTTCTGCCACGGGACACCCCGGGCGTCGGAGCCATCGCCACGTTTGCCAACGTGCGCGCGCGCCCGGGGGTGATTGCTTATTCCTTCGAGTCCGCCGCCGACCGACCGCTGCCGTCGGGCATCATTCGCGAATGGACCGTGAGCAAGGCCTTCAATACCCGCGATGTCGCTCCAACAGGCCTCGCCGCTCGTTGGTTGCAGGAGCCGCAACTGGCGACGGTCGAACCGAGTGGGATGCTCGAACTGCATCGGTGGCTCGCGATGCCGGCGCGCGACACCGGTGTGGTCGACGTTGCGACGGTCGCGCGCGTGCAATTGCTCTCGGAAACGGCCGGCCTGCGGCGATTGGACCTTGGATTCAGCGACGCCGCGACGGTCTTTCTCAACGGACAACCCATCTTCCACGGAAACGACGCCTACTCATACCCCCAGCGGCGCGAAGGCCTGATGGGCCTCGATCAAGCAGCGGTATACCTGCCGCTGCGGGCCGGTGCCAACGACCTCTCCATATTTGTCACCGATCACTTCGGTGGATGGGGACTCATGGCGCGGCTGATAGACATGCAGGGGCTTCGCATACTGCGTGCAATACCGTAGCAGCCGCGCTTCCGCTCGTCACGCCGGCACCCCTCGCCGACGTCCAATCCTCCCAGCGCATCATCCGTGAGTTGCATGGTCGTCGCACTCTGCATCCTGCTTGCCTTCGCCATCGAAACGCCTGCCCCTCACCGCGACGCCCGGGAGCGCGGGCGTGCCATTCTTGAGGCCGCGATCGACGCGCTGGGAGGCGCGACGCGGCTGGCTGCGCTCGATAACTGGCTTGTGTCAGGGGTGGGCAGGGAAAACCTCTCCGGAGAGCTGCAGGGGATCGCTTCGGACGTCCCGACGTGGAGGTCGCACGAAGAGACGGCCGCCATTGTTCGAAGCACCGGCGCCATCGCCTGGGAACGCAAGTCTGAACGGAGTGACCGCAGTCTGCGATGGAGGCGTGTGATCTACAAACCGGAAGAGCTCGGCACCATCGACTGGAACACCCGACGCGTATCGCAAACGAAGGAACGCGTCAGTGAGGCGGTTCGCACGGCGATGGCACGCCGGATACCGCATGTCCTGCTGCGCGAACTCTCGACGACGGCAAGCGCAATACGCGAGACCGGAACCCGCACGTGGGGCGGTGTCGTTCACGACGCGGTACAGGTGATCACGAGCAGCGGTGACTCGTTGAACCTGATCTTCAATCGGAGCCCCGTCACGCTTCGACGCGTCGAGTATCCGCTGTTCGTGCCGGGTCTCGGCATCGTGACAGTCGGCTGGGAGTGGCAGCACTGGCGCACGTCGCAGCACCTCGGGATGATCCCGACCGGACACATGATTGACGTGAGCGGGACACCGTTTCAGGAGCTGCGCTACACCAGATATACCGCGGGTAGCGCGGATGCGCAGCAGTTCACGGAGAGCCCGAGCAATCTCGGCGCGTCTGCGCAGAGCACCGCCCCGACACCGGCGGCATTCCCCGCAACCGGCGAAGTGGCGCCCGGTGTTCACGTGCTGAATCTTCGCGGCTTCGTGGTCATGGTCGTGGAGTTCCGCGAGTTTGTCGTCGCGCTCGAGGCACCAGAAACGCACCCTGGGCTGCAGGCCATTCCCGCGTCCGGGCAGGAGGGTGTCGGGCTCGTCACGCGAGAGTATCTCGCTGCGATCGACCGGCTTTTCCCGACCAAACCCGTACGGTACCTCGTCGTCAGTCACCATCACGGCGACCATGTTGGTGGCGTGCGCGCCTTCGCGGCGCGCGGCGCGAGGATCGTGGCGACACCGGATGCCGCGCAGGTGGCAGCGAAGCTACTGGGCGCACCACGCAACGAGCGGGTGCCGATGCTCGGAGGCTCCGTACCGCAGTGGACGATCAACGTGGTCGATGACCGCGAGACGATCTCGGACGGGAGCCGAACGCTCGAAATCATGAATGTCGGCAAGAACCCGCACACCAGCGAGAACCTCGTGGCGTGGCTGCCGGCGGAGAGGCTCGTGTTTCAGGGAGACTTGTTCTATTTTACGCAGGGAGCACCGTTCCCGCCATCGGGACGCACTACGATGAACGAATTCTTTGCGGAGTGGCTCGCCAAACGTGGCATGGCCCCACGCGCGGTGTATGGAGTGCACAACCGCGGAGCCGCCGGTCCCGACGCGCTGGCGACGAGCCGGCGATGATGTCCGCGGCACAGTGTGCGAGCGCCATTTGGGACAACAGTTGATCGAGGTGAACTCACGACGGATTGCGGCCGTGGGCCTTCGCCTGCACTTCCTCGGGGAGTGGCGTGGCCTTCCGCGCGATCGTATCGATGTAGGCCACCACGAGCTCCATCGTGGCGACGTCGATGCCCGTCTCGCTGTTGCGCATGGTGTGCCGGTAACGAAGTGTCTTCGTGCGAATTTCCAGCAACTCGCTCCGGATGTCGACCAGCGAGCCAGCCAGTACTTCGTGTTTGAATTGGATGCGCTGCTCAAGAGCGACCAGGCTGCGCTCATTCGCCTTCAGAAAACCCGGAGACAGACCGAGGTGTGCCAGAAAGTGCCATGACGCTTCGTCGAATCGTGCGGTGTACGATTGCACATTCATGTGACCGACATGGTCAATGACCCACGGATAGACGAATCCACGGTATGTCTCGATCTCGGAGGACATATTGTATTCGGAGAGTCGCCCGCGTGCGCTCGGTGGTCCTGGGAGATGACCGCTGGCCGATAATCGCCACGATAGAAGGTCGAAGAACCGCACGATTGGATGAAACTGCTCTCCGGGCCCCATCAACCCTGCTCACCGGCAACCAACAACCGATGGCCTGACGCTGCTGACTGCGCGAACTATTCGCAGTGCGCGATCAGGGCCCGACGACCGAAAGCTGGACGGGCTTCACGACGTTCTGCCGAAGCCAAAGCGTTCGTGGTTGTCGGGCCGCATCGCGGTGCGCCGATCATCTCGCCCGGCCAGCAGCTTCAGGAAGTCGGTTGTTGGTCGCCGGTCTGCAGGGTATACCCGACTACTGTTGCTCCGCCTCCATGAGCGCCGCTTTCCGCTCCAACCCCCAACGGTACTCGCCCAACGCACCGCGGCGTTGGCAATATGTTTCTATTCACGTGGGAGCGCCGATTCCGATCTTACCGCCACCTTGCCGCGGCGGCCTTCGCGCGATGGGACACGAATGGGACCGCCGCCTCCACGAGCCAGCCACATGGCATACCAGATCGCCGTCAACGGCCGCCTTCGCACCATCGACGCCGACGCCGAGACACCACTCCTGTGGGTACTGCGCGATGACCTCGAACTCACCGGTACGAAGTATGGATGCGGAATCGGGACGTGCGGCGCCTGTACGGTGCACATCGACGGGCAACCTGCACGCGCGTGCCTGATTCCCCTCTCCGCCTTGGCGGGTAAACGCGTCACGACGATCGAGGGTATGACCACGCCGATCATGAAGGCGCTGCAAAAGGCGTGGATTGACGAGGACGTTCCGCAGTGCGGCTACTGCCAGAGCGGCCAGCTCATGTCCGCCGGCGCACTGCTTGCGCGTGTACAGAGGCCGTCGGATCGCGAGATCGATGCCGCCATGGCGGGGAACATCTGCCGCTGCGGCACCTATCAGCGCGTGCGCCGCGCGATCCAGCGAGCAGCCGGCGTGCACCGATGACATCCGACGATCAACGTTCGGACATCTCCCGTCGTGACTTCGTGCGATGGAGTGGCATCAGCGGCGCCGCTCTCGTCCTCGGTGTCTGTCGGGAAGGTCGGGTGGTTGCACCGGCACGAGGCAACAACGCGGATGCGTTTGTACCCAATGAGTGGATCTCGATCGATACGCGTGGCACCTTGACCATCGGGGTCGCTCGTGCGGAGATGGGTCAGGGTGTACGGACGGCGCTGCCAATGATCGTGGCCG
>CAZMGX010000084.1:0-15569 GCA_964565915.1 uncultured Gemmatimonas sp.
GCTTCTACCTGCGCCGCCGACAGCCGGACCAGGCCGCGAAGTATGCGCCGAAGTCGCCGAGACTGCAGCAGGCGTTGCAGTTCGAGGACGACGCGGGGAATCCGAGCGAAGAAGCCATGGACCTGATGGCCGGCAACCAGCCTGCCGCGCTCAGCGCGGGGGCGTCAGTCGGCGAGGGTGCACCGTCGTATGTCCGCGAGCCGGTAGGTTCGCCGATCGCGACCACACAGGGCTACGGGGAGGATCTGGGCATATGAAGCTCGTGCACCTCGCCGACCTGCACCTGGGGTTCCGGCAGTTCGATCGCCTTGCGCCGACCGGCGTGAATCAGCGTGAGGTCGACGTCGCCAGCACGACGCGACGCGCCATCCTGCAGGTCATCACAGAGAAGCCTGACGTCGTTGTGATCGCTGGCGACGTCTTCCACCAGTCGCGCCCGTCGAATCCGGCAATTGTCCACGCGTTCGTCCTGTTCTCGATGCTGCGCGAGGCGTTGCCCGACTGTGAGGTGATCATCGTCGCTGGCAATCACGATGCGCCTCGCACGGCCGACGCTGGCTGCATTCTCCAACTGTTTCGCCAGCTACGCTTCCATGTCGTGGAGCGGAGCCCGGAAGAGCTGTACTTCCCGAACCTCGATCTGTACGTCATGGCGGTGCCGGATGTGGTCGGCGTCCAGCGCCCGACGTTGACGCCAAGCGACGGACTCGCGAGGAATCGCGTACTGCTTATGCATGGCGAGATCGCGGGCGTGCTGCGCGTCCGCACGGCGCATGAGATCCAGCCGATGGACCTGCATGCGGACCAGTGGAGCTACGTGGCTCTTGGACACTTCCACGTCTACCGCGAGGTCGCCCGTGACGCGTACTACAGCGGGTCGCTGGACTATGTGAGTTCGGATCCGTGGGGCGAGATGCGCGAGCAGCGGGAGCGCGGCATCCCCGGGAAGGGGTTCATCGTGCACGATCTGGCCACCAGTGAGCATCGGTTCGTGCCGGTCAAGCCGACTCGCGCGTTCGTGGAATTGGATCCGGTCGACTGCGCCGGCGCCACCGCGGTCGACGTGGATCACGCGATCGCCGCCGCCGTCGAGACGTCATCGAGTCCCATTGACGACGCGGTCGTGCGCGTGGTGCTGCGCAATTGCCCACGGTCGCTGGCGCGTGAATTGAACGCGGCGGCGATCCGCGACTATCGCACCCGGGCGCTGCACTTCCAGATCGATATTCGGAAGCCGGAGGCGACGACGGTCGCGCTGCGCGTCGGCGCGCCCAGTGAACGCCGGACGGCCGCCGATGTGGTGCGCGAGTACTTCACCGAGTGCCCGATTCCGGCCGACATCGAACGGACGGAACTCGTCGACACGGCGATCGCGCACATGCGGGTGGCCGATGACCAGGCGTCCCGTGCGCCGCAGCTGGTGGGGGTCTGATGCGTCTCCTCTCCTTGAGCATGCAGAACTTTCGCCAGCATGCGGCCTCGCTCATCCACTTCGCGCCCGGCCTCACGGGGATCATCGGCGCCAACGGTTCTGGCAAGTCGACGATCCTCGAAGGGATCGCGTTCGCGCTCTACGGACAGCCCGCTGCCCGTGGCAAGAAGGAGTCCATCAAGTTCCTCCGCGCTCAGCCGCGGGCGAGCGTGCGCGTCGAACTCACGTTCGAACTGGCCGGCCATCGGTACCGGGTCGTCCGCGGACTGTCCTCGGCGGAATGCTACCTCGATGACGCCGACGCGCCGATCGCCAACACTCTGACCGGCGTCACGGACATGCTCCAGCGCGTGCTGGGTATGTCGCGCGAGGAGTTCTTCTGCACGTACTTCACCGGCCAGAAGGAGCTCGCGATGATGGCGACGATGTCGCCAACGGATCGCGGCAAGTTTCTCTCCCGCGTACTCGGCTACGATCGCATCGGCCTGGCGCAGGAGTCCGCCCGTGATCGTCGTCGGCTGTTGGTGGCCGAGTTGTCCGGCCTGCGCAGCACCCTGCAGGACGGCGATGTGATCGCGCGCAACGTCAAGGAGGCGACTGAGCGGGTGGCCGCGGCGAACGCGGACGTCGTGAAGTGGTCCGAGGAGCACACTCGGGCCCTCGGCGTCGTGGCTGGTACCGAACCCGCCTGGCGGGATGCGCAGGCTCGCCAGGAGACGACGCACCGTCTCACGTTGGAGCGGCAAGCGGCGGCGCAACAGGTCACGATGCATGAGCGCGACATCGTACGCCTCGACGCCATGCTTGCCCAACTCCAGCGGGCGGAGGCCGACGCGATCGCACAGCGCACACGGATCGTCGATTTGCCGGCGCTGCGCGCCGAAGCGGAGGCGATGGACGCGAGCGCCACCGCGCACGCGACCCGTCAGAACCTGCTCGGCATCGAGGCGGGGGTGCAGCATACGCTGGAGCGTGTGACGGCGCATCTCGCGCAGTTGCTGGAAGGAAGTGAAAGCGCTCTGGCTGATCGCGTGGCGCTGCTGCGGGGGCAGGTACGCGAGGCCGAGTCTCGGTACGACGACGCCCGGGACGCTTGGACGCGTGACGCGGCCACTGCCCGCGGCGAGCTGGAAGCCCTCCGCGATCGGCACGAGTCGTTGACGCGGCAGAAGGCGAGCCTGGTGGCGCTCGGTGACGAGTCCCCCTGTGCTACGTGCGGCCAGCGCATCGGCGCGCGATTCGCGACGGTGCTGCAGGAATTGACGGACGCCATCGAGTCCGTCGCCCAACAGGGTCTCGCGGCGCGCGCCCGGGTGAATGCGCTCGCGGCGCCGCCGGCAGAGGTCGCGATCGCGCAGTCCGAGCGGGGCGCGATGCTGCTGGAGCTGCAAACAGCGGAGCAGCAGCTGGCCAATCTCACGGCGGCACAATCGGAGCGGGCACGTCTGCTGCAGGAGCAAGCGGCCGCCGAGGAGCGGTTGGCCACTGTGCGCCAGAGCCTCTCCCAATTCACGAGCACCTACGATGCCGCCGTGCACCAAGCGTTGCGGGCGCGCATCGACGAGCTGACGCGCGTCGAATCGCACATCGCCGTGCTGGACGAGCAGTTAGCCGGCCGCGAGGCGATTGTGCAGCAGCGCACGGAGGCTCAGTCGGCACGGAAACGTGCACAGGAGGTCCACTGGGATCTGGATGCGCGCGTGGCGACCGAGGGCATCGCTCCCGCAGCGTTCATGGCCGCCCGCGACGCGCATGTGATCGCCACCAACGAGCTCGCGATCGCCGACGGGGCCTTGTCGGCCGCCGTCAACGAGCAGGCGCGCGCCGAGGAGGCGCTGGGCTATCAGCGGGCCGCCCAAGCCCGGTTCGCCGAGCTGCGCGAGCGCGTGGCCATGATGGAGCACGAACGGTTCGTGCTCGAGGAGACCGATCGCGGCTACACGGATTTGCGCGCCACGCTGAACGCGTCACTCCGCCCTGAGCTGGCCGAGATCGCCAGCGAGCTGCTGGATACCCTCACCGATGGCCGCTACACGCAAGCGGATATCGACGAGACGTACACGCTGACCGTGCTGGAGGATGGGCTGGCGAAGCCGGTGCTGTCCGGTGGTGAAGAGGACCTGTGCAACCTGATTCTGCGGCTCGCGATCTCGCAGATGATTGCGCAGCGCGCCGGTCACGTGTTCTCGCTGCTGATCCTCGATGAAGTGTTCGGGGCGCTGGACGATGCGCGGCGGGCGAACGTGATGGAGCTGCTGCGGCGGCTCAACGATCGCTTTGCACAGGTCATTGTGATCACGCACTTGAACCAGGTGCGCGATGCGCTGGACAGCATCCTGCAGGTGCGCTACGACGCCGAGACTGGGTCGAGCGTGATCGTCTCCGACGTGCCGACCGAAGATCCGGCGTTGGCGGCGGAGGAGCTGGCGGCATGAAATACATCTGGCTGGTCATCTGGGAAGACCACCACACTGACACCGGTGCGTATGCATTCGCCAGTGAAGAAGGGGCGATCGCGTGGGCGAGAGAGCAAGGCGCGCTGTACTGCAACCGGTTCGGTGACTTCGCCGAGCACGAGCTCACGGCGTCCATGGGGGACGATGGCTGGGTGTTCCTCGCCAAGTACGGCGATGGCGATTCGATTCGCGTACAGCGGAAGGAGTTGCGCCCGTGAGCGAGACAATTGACGTCTCGGTCCTCGGCGTGTGCGCGCGCTGCGACTGCCGTTTTCAGCCGGATGACGCACTTGTGATTGAGAACGGCATCCGGTTCCACGCTCGGGCGTCCGTCTGCGTGCGGGCGCTGCGCGTAAAGAACGCGCAGCTCACCGCCGCACTGGTTCAGGCGGATATCGATGCAGAGAAGGCGGAAGCGCGGATGTCGGCGCGAATCCGCGAACTGGAGAATGCACACGTAAGTGGTTCCCTGCAGGCTGCTGGCTGATTTACTGCAACCCTCACTTCACTCCACGGACAACACCATGCCACGCAAATCCCGCAGTGCCAGCGCCCTCGAAGATGAATCCTTGGCCGCGCTCGATGCCCAAGTTGGCAGCCTCACTGATGCGCCGTACTCAGATGCTGACGACGCGGTTGACGACTCGGACGACACCGACGACACGGACGACGACGATTCCGAGGAAGATGGCGCCGAGGATTCCGACGACGACAGCGACGACGCTGATGACGCCCCGGAGCCCGACGCCACCGGTCAGCTGCCGCTCGTGCAGGAAGGACCGCAGGCCACGAAGCTGATCACGGCCCTCAAGCTCGACACGCCGGCGCAGGTGCGGTCGGTGGCGAAGGCGCTCGAAAAGCGCGCCATCAAGCTGGGCGATCTGTCGAAGAAACTCCGCGAGGAGGGCAAGGACGACGAGGCGAAGTCCGTCGACCGCGAGGTCACGATGATTCGCGAGACCTTGTCGTCGCAGCTCAAGTCGCAGGGCGCCCTGGCGTTCAACGAACGCGAGACGCTCCCGCAGGCGGTGTCGCGGTTGTTCCAGGCCGAGTTCCGCTACAAGCTGCGCGCGGCGCTGACCAGGCAGGCGGTGATGCGCGCCGGTGAGACGCGCAAGGATGCCGAGGAGCGGCAGCTCGATCGGCTGGTGGAGTTCGAGGGGCTCGTCGGGCAGGTCGGCGAGATCGGCGGCATGCTGGTGGTCTCGTGGCTGACCAACGTCGCCGATCGCGCGTACGAGAAGGGCAAGATCGCCCACGAGGCGACTCCGTCGAACATCGCGCGCGAAGCGCTGCAGGCACTCGAGATCGAACTGCAGGGCAGAGAACAGTAAGAACCGAGACCGACCATGCCACGCCTACGCATTTCCACGGGTGCCGCGAGCACCTCGACACCGCCGCGAATCGCGAGCGACATCGCGAAGACGACGGTCCCGCAGGGGCACCCGCTGGAGATGTGGACGATCGAAACGGCTGCGCTTCGCTGCGGGGATATGGACGTCGAGACCCTGCGGCGCAGCCAGTGCCCACGCGCCAAAGTGGGCGGGCGGGTGATGTTCGATCCGATCGAAACCATCGCGTGGTTCCGCACCTTCCTTGATCGCGTCGTGTCATCCGACGCCATGCGCGAGGCCGTCTGATGGCTGCATTCCGACGCGGAAAGGCGGGCATTCACTGGATCTACGTCCACCTGAATCCCGGCAAGCAGCAGATCAGCACAGGCACCACCGATGCCAAACTCGCCGAGAGCATCGAGCGCATGTGCAGGACGCTCGCCGACAACAAGCGGTGGCCGTTACTGCGCGCGCTCGTCGAGAAGCCCCGTCGCTTCACAATCGATCAGCTGCACGAGGCGTATCAGAACAACCAGCTCGACACGCTCCTGCAGCAGCTCACGGCGGTCCGGCTGGACGCACATCTGGGCGTCGAGTCTGACGCCAGCCAGCGGCCGACGGGCTGGATCGCGGACATTCAGGAACGGGCGCCGGCCTCATGGCGCGATGCCGTCGCGCACGTGCGTGTGCTCCTCGCGGAGGTGACGTTCGCGCACGAGCTCAAGCCCGGGAAGATCCGGAACCTGCTCAACAAGGGCCGGCAGAGCGGGGGCACCAAGCGCCATCGCCTCTACGCCTGGTCCTCGTTCTGCAAGTATCTGGTGTCGCAGGAGGTGTTGGAGATGAACCCCTGCAGCGACAGCGATCTCGTGCCGCGGCCGAAGAAGGCGAAGTCGCGCGACGAGTGGCGCACGGCCGACGTCGATCAGGCCATCATCGAACGCCTGAGCGGCGACGCGTTCATCACCGCGCTCGTGTGCGCGTCCACCAGTGCGGATCGCTCCACGGTGCGGCTGATGAAGGTGCGCGATTTTCACTTGCTGCCCGAGGGCAAGGCGCCGAACAAAGACGAGGGGATCGAGCATCGCGTCGACATCCCCGGCACGAAGACCGCATCGCGTCGGCGGAAGGGCGTGCGCGTCGAGCCGTGGGCGGTACCGATGCTCCGGGCGTGGCTCAAAGGCAAGACGCCGCAGGCACCGATCGTCGGCAACCTCGGGCTGCGCTCAATCTCCATGCAGTGGGCCAAGGCCGCGAAGGCGGAAGGGCAGGAGGGGTATTGGTTGCGGGACACGCGCCACTCCTACGCCTGCCGCGCGCTCCTGGACGGCTATCCGCTCTGGGAGGTGTCTCCGTGGATCGGCCACGACGATCAGGCGACCACGGCGAAGATCTATGCGCGCATGGATTACGAAGTCGCACGTCGCATTCGCGACGGCCAGCGACGCAGCGACAAGGCGACCTCAACAACACCATCAACAACACAGCCCGCACCGCTCGGGCTCGTGAAGGAGGCGTAAGCCATGGAAGTGCAACAGGATAGGCCCACTTGGAATCGAACCAAGATCTCCGGCTCCAAAGGCCGGGGTAATAACCGTTATACGATGGGCCAACAGACGACCCCCTATTCTAGCGACCGGGCGGAGGGGGAAAAAGGGAGTCGGTCGGTCCCTCCAGCGCAGGGGCTGCGCTAATCCAGCAACTGCCGGTCCAACGGCAGCCGGTCCCGGGCCACAACCCCCGCCGCAAACGGGCCCAGCAGCGGGGCAATGCTGTTCGCATAGTACGACACCAGCGGACGCCCCTTCGGCAGCAGCAGGAACCCGTCCCCCGTCCGCGCGATGATCCGCCGCATCCGCAGCATCCGATACGCCCGGTCGAATGTCTCCGCGATGTCCCGATCCGCCCGCACCACGCGCCCGTTCAGCTCCTGCAGCACGTCGCGCATGGCTTCCATCCGCTCCAGCAGCTGCGCGCGCGACACATAGTCCGCGTCGAAGCTCTGGAGCGCCGCACAGGCCAACGGCACCGGTGTCACGGGAATGATGGCCCCGATCCGCGCCAGCACGTCGTCGCAGAACGTCTGCAGCCGCGCCAGACGCTCGGCGCGTGGTACCTCGAACAGGGAGATGCCGTCACGTTCGAGTGAAGTCAGCCACCCATCGATGGGGACCGGCGCACCAATCGTGACCGCGGCGCGACCATAGCGACGCCAGCGGCCCGTCAGCAGGCGCGTGACGTTCCACAGGACGAACCGCCCCACCTCACCAACCTGCGACCACCGTGACGTCACCGGTCGCTCGGCACGCACCTCGAGCTCGCGCAGCAACGACCGATCCTCGATCACGCGATCATAGTTGATGCCGACCGGCACGATATACATCCGTTGCCGCACCGCCGGATCGCGCGCCACGCCCAGCGCGTAGTCCAGCAAACCGATCTTGGCCGGGCGCAGCGCGCCGTCGCGCGTCAGTCCTCCCTCGGGGAAGATGCCCTGCGTCACCTGGTTGCGCGTGATCAACTGCACGTACGCCTGCAGCACGGCGTGGTACAACGGCTCGCGATACCGTCGACGAATGAAGTAGGAGCCGAAGCTCTTGAAGAGGTACTCCAACGGAAACGCGCGCGCCCATTCGCCCACGGCATACGAAATCGACACCGCGCCCATCATCACGTACGCAACCAGCACGTAGTCGGCATTCGACCGGTGATTCATCAGGTAGATCACCACCGAATCGCGGGGGATGCCACGAAACGGATCCGGACGCTCGTACTCCACCGACACCTTGTAGAACAACCCCAGCACGAAGCGGCTGACGTTGTATCCCAGGCGGTAGTACGCGAGGATGTTGAAAAACGGGACGATCTCGTCGAGGTATCGCTGAACGCGCGCCCACGTCTCCGCCTCAGGCACGCCGTGCTCGGCCGCATGCGCGCGCACCGCCTCCGCGACGGCCGGTTCGGCGAGCACCTGCGCAATCACGTACGACTTGCGCGCGAATTTGTATCGATCGATGCGCCCGCGGTTCTGCCACAAGGCGCGCCGGCCCGCGCGACGGGCATACCACGCAATCGCCGTCGCGAACGCGAGGAGCAGCGCACCACCGACCAGGACCCAGAGCAGCGGCGTCATGGGTCGTTCGTCAGGCGGCTGGCGACGGTGTCACGCCTGTGTGCCGGGTGGCCACAGCCACGCGGCTCCCCGCACACCACTCGAGTCCCCATGACGGTGGCGCACCACGCGCGTTTCAACGCGATCCGAGAACACCCACGCTGGCAGTCGTTCGCTGACGGCGTCGGACAGCCCGGAGATGTTGGACATGCCGCCGCCCAGGACGATCACCTCGGGATCGATGACGTTGATGATCGTGGCCAGGGCGCGTGCCAATCGGTCGTGATACCGATCGAGCGTCGCACGAGCGCGTGGATCGCCCGCGAGAGCGGCGGCGACGATTTCGCGCCCACCCATCGGTGAATCGAGCACACCAGACTCACCGTGTGTGGCATGGTCGCGCTCAAAGCCGGGGCCCGACAGCCACGTCTCGATGCAGCCGTGTTTGCCGCAGTAGCAGTGTGGTCCCGGATACTCCGCGGGCGTTACCCACGGCAGCGGATTGTGCCCCCATTCCCCGACGATCTGGTTCGGACCCGCCAGGCATCGCCCATTGATCACGATGCCACCACCAACACCCGTACCCAGAATGACCCCGAACACGCTCCCGGCCCCGGCAGCTGCGCCATCGGTCGCTTCCGACAGTGCAAAACAATCGGCGTCGTTGGCCACGCGAACCTCGCGCGCAAGGCGCTGCGCGAGATCACGCGTCAGCGGTTGTCCGATCAGCCACACCGAGTTGGCATTCTTCACGAGGCCAGTTGCGGGGGTGACGGCGCCGGGAATTCCGATGCCCACCGTGCCGCGGGTCCCGCTTTCGTCTTCCAATGCCCCGACCAGCGCGACGATCGCGTCGACGGTACCCGCGTAGCTGCGTGGAGTGGCCACGCGACGACGGGTCACTTCCTCACCGTCGTCGCGCAGTGCGATCCCTTCGATCTTGGTGCCGCCGAGGTCGATCCCGATGCGCATGATGTGCCGAGCATGCGCTGTCGAGGGCGGACGAGCAAGAGGGGCGGGGAAAATCTTGTGGCACGTCGGGCGTAGGCGGCGCCGGGCGCAAGCAGCAACGCTGGTCGCATCGGCCAACGGCTGATAGAGTGTGGGATGACACACGCCCCGGTGAGAACAGCGGGAAGTTTGGCCCTCGCCTGTCTGGCCGGCTTCCTGGCCGCCTGCTCCAGCGATGGGCCGACGGCCATCGAGCCACCGGTCGAGGTGCCCGTCACGGTCCCACCGATTTCGCGGGAGTTTCGTGGCCTGTGGGTCGCGACGGTGGCCAATATCGACTGGCCGTCTCGGAGCGGGCTCAGTGTGGCGCAGCAGCAGACGGAGCTGCTCGCGATTCTCGATCTGGCCCGTTCGTCGGGATTGAACGCCGTCGTGTTGCAGGTGCGCGCCGCCGGAGACGCGTTGTTCCCTTCCGGCATCGAACCGTGGGCGCGGTCGCTGTCGGGCACGCAGGGTACCGATCCGGGGTGGGACCCGCTGCTGTTTGCGGTCGCGCAGGCGCATGCTCGCGGACTCGAGTTGCACGCGTGGTTCAATCCCTTTCGCGCGGGATCCCTCAGCGATACCTCGCGACTCGCGTCACTGCACCTCGCGCGTCGTCGCCCCGAGTTGACGCGCGCGTTCTGCACTCAGCTCTGGTTCGACCCCGCCGAGCAGGTGGTGCAGGATCAGGCAATTGCCGTCGTGCGTGACGTCGTCACGCGTTACGACATCGATGCCGTGCACATCGATGATTTCTTCTATCCGTACCCGGACACCCGCTGTCCGAACCTGTCGTTTCCGGATAGTGCGAGCTATACGGCATACCAGCGCACGGGAGGCCAGTTGGCGCGCGACGACTGGCGGCGGGACAACGTGAATCGATTCGTCTCACGATTGTATAGCGACGTGCATGCGACACGCGCGCATGTGCGTGTGGGCATCAGCCCGTTCGGCATCTGGCGCCCGGGCAACCCGGCAGGCATTGTCGGTCTCGATGCGTACGGCAGCATCTACGCCGACTCACGATTCTGGCTGCAGCAAGGCTGGGTCGACTACTTCGCGCCGCAGTTGTACTGGAGTATTGCCTCCAGCGGGCAGAGTTTCCCGGCGCTCCTGGATTGGTGGGCACAGCAGAACACGCGGCCGCGACATCTGTGGCCGGGACTGGCCGCGTATCGGGTCGCCGATGGGTCGGCCTCCGCCTACAGCGCCGGCGAAATCCCGGCGCAGATCGCGCGGTCGCGCCAGCGTAACGGTTCGATCGGCACGCTGTTGTACAACACGACGTCGTTGCGTGAGAACCGCGGCGGCTTGGCGACGACGCTCGCTTCGACGACGAACGTCAGTCCAGCCCTGCCGCCAGCATCACCCTGGCTCGATGGCGTCGCGCCGGCGCCGCCCGTCATCACCGTCGCAGCGACGGCAGCTCCCGGTGGTAGCGCGTGGCGCGTCACACTCACCAATGGTGGAACCGAGGCGCTGTCGTGGTGGCTCATTCGGTGGCGAAGTGGGACGGTCTGGTCGCAGCGACTCGTGCCATCCGCCGAACCAAGCATCGACGTCCCCGGCGGCAGCGGCGCCACATTGACCGATGTGATCGTCGCCAACGCCGTCGATCGGGTTGGCAATGCCAGTGACGACGTGGTGTGGCGCGCGTCGAGTCGCTAGTAGGATGCTGATAAACGGGGTGTTTCGTGCGGCGCGATCGTGTTGGTGAGAGCGAAAAAGTGAATACGTGGTCCATTACGCCCTCGCGAGGGGCGCGGGACGCGATTCAGCTGCCCTGGCGCCCTGATCGGTGCCCGGGCGCGTGGACGGACCGGTCAACTGACGTACGTGGTACCCGGTACGTCGTACACGAACAAAGACCCACGGCAGACGTGCGACGGGAGATGGGAGACGGCAGATCCACGACGGCAGACCGACGTACGACGACCAGGTCTTCGCTCGTTCGTCTACCCTCTTCGTCTTGGATCTTTGTCGTGGTACCGGTTGGGTAGTCTTCGTCACAGTACCACGGACGCGGTACCAAGTACTGTTGGAACGATCGGGTCCGGGTCGCGCCTGGAAGAACCGGTCTGCTGACGTACCCGAGCGGACGGTGGGTTTTTCTTCATCCTGCTAGGCGTTCGTGGTGCCGACGAGACGCTCGTAGTAGATGAGTGGCGTCCCGCGGTACGACCGACGTCCACACTCGCGAAACCCGCAGGCCGCATAGAACTCCCCGGCGCCCGCGGCCGCATCGTACGCATCCAACCAGATCGCATCGGCGCCGTGCTGCGCCGCCAGTCGCTTGGCCTCTTCGAGGCACCGACGGCCCACGCCGCGTCCCTGATAAGCAGGCAACACCGCCATGTCGGTCAGGTACAGTGGACGCGCGGCGGGCGAGAACATCGCACGATCAATCGCCCAGGGTTTGCGGGTGGTCAGCCGAAACGTGCCGGCCGGAACGTCGCCGCACATCGCCAATACGATGACCGCGTGGCGGAAGCCTGCACGCACGGTGCGCTCGGTCCATTCCGAATTCCAGCGACCGGGGCCGAAACGCGACACCAGGTCACGCCCGGCGGATACCCGAATGGTGGCAATCGTCTCGGCGTCGTCGGCGGTCGCCAGTCGAAAAGCGATCGGCTCGCGCGCGGAGTCGCTCATCGCTCAGGAGCAGCCTTCCACGTATTCGACCTGCGGCCGTGTGCCGACACGGAACCGGGTGACGCGTCCACCTTCCACCTCGAACACGAGGCGATACAGTGAATCGGCGGCGCGAATCGGCGCGACCATGAAGTACTCGCCGTCCGTGTACTTGTGAGGTTGCTTCGTGAGCCGTCCGGCGTAGAGACTATCCACGCGACTGGCCGCATCACCCACCTGTGCGCCGGCTTCCGTGCGCACGCCGGCAGAGTCGATGTCGAAACGCGCCAACCGCCCGCCGTCGAACATGACCAGCACACCCGGCGGCGCCGACGGCCATTCGAGGTAGCTGCAGGAGGATGAGTCGGTGCCAGCGATCAAACGCAACTCCGGTATCACACGTCGCGCCTCATCCAACGTCATGCCGGCCCGCAGGTCACCCACGCCGAAGTCGGTGACGAATACAAGCGGCACTGATGGCTCAGCTCGCGCAGTGTCGCCAGCGGCGATTGCCGGCTGTGCGGTGTCCGCATTGCTGGCGGCCTCGCGACCGCACGCGCCCAGCAATACCGCGAGCGCCACCGCGACCCCGCATTCTTTGGCTGCGGCCCATCGGCTCATGCCTTGCCCCACTTGGTCCGCGTATACGCAATGTGGAATCCCTGACGTTCCGCATTCCGCTGCGACGCACTGCCGGGTAGTGCCCCCATCAGCGCGAGGTCACAGTGTTGCTCGGCCGCGAAGTCCAATCGCGCCTTGAGCAGCGCGTTCTGGGCCCCGCGCCCACGGAAGGCCGGCACCGTGCTCGCGCCGGCCAGCAGGGCGACGCCGTCGTGCATGGACATCGCTGCCGTCGCTGCCACCACACCGCCCACTTCGGCCAGGAAGCAGAACGTGTGGCGCGTGCTGGCCATCACGGACGCCATCTCCCGCATGAAGTCGCCAAGCTCGGGATACTCGGACCAGCCGGCGGCGGACGTCTCGGCCCACAAGCCTACATCGGCGGCGGTGGTCACACGTACCAGAATGTCCGCGCTGGCGCCCCGTCCGATTGGCAAGAGGAGATCGACCGGGCGATGCAGGATGGTGGTCAACTCGATCGGCCGGTACCCGCGCGCGTTCAGCAACGCGAGCGTGGTGGGATCGGCGAGCGGACTGACCTCGTGGTACACGCTGGTGCCACGTGACGCGAAGAAGTGTTCGATCGCGTCGAGGTGCTCGTCGGTCGGCGTGTTGAACAGGCCGAGTCCGAACGTCTGCGTCAACGGCGAGTCGACGCCGTCGAACATTGCCCACGTGCCGTCGAAGTCGACCCACGTGGCCCCCACCGCTGGAGACAGTCGGGAGCGGGCATCCACGAACGACGCATTGGACGCGGACTCGGCGCGTTCCAGCCGCCGAGACAGCGCATGATCGGAGAACTGATACTGAGCCATGTCGCAATCTATCGCCTCAGGTGAACTGCGGGACGCGCTCGTGTCGTTCGGAATGGGCGATGGCCAGTTCGAGACGCCGCCGCTGGGTGGGTTCGCGCTTGGCGCTCACGATCCACCAGATGACGGCCTTGCGATAGGACTTGGCCTGCTGCTCGAAGAACCGGAAGGCGCGCCGGTGGGTTCGAAAGACCGCAGCGAAGGAGGGGGGCAGCTCCACCGTTTCCTGCTCGAAGCTGTAGATCGCCGATCGTTCCGTCGTGCGGGACTCGAACGCTCGCAGCCCGGCTGGCGTCATGCGCCCTTCGCGGATGAGCTCCTCGACATGCCGGATGTTGACCGCACTCCAGATGCTGCGCGCTTTGCGCGGCGTGAACCGTCGGGTGTAGCGGTCGTCATCCAGTCGCTTGACGACCCCGTCGATCCAGCCGAAGCACAGCGCCTCGCGCACCGATTCAGCCCACGACATGGTGGGTCGCCCGGCCGCCTTACGGTGAAAACCCACCACGATCTCGGAGACCGAGTCGTGATGGGCTTCCAGCCACTGACGGAAATGTGCGGCGCTTTCGAAGAAGTGCGGCGCGCTCACGATGCCGGGATGAGGTGACGCCTGCTCACGGCACCACAGCCGCGGACTTGTTTCCCTTGACGTAGGTATCCATCCACGCGACCCACCGCGCCCAGAGGTCGAGATCGCTGGCGTAGGTGGCCACGCTGTGATCTTCGTACGGGTACATGTACAGCGCGGCCGGTTTGCCGAGTCCCTGCAGCGCGAGATACATGCGGGTGGAACTGATCGGCGCCGTGCCCTGATTCTGGTCTTCCAGCGCGTGGTACATGAGCAACGCACCCGCGATCTTGTCGGCCCGGAAGAACGGCGACATGTCGAGATACGTGTCCTGCGCCTGGAAGAAGTTGCGGCGTTCACTCTGGAAGCCGAACGGCGTGAGCGACCGATTGTACATGCCGTCGCCGGCGATGCCGGCCTTGAAGTACGGCACGAGCGTCATCGCGTTGACGGTGCTGAAGGCGCCGTAGCTGTGGCCGCCGATGCCCATCTTGTTGCGATCGACAAACCCCATGTCGACGACGGCATCCAGCACGGCGTCGAGATTCTCCTTGAGGTCGCGCGTATAGTTGTCGTTCATGCGCCCCGAGTCGCCAAAGATCGGCAAGTCGGGTTCGATGAACGCGTACCCTTGCGACACCCACAGCTTCGTCGACGACGCCGGCCGAGCCGACGGCACTTCCGGGAACTTGTTGATGTTGGTGGCGAACCGCGTGCGATCATACTCGGTCTGTCCCGTGTACTCGCGGGGATAGAACCAGATCACGCCCGGCAAGCGGGTGCCCGGCTGCCAGTCGCGCGGCATGGTGACTTCGACCCAGAACTTGAGCCCGTCACGCGGACGCGTGACCTGGAAGCGAGAAAGCTTGGCGCCGGTCACTTCGGGTCCAACGTCAACGTTGTTGGTGAGCTTCTTGCTGGTGTTGCTCGCCACGTCGCGCAGGTACGCGTCGGGGATGACCGTCGAGGATTCGTGCGTGTAGATGAACTGCGAGAGGTCATCGTCCAGCGCGGTCACGAACTCGTCGTACGCATCGGCTGGGCTCTCGAACACGCGCGTGCGCGTGCCGGACTCGATGTCCAGCTTGTCGACCCACGGCCGAGGTGCTTCGGTGTTCCACTTGGCGCCGGGCGTCTTCGTGCCGGAGACGGCGACGGTCTTGTTGTCCTTCGCCATCATCACGAGCGTTGCGCCGGTGGCATTGCGCCGGGTGAGAAGGGTGCCGACGGACGTGGTGTCGTTGCCGCCGGCCGCACCGCCGCGTCCACCGCCGCCGAAACCGCCACCACCACCGGCGAGGGTGACGGTGCGACCGAGGTTCATGCGCTTGCCGTCACGAATGGCGATCACACTGCCACTGTCGCTCACGAACATCGTCTTCCCATCGATTCCGTAGGCGACGTTGGTAAGCTGTGGCCCCCCTTCGTAGAGCACCTTGGTGTCGGACGGACCATAGGGCGGCAGCCAATTCACATATTTGACGCCGGTGGGCTGACGTGTGGCCGGCGTCGCGGCGCCTCGTCCTCCGGGCGCTCCCCCGCGGCCCCCGGCACCGCCGCCGGGGGCCCCGCCGCCGCGGGCGGGCGTTTGCCCGTTCCCGGTGGCGGCG
>CAZMGX010000085.1:0-4296 GCA_964565915.1 uncultured Gemmatimonas sp.
TGGCGAAGTTGGTGGACCCGGCCGGAATTTAGCGCTGATGAGCTCAATTCCGGCCTTTCTACGCGTGTCACTCAGGGAGTTTTCCCAGCGCGCAGAGCTCACCCGTGCGCTGGCGGGAATAAGCCAGTGAGCGTGGAGGAGTACCCGATGGGTCCGGTGGCTCGCGCAGTGATTCGGCGGTGGTCGTTCGCCATGGGGCTGGTGGTGTTGTCGGCCTGCGGTGGTTCCACCGAACCCAAGACGGTGGTGTCGGTGGAAGTCACGCCCACTACGCTGACGCTGGCGCCCGGACAGTCGAGCGCGGTCACCGCCACCGCGCTCGACATTCTCGCCGCACCGATCGCGGGGCGCACGGCGACCTGGACGTCCTCCAACAGTGCGGTCGCCACCGTCTCCGCCGCCGGCCTCGTCACTGGCGTTTCGGATGGCACCGCGACGATCACCGCGCGCATCGGCACCCTGTCGGCCAGCGTAGCAGTAGCGGTGCGGACACCGGTCGGCTCGGTCGTCGTGACCCCACCGACCGCGTCGATCACGATCGGCGACGCCCCATTGCAAATGACGGCCGTCGCGCGAAGTCCGTCCGGCACCACGCTGGTCGGTCGTGACGTGCAGTGGTCGAGTGCTACCCCGGCCATCGCCACCGTATCGGCCACCGGCTTGGTGACCGCCGTCGCCGCCGGCAGTGCCGTGATTACTGCGACGGTCGATGGCACGAGCGGCTCGGCGACCGTACAGGTCACCCAGAATCCCTGCACGATCGTCCGTGGCGTGACGATCGGGCAGACCGTCGGTGGTTCGCTGGCGGCAACGGACTGCAAACTGAGCGACAACACCGCGACGCAGCGTTACGAGTTTACCGTGACCGCACCGACCAAGCTCGAAATCCTGATGTCGAGCAGCGCGGTGGATGCATATCTGTTCCTGACCGATGCCGCATTCAACATCATCGATCAGGATGACGACGGCGGTGGCACGACCGACGCGCGGATCCTGCGCACCGTGCCGGCGGGCCGCTACTTCGTCATCGCCAATACCTTCACCCCCAATCAGTTCGGCGCCTATCTGCTGTCGGTGCTCCCAGCGCCGGCCGTATGCGTCACCGGACGGACCACGGTGCTGCCCTCGACGATCGACGCCGCGCTGGCGGCCACGTCGTGTCGCCTCACGGATCGCAGTTTCGAGGATCGCTACGACTTCACCATCACCACACGCACCACGATCGTCGCCAACATGACCAGCACGACGATCGATCCCATCCTCGTCGTGCTCGACAACGCCGAACGCGTCGTGATCCAGGATGACGACAGCGGCGCGGGCGACAATGCGAGTCTCGAAGTGCAGCTCGATCCGGGCCGGTACACCATTCTGGCGCGTGGATATCCTGGAGAAACGGGCGCGTATCGCCTGCAGGTGGGCCCCGCGATCGATCCCTGTGCTGTCACGCGCACCCTCTCCCCGGGGCAGACCGTCTCCGGCACGTTCTCCGCTACGGATTGCGCCCTCAGTGATGGGGGCGGCCCGAGCCGGTATTTCCAACGCTTCGGCTTGACGCTCGGCGCCGCAACAGCGATCCAGTTGGACATGGTGAGCAATGCGGTCGACGCGTATCTCATCGTGCAGAACGCCCAGACCGGCGACATCGTCGCGGAGAACGACGACGTCTCCACGTCGTCGACGAACTCCCGCATTACGGCCAACCTGCCGGCGGGCCAGTACATCGTGAACACTACGACGTACAACGCGGGTGAAGTCGGCTTCTACCAGCTGACGGCAACTGCCATCGTCTCGGGCGGTGGGGTCACCATCGCCGTCTCGCCGACAACACTCGCGCTGCAACCTGGTCAGACACAGCAAGCGACCGCCACGGTGTCGGGGACGGCGAATACGGCCGTGAGCTGGACCAGCAACACGCCAAACGTGGCCACGGTGAGCGCGAGCGGACTCGTCCGCGCCATCACGCCGGGTACCGCCGTGATCACCGCCACCGCACAGGCGAATCCGGCACGGACCGCGTCGCTGACCCTGACGGTCGGACCGGCGAACGGTGAGACCAACCTGGATATCGCGGCGCTGTACCTCGTCCAAGCGGTCCAGCAGCTCGACGGACGCGTGCCACTGGTCGCAGACCGACGCGCGGTGGCCCGAGTGTTTGTCCGTGGCAGTCGTGCCGGGCTGGCGGCGGTACCGGTGCGCGTTCGTATCCTGCAAAACGGGAATACCCTCGGCACCTTCGAGGGCACCGCCACACCGACGCTGTCGGTTGATGAATCCTGCTGCTCCGCGAACATCAACATCCCCGGCACCGCCGTGCGGCCGGGGGTCACGGTGATCGCCGACGTCGATCCGAACAACACCGTCACGGAATCGAACGAAACCGACAACCAGTACCCGTTGTCCGGGACACCGCAACCATTGACGGTCGTAAACGTGCCGCCGTTCAACGTGCGACTTGTTCCCGTGCAGCAGAACCGCAATGGGCCACTCGCGGTGGCGAACGCCACGCTGTTCAACGTGTTCGGCGCCGCGTGGCCCTTCAACCTGATCAACGCGACGGTCCGCCAGCCACTCGTGATCGACTACGTGATCGGCACCCAGAGTTTCGATTCATGGATCCGCCTGGTGCGTGACGTCGAAATCGTACGACAGACCGAGGGTGGCGCCGCCTACTACTATGGCCTGGTACGCACGGCCGGCACCCAAGGGGTACTTGGACTCGCAAACGGTATTCCCGCACGCACGGCGATCGGTATCGATGAAGGCTCGGAGTTCGGTGCGACCTTCGCCCGCCTGACCTTCGCCCACGAAATGGGTCATACGCTCGGACTCCGTCATGCGCCGTGTGGTGGCGCCGCCGGTCCCGATCCCAACTATCCGTTCCCGAACGGCGCGACCGGCGCGTGGGGCATGGACACGTTCAATGGCAACGTGATCAAGCCACCGACCGAAAACGACATCATGACATACTGTCAGACCCAGTGGGTCAGCGCGTACAACTACCGCAAGGTGTTCGACTACCACGTCGCGAATCCGCTTGGTTCAGGGATCTCGCTGCCGACGAACGTACTGATGGTCTCCGGCAGTGTCAGCGCGGGAGCGGTGGTCCTCGATCCGGCGTTCTCGGTGCGTACGCTGCCGGCGCGCCAGGATCTCGCGGGGCGATTCGTGGTGGAAGGATTCGATGCGAACGATCGCCTTCTCTTCACCCATCGGTTTTCGCCGTATCGCGTGGATGACGCTGCCGACGGAACCGAGGCGTTCGTGATTGCGGTGCCGGTCTCCGACGAGCTCCAGAGTCAGGTCGCACGGCTTGCCGTCCGGGAGCTCACTGGAACTCGAAAGGTCTCGCGTCTGGATGCTCGGCGCCTGCCGCTGGTGCCTGGCAGTCCCACCGACGTCTCCGCGACGCGGAGTGCCGGTGGCCGGGTGCAGATGACCTGGATGACGAATCGCGTTCCGGCCGTCATGGTGCGCGATCGCGGCACTGGCGAAGTGCTCGCCATCGTGCGCAATGGCACGCTCGATCTCTCGCAGTTCGGAACGCCGGATCGGGTCGATGTCCTGCTCTCCGATGGCGTAAAGAGTGCGCGCGTCCGCATCGACCCACTCACCGGAGCCCTTCGTCAATGACGCCCCGTTTTCACCTCCTGGTCGCGTTCGCGGCGCTGTGTGCAACGTCGGCATGCCGCTCCCGGGCCGGCGCAGAGTATGCCCCCGACGCCATCGTTGTGCGCCTCGAACGCGGCGCCTGCTTCGGACAATGTGCCGAGTATCTGGTCGAGCTGTCCGCCGACGGTGCGGTCCGCTTCGAAGGGCGCAACAACGTGCGGCAGCTGGGTGAGCAACGCGGCACCGTGGCGCCGGCCGCGGTGAAGGCCTTGTTGCAGCAGTTCGAAAAGGCCGGCTTTGCAACCGCCGATAGCGCATACGTCGAAGGCAGTCCGGGCTGCGGACAGTACTTTACCGACGGCCCACGCACGCGCCTGGCGGCGATGGCCGCAGGCAGTCTCAAGTCCGTGCAGTTGGATGCGGGATGCACTTCCGCACCACGCTTTCTGAATGCTCTCGCTATGGCGGTCGACAGCGTCGCTCGCACCGATACGTGGATCAACCGCAACGGAGACAAGACTCCATGACGCGCCTCCTGTTACTGTCCGCAGCCCTGACACTGGCCGTTCCTGTCCGCGCGATGCAGTCGGCGCAGCCGCCCGTGACGCGTAGCGTTCCTGCGCGCGCGATCGAGGCACGCATTGATACGCACGAGGCGCAACACCCGAAGTCGAAGGCCAGTCCAGC
>CAZMGX010000085.1:4306-15546 GCA_964565915.1 uncultured Gemmatimonas sp.
ACGGCAAGTCCGCGAAAGCCAAGGCTTCCTCGGTGGATGTCGTCGCCTCCACGAAGCCGATTGCACCACGGCCCGCGATGCGTCGCCAGCCGAAACCTTCGCGCGTTGGGAAGAAGACGCCCTGACCCGCCGTGCTCAGCCGGAGAAGACCGCGTGGTCACCGCGCTCGGCGGTGATCTCACCGCGGACCAACTGTGCGTAGCAGTCAAACAGCGTCTCGCGTCCGGTCGAGGGTGTGGCGTCCGCGTCGTAGCGACTGGCAGCCGCGTCCCACACGAGCATCGACTCGGTGGCATAGTACCGACCGATGCGCGCGAACTCTGCCTTTGCCGCCAGTGGCGGGATGATGCGCCCCAGCGCCGACAGCACACCAACGATCACATCGAGCATGCGCACCGGCACCCGGCGATATCGCGGTTCCATGCCGAGGAGAGCGAAGAGATGCTCGCCTTGCTGGAGCGGCGTGATGGCGGCGCCGGGTCCGCCGATGGGCAGGACGCGGTTGTGACGCGCCGGGTCGGTGAGGCAGCCCACCATGAACTCCGCGAGATCATCGTCGCTGATGGGCTTGCAGGCCGTCAGGGTCCCGTCTCCGAACATGAGATACGGCTTGCCGCTCCTGACGCGTTCTACTTGTCCCGAGAGCGACTTGAAGTACGCCGTCGGGCGTACGATGGAATACGTGAGGCCGGACGTCATGAGCTCGCGCTCGAACGCGAGCTTGGCGTGCTGGAAGGCCAGTCGTGGTTTCTGGACGCAGATGGCCGACAGCAAGACCATGTGCGGAATGCCGGCGTGTTGCGCGGCGGCCAGCAAATGCTGGTGTGCCCGATGGTCGATGGCCCAGGCATCGCGGGGCGCTCCGGTTCGCGACGCCAGACATGATACGACGGCATCGAACCGTTCTCCCCGCAGGCCATCGCGCAAGATGGATTCCGGATCGGTGACGTCACCCACTCGCACCGTCACGTCACCGCGGGTCGATTCGACTGGGGGTTCAGCGGCGCGGTCGGTTGGGCCGTCCGCCGCACGCGGAGCGGCCGCCGTGTCAGAGCGCTGGAAGCACAGGACATCGTGGCCATGCCGTTGCAGCGCGCGAACGGTGGCGCGGCCGATCGTGCCCGTGGCACCAACCAGAAAGATGCGGCTCATCGGCGGAGAGGTAACCTCATAACCGACGATACCCCGGCCCCCCGGCTGGCCGCAACGGCCTCGATCAGGGCCTCCCTTGTGCAAGTCGGTCCCTTCTCGACGTCTCCCGTGTAGCAACGGCGATTCTCGCCGTTCGCCCCGTCCTTCAACTCCCAGGCCCCATGCTTGCCGTTCGTCGACTCTCCGTGCTTGCCTGCACCTTCACACTCCCCGCGCTGCTGGTGGCGTGCGGGGATGACGTCACGGTGCCCATGGCCTCGATGCGTTCGGAGCGGCTGATGGCAGACGCCATGCCGGCGACGGAACAGGCGTCGGCACCGGTTGTCAGCGACGCGGTGGCCACTGGCCGATCGGCGTCTGAGGCCCCGGCGCAGGGTGGATCGGCGTCGGCGGCGGTCGTAGCGCCGTCCAGCATGATCATCCGCAACGGCTCGGCGTCGGTCCTCGTCGACTCGCTCGAGCTGGGCATCGCGGCCGTGCAGCAGTTGGCCAGCCGCTACGGCGGGTATGTGGGCAACACCTCGTTGTCGGCGGGAGAGTATCAGGTGCGCAGTGCCACCCTGGAACTCAAGGTTCCGGCGGCGCGCTTCGATTCGGCCATCGCCGGCCTCAGGCCGATCGGCAAGGTCGAGTCGGTGTCATCGACCGCGGAAGACGTCGGCGAAGAGTTTGTCGACGTCACGGCGCGGGTGGCCAACGCGAAGCGTCTTGAAGACCGCTTGGTTTCGTTGCTGGCGACGCGAACCGGAAAACTGGAGGACGTGCTGGCGGTTGAGCGGGAACTCTCGCGCGTTCGCGAGGAGATCGAACGGTATGAGGGTCGGCTTCGCTATTTGCGGAGTCGTGTCGCGACCAGCACCCTCTCGATCACGGTGCATGAGCGTGCCCCGCTGGTCAGCGCGACGCCCGGTGAAAACGTGTTGCTCGATGCGTTCCGCAATGCGTGGCGGAATCTCGTGCACTTCGTCGCAGGATTCATCGCCCTGCTCGGCATCATCGTGCCGTCGGTGGCCTTGCTGGCCCTGCTCGTGCTGGGATGGCGTCGCCTGCGGCGCCGGAAGCCGTAGCCGGAAGTTGCGCGTTTCCGTTTCGGTCGGCTCAGGATGCCCGAACGGCCCACGATCAATCGATCGTGGGCCGTTCCATTTGCTCTGCTCGTACTTCAGCTCCGCCGTCTAGGCATCGACGTTTTCCGGCTCCGCTACAATGGCATCGACATTCACAGTAAGGGCCAGTTCCGTCAGCTGCTGATCCGTTTCCCGTTCCTCGAGCAGCGTCTTCTGCAGCAGGGCGGCCTGCTCATCATGCCCAAGCAGCTCCGCATAGGTACGCACGGTTCCGTAGCCGGCCATCTCGTAGTGCTCGACATGCTGCGCCGCGGAGATCAGACCCGCGTCCATCACGTCCGGATCGGCATCTTCCCCGAGCATTTCGGACCCTTCAGCGATCAGGCCTTCCATGCCCTTGCAGTGCTTGCCCTTCGGACTCACTTCCAGTTCCAGACAGATCGTCTCGAGTCGCATGACATGTTCCTTCGTCTGCGCCATGTGCTCGGTGAACGCGGCTTTCACGCGTTCGTTCGTCGCACCCGTCACCATCTTCGGAAGCGCCTTGAGGATCTGATTCTCCGCACTGTACAGGTCGCGGATTCCCTCGACGTACAGTTCCATCAGCGTGTCCAGTTTCATTGTGCGCTCCTTCCGAAAGAAAGTTTGACGTACTGCCCGTCGCATGGTGTATCATCATCGTGGCGACCGCCGGACGCTATCGTCCGTTGGGGCTACTTTCACGGAGCGATTGCCTGCAGTGTGATCCATGTCCCCTTTTTGCTCGCGGCTTGCGCACGCACTTTTTGAGGAACGACGGCTGACACGCTCACGCTCCGGATCGAAGGGACGACTCACTCAACGTCGCACGCTGCGAAGCGGGCGATCGCTGTGGACGGATTCCTCCGGCCTCGGCCTGCCGTCGCAGGTCCCTACGCGCGACCTCTTCTGCGACGTGGCCGTTGTCGGGGCCGGCATCAGCGGCGCGTTGGTGGCGGCGCGTCTGGTGCAGCGCGGACTCTCGGTGGCCGTGCTGGATCGCCGCGACCTGCTGCACGGCAGCACCGTTGCCAGCACCGCGCTCCTGCAGTTCGAGATCGACCTGCCACTGACGGTGCTGGCCGAACGCATCGGCCTGCATGACGCGGAACGCGCGTGGCGTCGATCGGTGCGGGCCGTCCGATCGTTGGCGGAGCTCGTTGCGCATGAGCGCATCCGATGCGGATTTTCGGCGCGATCGAGTCTCTACTTGGCTGGCGACGCCCACGGCGCGCGGGCGCTGCGACACGAGGCGGTGGCTCGTGATCGGGCCGGCATTCCGGGACGCTTCGTGTCGGCGGCAGAGCTGTGGGCGCGATTCGGCATCGATCGCACGGGCGCGATCGAAAGTGATGGCAATGCCATTGCGGATCCCGCGCAGCTGACGGCCGGCTTGCTACGCCGCGTCGCATCGCGCGGCGCACGTCTCTATCGGCACGCCGAGGTCACGGAGGTGAGCACGGATGCGACTGGTGTCGTGTTGGGTCTCGCCAGCGGGCATTCGGTGATCGCCCGGCATGCCGTGTTTTGTGCCGGCTATGAACTGCTTGCGCAGATCCCCTTGGCCGGGCATGTGGTCAAGTCGACCTGGGCGATGGCCACCACGCCGATGGCGACGCTACCGTCGTGGCTGCGGACGACCGTCGTGTGGGAAGCATCGGATCCGTACCTGTACCTTCGCACGACGTCGGACGGCCGCATCGTCGCCGGCGGCGAGGACGAGTCTTCGTCTACACGTTTCAGTGACGTGCGGGCCTTGTGGCAGAAGACACATCGCATCGTGGACAAGCTCCACACCCTGCTTCCGGGTCTCCGAATCACTCCGTCGCACCACTGGGCTGGTGCGTTCGGGGAATCACCGACGGGACTGCCCATCATCGATCGTGTGCCTGGCCTTCGACACTGCTACAACGTGACGGGATTCGGCGGAAACGGCATCACGCACAGCGTGATCGCGTCGGAGGTGATCGCACATGCCATCACTGGACGGTCGGATCGCGATCGGGACCTGTTCCGCGCCCCCCGCTAGACCGCGGTTGGGTTTGCGGGCGACTCGCTGTCGTCGTTCCCCGGTCGCCATATTTCCCCACATGGCGACCACGCAGCCCGTCCAAACCGACTCGTAGTGTGATGGATTGGACGGCGTTCGCCCTCTCCCTGAAGCTTGCCTTCTGGACCACCGCGCTGCTCAGCCCGATCGGAATCTGGCTGGCGCGGTTCCTCGCCTTTCGCGTGCGGCGGGCGAAGAGTGTGCTGGAGGCGCTCATCGCCCTGCCGCTCGTGCTGCCACCCACCGTCCTCGGCTACTATCTCCTCGTCAGTCTCGGCGGCGACTCCGTCATCGGTGGACTGTGGACATCTGTGTTCGGGCGGGGTCTGGTGTTCACGTTTCAGGGGTTGCTCGTCGCCTCGATTCTCGTCAACCTCCCGTTCACTGTTCAACCGATGCAGCGCGCGTTCGAGTCTCTGCCACCAGACGTCCGTGAGGCCGCGTGGGTGAGTGGCCTCACGCCGGCGCAAACCTTCTGGCGCATCGAACTGCCGCTGGCCTGGCCCGGTGTCCTCTCCGCGTTCGTGCTCACCTTTGCGCATACGATGGGCGAGTTCGGCGTCGTCCTGATGATCGGCGGATCGATCCCGGGGGAAACCAAAACGGCGGCACTGGCGATCTACGATCGCGTCCAGGCATTTGATCAGTCGGCCGCCGGAATCATGGCGGCAGCATTGGTGCTGGTGTCCGTCGTGGCCATCGTCATTGCGTACGGTGCGACGGGTCGCATCGGCCGGCGTCAAGGGTAGCACAATGCTCGAGGTGAGGCTTCGCCAGAATGGACCAATTCCGCTCGATGTGCGGTTTCACTGTGCGCGAGGGCGGACCCTCGCCCTCATCGGGCCGTCCGGCGCCGGCAAGACCACCATCCTCCGTGCAATCGCCGGATTGTACCGACCGACAACGTCGCAGATCACCTGCAATGGCACCACGTGGCATGACACGGCCAGCGGCGTCATGCAACCAGCCCACAATCGACGCACCGGGTTCGTGTTTCAGTCGTATGCGCTGTTTCCCCATCTGTCCGCGCAACAGAACGTGATGATCGCCCTTTCGCACCTGCCGGCTGCGCAGCGAGCGGAGGCTGCCGATCTCCTGCTCGCACGCGTCGGACTTACGCAGGCGGGTGCGAGGCGTCCGCTGTCGCTGTCCGGCGGTGAACAGCAACGGGTCGCGCTGGCTCGCGCGCTGGCGCGGGAGCCCGATGTGTTGTTGCTGGATGAGCCGTTCTCTGCCATCGACCGCCGTACTCGGAATCGGCTTCAATCCGACCTGACCGCGTTGCGCGGCCAGTTGCAGGCGCCCATGGTGCTCGTGACCCATGATGTCGACGAGGCAATGGCGTTGGCCGACGACGTCGTGGTGATCGATCATGGTGTCATGCTGCAGGCGGGGTCCGCGGCTGAGGTGCTGGCCGCGCCCTCGTCGGACGTCGTACGCGGCATCCTGGGCCTTCCGTGAGTTCCCCGCTATGGGTCCGACGCCTCGTGTATTGGTGTGTGCTCGCGTTGCCGTTGGCGGCCATCCGGGTAAACGCACAGTCCGCCGACGTGCCCGTCATCGCTGCCGCTTCCGATCTGAGCGCCGCCCTGCCTGAAATCGCACGCGAGTTTACGACGAGAACCGGACGGTCGGTCAAACTGGTCTACGGGTCGTCTGGTGCGTTCGCGCAGCAAATCCTGAACGGCGCCCCGTTTCAGCTGTTTCTGTCCGCCGACGAGCGCTACGTCGAAACCCTCGCGGCCAGGCGCAAGACCGATGGCCCTGGTGTGCTGTACGCGACGGGACGCATCGGGCTGTTTCTCCCGCGCGGATCGCGCATTTCCGCGGACTCGGCGCTGCAGGGGCTTGTGGTGAGCGCACGACGCGGAGAGATCGATCGATTCGCGATTGCCAACCCTGAACATGCGCCGTATGGGCGTGCGGCGATGGAGGTGTTGCAGAGCCTTGAGATCTGGTCGCTGCTGCAGACGAGGCTGGTGCTGGGCGAGAACGTTTCGCAGGCGACCCAATTCGCCATGTCCGGCAGCGCGCAGGGGGGCATCATTCCCCTGTCGCTCGCCCTCAGCCCCCAAGTACGGAATGCGGGGACCTTCGTGCTGATCGACGCCGCGCGTCATCGGCCCCTGCGACAGCGTATGGTGCTGACGAATCGCGCCGGACCGACGGCGCGCGCCTTCTTTGCATTTCTGCAGACGCCCACCGCGCGCGCAATTCTTGCCCGATACGGGTTTGTACTCCCGAGTTCCTGAGGTCCGGCTTTACCGCACGGACATCGTCAGACGCAGCGTACGCCCCGGCTGCGGCAACCCGCACTGATCGTAGACCGCCGTGTTCCCGATGTTGTCGAACGAGAGGAGCGTCTTCAGTACTCGGAACGGCCCGCTGCGCGCCACCGAAAAGCTGCGTTGCACCGCCACGTCCGCCGCCGTTCTCGCCGACAGCTCGTCCAGACGTGAGGTATCGCCGTTCAGGCAATACTGCGTGCCCGTATACCGCGCGACGGCAAAGACCTTGAGGCTGGCCGGTAGCGGCACGCCCAGCTCCAGCCGACCGCGCTGTTCCGGATTGTTCTCCGCACGCCGCTGTTGATCGTTCGCGGTGACGTCGAAAATCCTGATCGTCTGGATCGTGGCGTCGCCGTTTACCGACACCGATTTCTCCGGATCGGCACCGAACACGAAGCCACCCAGCAACTCGGCGCCCGCGCTCTCGATGCGGTCACGGTTGATGCGCTGGAAACGCGTCGGGTTGGACAGCGTGATGCGCACGACGGCATCGTCCAACTGATGGCGGAAGCCGATCACCTGAATCGTCGACTGTCCCAGCGAGGCAAACGCGCGATTCACCGTAACGCCACCCTCGATGCCCAACAGGGTCTCCGGCTTGAGGTCCGGGTTCGGCCGGAAGCGGTTCAAGGCGCCCGAATACAGTTCGCGCAAGGCCGGAAATCGCGAACGTTCACTGACACTCGCATGCAACCGCACGCGCGAGTTCAGTTCATGGGAGGCCCCCACGCGCCATCCCGTGTTGTCGAACGATTCCTGCGCCGGCGTCCGCCCGCCGGTCTCCGGTGTGGTCGAACGATCGAACACGAATCCACCGGCCAGTTGCGTGCGCCCGCCAACGGGCACTTCGAGTTCGACGCCCGTGCTGATGAGCTTCTGGCGATAGTCCGCGGCAGCCGCCGGCGTCAGCGTCTCGGCGTACTTGATGTCCGCACCGGTATAGCTCGCGCGCAGTGTGGCGAGACCAACGGTGTGGGTGAGCAGCGCGCGGGACGTCAGCGTGCGTTCATCACCCAGTTCGGATCCGTTCACCGTCGCGTAGTCGCGTGCCGCAAACGTCTCGATCTTGAACGCGCCATTGTTCAGGCCCACACCAATTTCCAGCGACCCCATGCCGAACGGTGTCTTGAAGGTACCGGTGTTCGCGGACACCATCGCGATGCTGCGTCGCGCATACGGATAGCGCCACAAACGCGGCGCCCGGATGTGTTCCTCCGGTGGAACGCCGCGCTCCGCGTCATACGCGGAGTACATGACGCCAAGCGAACTGCCGCGTCGGTTGCTCCAGCGGGCCGACGCGAAGGCATCGATCTGCTTGAGGTCGGTCCCCGTGCGAAGCCCGTCTTCCTCGGTCGGATCGATGGCGCCATTCGGCAGCGCGACGCCGTCACGCTGGCGATGCGAGACACCGGCGCGAACCGACAGCGCACCACCACCGAGGTCGGCCAACCGTCGTCCATAGCCAAGCGTGCCGACGGTCGAGCCGAATTGATCGACACCCGCACCGGCCCACAGCTGACCACCGATCGGCTGGCCGAATGGATCGTGACTGATCTCGATCGAGCCTCCCAGCGTATTCGGCCCATTCAGCAACGACCCGAGCCCGCGCACGATCACCATCCGCTCGCTCCCGGTCAGCGGGATGAGCGACGGATCGGAGCGATGATCCCACCCCAGCGTCAACGGCACGCCATCCATGAGAACCGCCGCCTGTCGCGAGTCCGAACCCCGCACGGAAATCTCCATCTCCCCACGCGAGTTCTGGCGCACCAGCACGAACGGCGATTCACGCAACGCCTGATCGAGCAGCGGCGCGGGCGACGACCGCAGTTCCATGGGCTTCACGACCACCGCCGCGGCTCCGCCGACCACACCAACCGAACGAGCTGAGCTGACGTTCACCGCCCCCAGCGCCTGCGCGGTCGAGTCGCGGCGTGCCGAGTCGCGGCGTGCCGAGTCGCGGCGTGCCGAGTCGCTGGCCGCCTGCGCGTGGGCGGGCGACGGGAGACCCACAGCAACAAGGACCGCGAGAGCAGCAAGGCTCGGAAGCGTTTCGCGCATGACTGACAAGGAAGGCGGGGCAGCACCAACGGACCGGACTGACCGATCATGAATAATTCATGAACGCGCCAATATTCAGATTCGTTGACCGTCCCGCAAGCTCGCCGGCACCGTGAACCGGAAGGCGGTCCGCCCAGGGCGGGACTCGACCAGCTCCAGTGCCCCTTCATGGGCCTCCGCTATTCGGCGCGCGATCGCCAGGCCCAGCCCCGCTCCGCTGGTGTGGCTGGTCTCCTGGCGCGTCCGGGCGGCATCCACCCGATAGAAGCGCTCGAATACACGGGCCTGAGCGTCGACGGGAATGCCCGGCCCCTCGTCGACGACGTCGACCTGGATCATGGCCTCAACCCGACGCATCTGCACCGCGACCAGGCCTCCCTCAGGCGAGTGCTTGATCGCGTTGTCCATCAGATTGAGCAGCAGCCGCCCCAGCAGGTCGGCGTCTCCCTCAACCGGCGCCTCCACCGCGTCAGTCAGCTCCAGCCGGACGAGCCGCTTCTCGGCCAGCGGCCGCATCCCTCGGGTTGTGTCGTCGACGATGTCCTCGAGATAGATCGGGCCACGGTGCACCACCAGGTGTCCGGCATCGGATCGGGCCAACAGGAACAGGTCGTCGACGATGCGCGTCAGCCGACGGGACGCATCCTGCATGATGCCTACCGACTCCCGGTACTCGGTCTCGTCGCGATGCGGCTTCGACAGCGTCACATCGGCCTCGGTGCGCACGATCGCGGTCGGCGTCCGGAGTTCGTGCGACGCGTCGGCCATGAACCGGCGCTGCTGTTCGAACGACGCCTCCAGGCGATCCAACAGATCATTGATGACACGTGCGAGTCGCACCAGTTCATCACCGCCACCGACGGGCAGCCGTTCGTGCAGATTCGTGGCGCTGATCTCGGTCGCGTGTTCCGCCATCGACGCGACGGGCGCCAGATTGCGTCGGGCGAGGAAATATCCGCTCGTCGCAGCGGCCAGGATCAACAACGGGATGGCCAGACTGAACATGCGGCGCACTCCCTCCATCGTTTCCTCGGCCTCGCGCAGCGGATAGCGTCCCGCGAGCAGATAGCGCACGCCGTCGACCTCGAGCGGTTGCGCTCGGACGCGGTGCGCGCCGTCGAGGGCATCGAGCGTGAGCAGTCGCGGTTCGCCGATGGCTCCCTCCGCGCGCACCAGGCCGACCACCTGTTGATCCAGCTGCCGTTGGGCGTCGGCCGCTTGTGTTCCGGCGGTGTCGGGCGGCCCCGCCATGGCGATCACGCGCCCGGCCGGGTCGAGGATCATGATGTGCAGTTCGCGAAAGCGGACCTCATATACCGTCGTGATCATCGCCTGCTGCGGCGACAGACCCGCCCGCCGTTCGGCACCGAGCTCACGCGTGAACGCAGCCAGTGCCTCCGCGATGAAGCGATCGGTGCTTCCCACGAGCGCACGCGAAAAGGCGACGTAGCTGACGATCGCGAAGATCACCAGTGGCAGGCCAAGCAGGACCGAGTGCCACAGCGCCAACCGCGCACGAATCGAGGATGGCCAGCGAATCATGCGCCACTCACCGCAGGCTTCTCACGCGCGCAGCAGGAAACCGACACCGCGAACGGTCGAGAACAGCGCGACCGGCTCGCCGTCATCGATTTTTCGGCGCAACCGACTGGCGTACACATCGATGATGTTCGAGTACTTGTCGGGATGGTCGCCCCACACATGCTCCATCAGCTCGGCGCGACTGACGACACGACCGGCGTTGCTCGCAAGGTAGACCAGCAGGGCGAACTCGCGTGCGGTGAGTGTGATGTCACGCTCGCCGCGGCGCACGGTGTGGCGCTCGTTGTCGACGACGAGATCACCAAGGACCAGACGTGGCGGCGCGCGCTCGCCGTGTCGACGGGTGATCGCACGCAATCGTGCCAGCAGCTCACCAAAGTCGAACGGCTTGGTGAGGTAGTCGTCGGCCCCCGCATCGAGCCCGGCGATCCGATGTTCGACGGCGTCCAGGGCCGTCAGCATCAGGATCGGCACGCGATCCCCCCGCTCCCGGACCGCCTGACAGACCTCCAGGCCGGTCATGCCCGGCAGCAAAACATCCAGCACGATCACGTCGTAGGGATGCTCGGTGGCCAACGCGAGGGCTTGCCGTCCCTCCATCGCCAGATCGACGTCGTGCAGTGCCTCGCGCAGCCCCCGGGCGATCGAGGTCAGGAGGAGCTTGTCGTCTTCGGCGAGCAGGATCCGCATGGCGCAATGTACCGATCGCGGTCGCCCGGTGACAAACGATACAGCACTCCCCGCTGTCTAATGATGATGCGTTTTCCCTTCCTCCCTCGCCGCCCTATGTCAGAGACCATCGACTCTACCGTCATTCCGCGCCGTGAGGCCCTGTCACGCCTGGGACTTGCAGCGTTGGCCGTCGGTCCGGCCTGGTACGGAACAGCACCTGTCCAGCCGCCGAAAGCAGCGCTCTCCGACGCCGAATTGCTGGAGTTGCTGCGATTGGCCAGCGTGCCGTCGATAAGCCTGGCACGCGTCTCCGGCGATCGTGTCACGACACGCTCCCTCGGCGTCCGCCGCGCGGGCAGCGCAGACGTGGTCGACCCCAACACGGTCTAT
>CAZMGX010000086.1:0-15486 GCA_964565915.1 uncultured Gemmatimonas sp.
TTCCTGCCCGACGATGCTGACGTCGAGCTCCGGGCCGCCCGGTGCCGCATGGATGACCCGAACGCGCGCCTTCCCGCTATCGGGGATCACTTCGTCCTGCACGATGCGCAGCGTGCTGCGCGAAAGGTCTTCAGAGATCAGGAAGACGGTGTAGCGATTGCCATCCATCAGCACCTGGTCGTTCTGGGCGAGCGCCGCCGTATCCGTCCCGCCCGGGGCATGCGCCGCAAAGCGTGCGAGATTCGCGGACACTTCGCGATAGTCCGACACCGAGTTGGCCTTGACACCTTCAAAGATCGCACTGCCGTCCAGCTGCAGCGCGATGTCTTTCCCGCCGGTTCCGGCGTTCACGACCCGCACCATCGCGTTGCCGCGCGCGCTCGCCGAATCGGCCGACGCGGAGGCGTTGGTTTCGCCCGCGCTGGTGGTTTCAATCGTGGCGTCGTCCTTCTTGCACGCGATGGCGGATACGGCCATAACGGCCGTGCACAGCACTCGAATTGTTGATTTCATGAGGGATTCCCTGAGAGAGAGGTAACTGCGATATGCTGACCGTCGTGACGCCTCCGCAGTCATCGGAGCATCCGCAGGCGTCACGCTGTAGTCTCTCTCCTCATCGCGTCCGGGCACATCGGCCAGAAGGATGATCTTCCGGAAGTTCAACCCTTCGATTGATGGCCGGCGGCACAACGGTGGCCTATGCTCCAGTGTGCGATGGTCCCGTGTTTCCGGTCCCCCAATTTTGGAGCGTCTGTGCGTGCATCCGTCATTGTCGGCATTGTGCTCATCGGCGTGGGCGCCTTCCTGCTGTTCGGAGGCAACCTCACGTCGCGGCGCGATGTGTTGAAGGTCGGCGACCTCAAGGTCACGGCGGAAGAACAGCACCCCGTGCAGCCTTGGGCCGCCGGACTGGCGGTCGCGATCGGGCTTGGACTCGTGGTGACCGGCATGCGCCGCAAGGCATGAAGGCCGCTGACACACCCCCCGACGTTCTTCTTCATCGAGGCAATACCATGTCGTCATCTCTGCTGGAAACCACCAGCGTTCATCCGTTTCGACTCGTGCGTTCAGCGATGCTGCTCGCGTCGTTGACCGCCGTCGTCAGCAGCTGTGCGACCGCCAGCCGGAAGCAGCAGGGCGCCGCCGTCGGCGCCGCGGCGGGCGGTGTACTGGGTGGCGTCATCGGCACCAAGACCGGATCGACGGCGCGCGGTGCCATCATCGGCGCCGTTGTCGGCGGCACCGCCGGGGCGATCATCGGTCACCAGATGGATCAGCAAGCCAAGGAACTGAAGGTCGACATTCCTGGCGCAACGGTTGAACGCGTCGGTGAAGGCATTCAGGTGACGTTTGCGTCCGGCTTGCTGTATGACTTCGACTCGGACGCCATCCGTTCTGAGTCGGCGCAGAATCTGCGCAATCTGGCCGCAAGCCTGAACAAGTACCCGCAGACCGACCTGTTGATCGTCGGCCACACGGATGCCCTGGGCAGCACGACATACAATCAGGATCTCTCGATGCGTCGCGCCGTCTCCGCGTCGAGCTATCTCGTCTCGCAAGGCATCGCGTCCTCGCGCTTGCGAACGTCCGGCAAGGGGGAGACCGAAGCACTGGCCTCGAATGACACCGAATCCGGCCGGCAGGCAAATCGGCGTATCGAAGTGGCCATCTTCGCGAATGCGACGGCCCGCAGCGGCGCGCGATAGGTACATGGCGCCGGCTCACGGCGCCCGCGCAGTCCCACACAACCGTCGCTTGACGACGGCAGGAGAACCATCATCATGACCAACTTCGTCTACCGTTCCGTGCTTGGTCGCACGGCGCTCCTCCTCGGTATGTCGCTCGCGCCGTTGGCACTTGGCGCCCAAAACGCGCAGCGTCCCGACTCGACGCGTGCGGACTCGACGTCAGTCGAGCGCGTGTCGACGACCTCCGGAGAAATTCGCACACCCGCCGCGGCGCTGGCTGGTCCACGCGTGGCGCCCGCGGGCCTGACCACGACGGCATTCTCGACCGCCAACGCGCCGGTACCACAACCCGCTGACAATGCGAATATGGGGCCGAATCTGGCCCTGATGGGCGCGGGTGCGGCGGCGGTGGTGGTGGGTCTGCTCATCGGCGGCGACGGTGGTACCGCCATTGCTGTCGGCGGCGGTGTGGTGGGCCTCATCGGGCTCTACCGTTACTTGCGGTAGTCCCCACGAGCGATCCCAAAGATCAACCGATTGGCCAATGTTCCGGGCGAGCTCACGGGGTGACTATGTGGTATGAGATGATGAGCCGTCCGCGATGCGCGGATGATCGAGACAGTCCGCCGGGAGTTCGCAGATGGCACAGGATACGATCGAGTTCCCGGCAGCACAGCGGATGACGACGGCGTCACTCGTCATCGCCATTCTCGAGAGCCGGCGCGCGTATCAACGCGCGCTGGCGTTGGCGAGGCGGCTGTTGCGCGAAGGGGCTCCGACCGCTTTGACGTGGGGGGATGATGTAGAGAGCCCGGTAGCGGTAGCGGCGCCGACTTCTTCCCATGTTCTGATTCGTACCATGCGCCAACGTGGGTATCCTGCATTCCATGCAGGCGGCGTCCGTGGCGGTCGCCACAACCGTCACGGTATTCGTATCGTGCCGCCCGCATCGTCGGCGTGCGTCGAGAACAGTGGCTCTTAATGACGGATTCGACTGTGTATGGCGTGTGAGCTCTGACGTCTGACGGAAGGGTCAGTGTGCACCGGGAAGCGGGAACAAGCTCGAGTGTGAGCGAACCCGCGATTGTGTTGGACCGAAAAATGAGTTCTTGTACACCCGATGCCGAAAGACCAAAAGCCATGAAACGGAGAGCGCGGACAACCTGCGAGCTCTGTTTCTTGGGTTTGTAACACTACCCGTGCCCCGCTGAGGAAACCCGGATGCCGAGTGAAGGGAGCGGACCACAGGGTGGCGGGGATGCCAAAGCGACGATTTCGCTGGTGCTGATCGACGACAACCGGTTGCTGCGCGAAGGAATTGCGGCCCTGGTGAGCCAGCAGCCGGGGTTTCGGGTATTGGCTGCCGCGGCGGATGTCGATGAAGCAATCGCCCAGATCAAGGAAGCCCAGCCCGATGTGGTGTTGATCGACTTCGGCCTCGTGGACCACGATAGTCTGGGGCTTACCGCGACGGTCCACTCCGAAGTGCCTCGCGCGCGCATCATCGTGATGGGCTTGCTCGCGATTCAGGAGGACGTCGCCGACTACGTACGCGCGGGGGCGTCGGGCTTCATCATGAAGGATGCGTCCTTCGACGATTTCTTTGCGACGATCCGTCGGGTCGCCAGCGGCGCGCAGGTGCTTCCTCCCGCCCTGACGACGTCCTTGTTCGCGCAAATCATCCGCAATGAAGTCGTCAAGGACAAGATCAAGGTCCGTAACGACGTGCGCCTGACGTCGCGCGAGCGCGAGGTCGTGGATCTCCTGTCCGAGGGGCTCAGCAACCGGCAGATCGCCGAGCGCCTCAACATCGCGATTCACACCGTCAAGAGTCACGTGCACAACGTGCTGGAGAAACTGGCGCTGCACAGTCGGCTGGAGGTCGTGGCCTTTTCGCATGCATCAGGCGGATTCAGCGAGGAGTGATGCCGCTGTCGGGGATTTCGCCGACAGCAGGTAGGCGAATCCCGGCTGATCACGACGTGGCGGTGCGGTTTACCCTCCGTCAGTGCCGTCGAGGCCCAGCGACTCGATGGCGATCCCCTCTCTGCGAGTGTCTCATGAGCGACCGGCCCCGACTCCCGACCATCATCCAGGGGGGCATGGGCGTCGCGGTGTCCAACTGGACGCTGGCCAACGCCGTCGCTCGGTGCGGGCAGCTGGGCGTGGTCTCCGGCACCGCGCTCGACACGGTGCTGGTACGTCGACTGCAGGATGGTGACATCGGCGGCCATCTGCGCCGGGTGATGGCGCGATTCCCTGTGCCTGGTGTCGCCGAGTACGTGCTGAAGCGGTTCTTCCTTCCTGAAGGCCGCGAGCCCACCGAGCCCTACCGACTTCTTCCGCTGTATCGACAGCAGGTCGCGCCAGAGCGTGATCAGATCACGATGCTCGGGGCGTTCGCCGAAGTCTCGCTTGCGAAGGAAGGGCATGACGGACCGATCGGCATCAATCTGCTGTCGAAGATTCAGCTGCCCACGTTGCCAACGCTTTATGGGGCGATGCTGGCCGGCGTTGATGCCGTCTTGATGGGTGCTGGCATCCCACGGGAAATTCCCGGTGCACTCGACGCGCTGGCCGACCATGAGCCGACGTCGATCAAGCTCGACGTGATCGGGGCCGTTGCCGGGGAAGCCACGATCCTGTCGTTCGACCCGCGCTCTCGTTTTCCCGACGCAACGACGCCCCTGCCGCGCCCACAGTTCCTGCCCATCGTATCGGCCGCGTCACTGGCGATGACGTTGGCGCGCAAGTCGAACGGACGCGTGGATGGCTTCATCGTGGAAGGCCCAACGGCCGGCGGTCACAACGCCCCGCCGCGGGGCGCCCTGCGAGTCGATGACAACGGCGAGCCGATCTACGGAGAACGCGACGTCGTGGACCTCACCGCCATGCGTGACATTGGGCTTCCGTTCTGGCTGGCCGGCGGCGTCGGCTCGCCGGAGGCACTCGAACATGCGCTGTCCGAAGGGGCCGCCGGCATTCAGGTGGGAACACTGTTTGCGTTCAGTGACGAGTCGGGCTTTACTCGCGAGATCAAGGACGACGTCATCGCGGGGGTGCAGCACGGCACCCTGCATGTGCGCACCGATGTCCGTGCCTCACCGACCGGCTATCCGTTCAAGGTGCTCGTCTCCGACGAGGCATCGGTGCTGTCCCCGCATGAACGGGCGCGCGTGTGCGATCTCGGAGCGCTGCGGGAGCTGGTGCGTCGGCCGGATGGCAGCATCGTGTATCGGTGTCCCGCGGAACCCGTGGACCAATATCTCGCCAAGGGCGGCGCGCTCGAGGACACGGTGGGACGTCAGTGTCTGTGCAATGCCCTCTGCGCGTGTATCGGACTGCCGCAAACACGCGCTGACGGCACGATCGAACCGGTGCTCGTCACGAGCGGCGACGACGTTGTGCACCTCGATCGGTTTCTGGCGGGCCGCACTCACTATACGGCGGCTGATGTCATTGCCTACCTGACGCGGACCTCCCCCGACGCACTCCACCGCCTCGGGGAAGGTGGTGCCCCGTCGTCAGTCTTCTCGACCGTCCCGATTACGATCCCGGAACGCGCGGAACGCGCTGCGGATATTGTGCTGGACCGCGGCGCGGACATTGCCTGGCGTGTTGGCCAGTGAGGGTGCGTACAGGCCACCCAGCGGTCGCAGGAACCACAGGCTGAGATCGATCGTCACGGTGACGTCGTCGCCACCCGCCCCCACCACGAGGGGTGCGGTGAGCGGCACATCCAGCGAGGCGTTCACGTCGCTCACGAAGATGAAGGGGACGTCGTTGTACGTGCCCTCGAGACGGACACTGATGTCGCGAAAATCCGGGTTGGCCTGACGAAAGGCAGCGTCCAGCGGGTCGTTGCTCGTGACCTTGTGCAGCCGCAGGCGCACAGACGAATAGGTGCCCTCGGGCACGGGGACGGCAACACGCCCGCCGTCGACGCCGGTCACCGGCATGTCGACCAGAAACGGACCGATACGAATGACTGGGCAATCGTCGTCATCGTCATCGTCCGAGCGCTTATCGGTGCTGATGATTGCACTGCGGCTGTCATCATCGTCGTCGCAGCCGGCGACGGCGCGCCGGAGCTTCACGTCGCGCACGACCAATTGCGCCTTGGTGATGACGATCGCGTCTGTTCCCCGCGTGATGCGCAGACCGGTCGGCGTGGTGGTGGTCACCGGCGCATCGCCGACGAAATCGCGACCGTCAGGGCTCCCAACGCGCGCATCCCGTGCCGTGGCCGTCGTCGTGGATCGCGAAACCTGAAAGCCAAGTCCCACCTGTCCATCCGCTTGCGGCGACGTGCCGTCGCCGCACGCCACCAGCGCAAACGCCGAGGCGAAAAGAATTCGTCGCATGTCTACGTCTCCGAAGTACGGGAAATCCGAGGGACCCGCGTCGTCGACGCCGGACCCTTAAGTCCTCTTGGAGAAGTATCGTCGGTTTACGCGCGATCGACGGTGACGAAGCGCACCACGGGCGCGGCCGTCATGACGACGTCATCACGACGCCGTGACGGCGTAGCCTTCGTCCTCGACTGCCAGTGTGATTTGCGCCGGTGACGTCCGGGTCTCGTCGTAGTGAACCGTCGCGCTGCCGATCGCGACTTGGTCGACCACGACCCCGCTGACACCGGTCAACGCCTTGGTCACGGCACCCACGCAGTGATTGCAGGACATACCGCTGATCTTCATCGTGAGCGCAGTCATAGAGTTCGGCCTCGGGTAGTCGTCGGAAACAGGGGGACACTGTATGTGAAGTATACCCCCATACCCTATTTGTCTTCTAGTTCTCGGACGGACCGGTCGCTAGGCCACAGCCGTGCCGAAGAGCTTGCCGACCAGCGCCGTGGCACCCATGGCCACCGCTCCCCAGAAAGCCACCCGCAGTGCGCCGCGCCAGACGGGCGCCCCGCCCAACGACGCCGCCACACCACCCAGGATGGCGAGGAGCGCGAGCGACGTCGCCGTCACGAGCGTCGACAGGCCAGCCAACGGCGCCAGCCACACGAGCAGGACCGGCAGCGCCGCACCCACGGCGAACGCCGCAGCCGAGGACAGCGCCGCTTGAATCGGACGGGCCCGCGTCACATGTGAGAGGCCGAGCTCATCACGCGCGTGAGCGCCCAGCGCGTCGTGTGCCGTCAACTGCGCGGCGACCTCGGCCGCCAACGCCGGAGTCAAGCCGCGACCGACATAGATCGCCGCGAGTTCGGCAAGCTCTTCGTCGGGCTGAGTAGCGAGTTCGCGACGCTCTCGCTCAATGTCCGCTGATTCCGTGTCGGACTGTGAACTCACGGAGACGTACTCTCCGGCGGCCATCGACAGCGCGCCGGCCACGAGCCCGGCCACCGCCGCCAACAACACCGGCTCGCGCGCCGTTTGGGCAGCCGCCACACCCACGATCAGGCTGGACGTGCTGATCAATCCGTCATTGGCGCCGAGTACGGACGCACGAAGCCAGCCGATGTGCTGCGTGCGGTGTAGCTCTGGTGGAGACATGGAATTTGATTGAGGAGGTCCTGCTCCTTCGCAATCTATGCGCCACTCAACGCATCGACGTCCGTGTTTTCCGGACACCAGGGACTGATTATCGACACGTGGCACGAACGTTCCGTGGACGACGCGTTGCTTGGCGTCAACAGCAGGTCCACCGGACTCACGACGGCCGACGCACTCGAGCGGCGCGACGCGAACGGACCCAACGAACTACGGGACGTGGTCGCGGTCAGTCCGGTGCGGATCCTGATCGGGCAGTTCAGCAGCCTCCTCGTCTGGATTCTCATAGCGGCCGGCGTGGTGTCCGGTCTGCTTGGTGCACCCGTCGATGCCATCGCGATCCTCGCGATCGTCGGGCTCAACGTCCTCATCGGATTTTCGCAGGAGTACAGCGCGGAGCGTTCCATCGCCGCGCTGAAGAACATGACCGCGCCGTTGGCCAAAGTGCTTCGCGACGGCCGCGTGGCACTGATTCCCTCCGCGAATGTCGTACGCGGCGACGTGCTGGTCCTCGAAGCCGGCGATCTGGTGGCTGCCGATGCACGTGTGCTGGACAGCGCCGCGCTGTCGTGTCTCGAAGCTGCCCTCACGGGCGAATCCGAGGCCGTGCGCAAGGATGGCACCGCCATCCTCGCGCCCGATACGGCGCTCGGTGATCGTGTCAACATGGTGTATCTGGGCACGGCGATCACCACAGGCACCGCGCGCGCCGTCGTCGTGGCCACCGGCATGGACACCGAGCTCGGCCGCATCGCCGGACTGCTCGGCGAAGCAGGCACTAACGAAGGCACGCCGCTCGAGCAGAAGCTGGATGCCCTCGGGCGCGTCCTCATGTGGGCGGCGCTCGCGATCGTGGCGCTGCTCTTTCTCCTCGGGTGGATGCGCGGAACGCCGTGGCTCGACTTGTTCATGTCGTCGGTCAGCCTGGCCGTCGCCGCCGTCCCGGAGGGGCTTCCGACGATCGTCACGGTCGCGCTGTCGATCGGCGTCCGGCGCATGGCACAGCGACGCGCCCTCGTCCGCACACTGGCCTCCGTCGAAACGCTCGGAGCCACCAGCGTCATCTGCACCGACAAGACCGGCACGCTGACCGTCGGTGAAATGACCGTCCGCGCGCTGTACGTCGGCGGGCAGCACTACGACGTATCCGGCGACGGCTACGGCCCCACCGGTGACGTGCGCCTCACGGGAGCACCGAACACGTCGGACGCGGCGCGTACCGCGCCGCTCGATGCGCTGAGCACGATCCTGCTGGGCTGCAACAACGCGCAGGTTGTCGAACGAGACGGGATCTGGATGACGGTGGGCGATCCCACCGAAGGCGCGTTGCTCGTGGCAGGTGCGAAGGCCGGTGGAGATCCACGTCGCATCCAGCACGAGATGCCGAAGGTGTTGGAGCACCCATTCGATTCCGACCGCAAACGCAGTTCGGTGGTGCGTTCAAGCGCGGACGGCACCTTGCGCCTCCTCGTCAACGGAGCGCCGGGTACACTCCTGGATCGCTGTACGCGGGTGTACGCCGCGACCGGAATCCGGGACCTCACGGACGAAGATCGCAAGCACATCCTGTCGCACACCTCGGACATGGCGCGACGCGCCCTGCGCGTGCTCGCATCGGCGCAGCGCGATCTCGGGGCCGCGCTGCCGCCTGACCAGGCGGCGGACGCGCTCGAGCGGGACCTCGTGTTCGTGGGACTGACCGGGATGTACGACCCCCCGCGTCCAGTGGCGAAAGCCGCGATCAACACATGTCGCGCCGCGGGCATCCGCGTCGTGATGATCACCGGCGATCATCCGGAAACTGCATCGGCGATCGCGCGCGAAATCGGGATCACCACCACCGATGCACCGAGCACGGTCACCGGCGTGGAGTTGGCGACGATGTCCGACGAAGCCCTGCGCCGGCGGGTCCCGCACGTGGCCGTGTACGCACGCGTCAGCGCCGAGCACAAGCTGCGCATCATTCGGGCGTGGCGCGCCAACGGCGCGGTGGTGGCCATGACGGGCGATGGGGTGAACGACGCGCCAGCCATCAAGGGTGCCGACATCGGCATCGCGATGGGCGCCTCGGGTACCGAGGTCACCCGGCAGGCGGCAGACATCGTCCTCACCGACGACAACTTCGCCACCATCGTCGCCGCGGTCGAAGAGGGCCGCGGGATCTACGACAATATTCGAAAGACCCTGCAGTACCTGCTGGCCGGCAACATGGGCGAACTGTTGCTCATGGCCGCGTGCGTGATTGTCGCCCTGCCCGCGCCGTTGCTGCCGATTCACCTGCTGTGGATCAATCTCGTCACCGACGGATTGCCAGCCCTCGCGCTCGCGATGGATCCGATTGACCCGGACGTGATGACCCGCCACCCGCGTCCCCGCGGCGAACGCATCACCAATCCCCGCTTCATCCGCGCCATGCTGCTCACCGGCGTGCTGACGGCAGCCGTGGCAATGGTGGTCTATTGGGTGATGCTGCAGCGGTCGTCGACGGAGGTGGCGCGGACCTGGGCGTTCACGGTGCTGGTTTTTGCCGAACTGCTGCGCGCATTCGGCGCACGCAGCGAAACACGAGCCGTCTGGCGCATGTCGCCGCTGGCCAACCGCTGGTTGTTGCTGGTGGTGGCGATGTCGCTTGCGCTGCAGGGGCTCATTCATCACAACCTCACGCTCGGCCGGTTCCTCAAGACGACGCCGCTTTCATTCGCCGATGCCGCGATCCTCCTCGTCATTGGGGCGATTCCGCTGGCTGTACTCGAGGTGGTCAAGGCAGTACGTCGGCATCGCGCGTGAGGGGGTTCGCCGCCGCCGGGCCGACGATTTCTCCGGTGCGATCGGATGGATCCGCGCATCGCTGGCGGCGGGTCTCCATATTTGTGCCATCGGTGTCGGACGCTGCCGCGCCGGAGGACCCTGGCTGTCAAACGCACCTGCCGGAGCTCGCGAAATGCCCAAAACACGCGCGGCCCTTGCGGCCGTCCTTGCGGTCGCCTTGGTCGGGACCACGACGACATCGCCCCGGGCGTTGAGCGCGCAGGACCGGTCGCAGTCGCGATCGGTCGTCTCCTCAACCCTCGGGGTCGTCGCCAGCGAGAGTGTCCTCGCCTCGCAAGTCGGCGCGCGCATCCTCGAGCAGGGGGGCAACGCGATCGATGCGGCGATCGCGACGAACGCCATGATGGGCCTCGTGGCGCCCATGAACGATGGCATCGGCGGGGACCTGTTCGCGATTGTCTACGTCGCGAAGACGGGCACCCTGCACGGGATCAACGCCTCGGGGTGGGCGCCGGCTGCACTCACCGCGGACTTCCTGCGGGGAACCGGTGTGACGCGCATGCCGACGCGCGGCATACACGCGGTCACGGTCCCCGGTGCCGTCAATGGATGGGAGAAACTGCTGAAGCGATTCGGGCGCAAGCGGTTTGCCGACGTGCTGGCTCCCGCCATCGACTACGCGACGAACGGGTTCCCGGTCGGTGAAGTCGTCAGTGTGTACTGGCGGGACAGCGAGGATGTGCTCAAGGCCGATGCACCGACGGCACGCACCTACCTGACCAACGGCCGCGCGCCGCAAGCCGGGGAGCTGTTCCGCATTCCCGACCTGGCATGGACCTATCGGCAGATCGCAGCCGGCGGGGCCGCCGCCTTCTATCGCGGTGCGGTCGCCGGGAAGATCCTGGCAACGTCGAAGCGGCACGGCGGCACGATGACCGCCGCGGACCTTGCCACGTTCGAGAGCGAATGGGTAGAGCCGATTTCCACGACCTACCGCGGCTGGACCGTGTACGAATTGCCACCCAACGGACAGGGCATCGCCGCGCTCGAGATGCTCAACATCATGGAGTCGTTCCCGCTGGCGAATGCCGGCCACAATTCGATCGACGCCCTGCACTGGATGATCGAAGCGAAGAAACTCGCATACGCCGACATGCAGCGCTTCGACGCCGATCCGCGGTTTGCCAAGGTGCCGGTCGCTGCGATGCGCTCCAAGGCATACGCCGCACAGCGCGCGAAGTTGATTGACGCGACACGGGCCAATTGCGCCGTTGGTGCCGGCGCCCCCTCGGTCACCGACAACGGCACCACGTACCTGAGTGTGGTGGATCGCGAGGGCAACATGATCTCACTGATCCAGAGCAACTATTCGACGGTGGGGTTTGGTTCAGGGCTCGCGGTCGATGGCGCCGGGTTCGTGTTGCACAATCGCGGCGGCGGGTTCACGCTGGATCCGGCAAGCCCGAACGTGTTGGCCGGGCGCAAGCGACCGTTGCACACCATCATTCCCGCCTTCATGGAGAAGGATGACACCCGGATTGCCTTCGGCATCATGGGTGGGTGGAATCAGGCGCAGGCCCACGCCCAGTTCGTCTCCAACATCGTCGATTTCGGCATGAACGTTCAGGGGGCGCTGGACGTGCCCCGATTCTCCAAAGACACGTTCGATGGCTGCGATGTGAATCTGGAAAGCCGCATTCCCGAGGCGACGCGTCAGGCACTGACGGCCCGCGGCCATCAGATCATCATGCGCGGCGACTTTTCATCGACGCGCATGGGAGCGGGTCAGGCAGTCATCCGCGACTTCAAGACAGGGATGAACGCCGGCGCGTCGGATCCGCGCAAAGATGGTGCCGCGATTGCCGAGCTTCGCCCCCCGGCCGCCCGCAAGCGATAGGCCAACCGAAATACGCGTGAAAACACCCTGCCGGCGTTTCGCGTCACCCGGGTGGCCGGCGGTCCCACTGCCAGTTGCAGACTGTCACGCGCCGTCGGATAATTCGGACAGGTACGGAAGTCGTGCCTCCCACCCGAGCTGCCGAGGAGTAGTCCGATGGCCAGCGCGCGCGCCCGAGTCGTGTCGCCTGCAGCGTCACTTGCCGCATCACTTGCCGCATCACTTGCCGCATCACTTGCCGCATCACTTGCCGGGGCACTTGCCGTGTGCCTTGCTCTCCCGCTTGTGGCAGCGGGGCAGCGCGCCGAGCGCGAGTTCGGGAACGTGCGTGTCGCAGTACGATCCACCAGCGGCGCCCCCGTGGGCGGGGCACAAGTACGCATCGGTCCGACAGCGTCGGCCGAGTCCGACGAGGACGGCGCGGTGCTGCTGTCCCGCCTGTCGCCCGGCGAACATGTCCTGCGTATCCGGCGTATCGGCTATCGACCGGAATCATTGGTCGTCCAAGCGACGGCCGGCTCCACCGTCGCTGCCACGGTTAGTCTGTCGCAGGTCGCGATCGACCTGACGCCGGTGACGGTGGTCGGGCGGCGGGACATCGCCGGGCCCATGGCCGGATTCTACCAGCGACAGAACTCGGGTCGCGGCCGCTTCATCACAGCCGCCGAGATCGAGAAGCGCAATGCGCTCAACATGACGGACCTCCTGCGGACAATTCCGGGCTTTCGTGTGACGGCGAACGGGTTCCGGAACAACGTGCGCGTACGGGGCTCGCGCTGCGCCCCACTGGTATGGCTGGACGGCCAGGGCCTGTTCGCGGGCGACGTGGATCTCGACGCCTTCAACCCGATGACGTTCGAGGGGATCGAGGTGTACAACGGCGGCGCCTCCGTGCCGGTCGAGTTCCAGGGAAACCAGCGCGTGAGCAGCAGCTGTGGCACGATCGTGCTCTGGTCGCGTCAGGGCGAGACGCGCGCGCCGAAGCGAAAGAAGGGCGCCCTCTCGCCGGCGGCGCAGATCGCCCAGCTGCTCGAGGAGTCAAAGGCGTTCATGGCCGATGACGTGGAGCGCGTCGCGTACATGGACTCGGCGCGGATCATCCGGCCGATCTACCCGGATTCGCTGTTCGAAGCACAGGTGTCCGGTCGCGTGCTTGCGGAGTTCGTCGTGAGAGAGGATGGCGGCGTCAATCTCGACACGTTCAGTGCGGTGACGACCACCCACCGGGATTTCGTGGAACCGGTGCGTCGAGCGTTGCGGGAGCAACGTTTCGCCCCCGCGCTCCGCGATGGGCGCGGCGTGCAGCAGGTCGTACTGCAACCGTTCACCTTCGTCCCCGACTCGACCGCGCGCCGCCGCCGCTGATCGAGTCCGTACTGCCGGCAGGGTCGCGAGGGCGGTGGTCACCTGTGGTGATCACCGGTCGTGATCAGCGGTCGTGATCACCGGTCGTGGTCACCTCGCGGTGGTCACCAACCTGTTGCACCATCGCGATCGACCGTAGCACGTGTCGTGGCGAGGCTGTCGCATGAGGGGGCGATGCTGGTGGGCGGGTACGTGAGACTCCCGCAACCAGAACGGCATGCCGATCACTTTCCTGTCGCATCAGGCCTTGGTACTCCCGCTCAAGATGCGTTGGCCGCATCGATTCTCCGGGCTGGCACTGGTCATCGGCAGCATGGCGCCGGATCTCGAGTTCATCGGGACCATGCGGGACGACTGGCTCTTCAGTCACACGCTTGGCGCGCAGGTCTGGTTTACGGTCCCGGTCTCGATGTTTTTCGTCTGGCTGGCGAGTGCCGTCGTCCTCCCAGCCGTCCTTCCGTATGTGCGTGATCACCCGGAGTGGCGACTGCATGATCTCGCGGCCCTCGAGCCCCCACGCGGATGGCGCGGATGGAGCAGCGTGGCCTTGTCCGCTTGGATCGGCGGGATCTCGCACGTCGTGCTGGACGGCGTAACACACGGCAATCACTCGGGATGGCTGGTCCCGTTCCTGCCCTTTCTGCGCACGCCGGTGCCGCATCCCGGAGGCGACGTGCCACTCCACGACGCCCTGCAACTGTGGCTGACCATTCTGCTCGGCCTCGCCACCGTCGTGATGTGGCGATCGATGACGCGTCATCGACTGTTGTGGCGCTGGCGGGGTCGTGAGCGGGTGACGCTTCCGCGTCAACGATACACCGCGGGTCGACAGCTGCTTTGGATGTGCCTTGCCGCCGCAGTGCAGGGAGGCATCGCGGGTTCGCTCGTGCGGGCCGGCGAAGATGACAAACTGGTGGCCGCCGGAGTTGCCTTCGGTGCGCTCGACTTCACGTGCCTGGCCGTGGTCGTCTCGGCGCTCGTGATTCGCCGCCGCCACCGTGCTCGCCTCCGCACCCAACGAGTCGTCGGGAGCACCGAGCAGACACACGGCATGTCGGCGCTGGAAAGACGAAACAGCCCGTGCGAGCAGCGCTCGCACGGGCTGTCCGGTACGGTCGTGACGACTTACTGACAGCGCGCCAATGCCGTCGGACAGGTTTCTGGTGACGGCACTGGTGCACTCCCGGCTCCGCCGCCGCCAAACGTGTACAGCGGGCGCTGCAACACCGCCAGCTCACGACCCGGGACGGGCAAGTGAATCGGCGTATTCTCCGGCAGCGTCTGCCATCCGCGCGCGTCGAAGAAGGCGTTCACGCCGGTGACGCCCAACCCTTCGATGCCCTTTTCGTAACGCAGCGCATCCCACAGGCTGCCGCAGTTGCCGTTCAGCTTGCGCGGCACGCAACCGGGCTCGTTCGGTGGACCGTCGATCGTCACCGGCGGCAGTTCCCCGTTGGCAACGCGCGTCTTGTTGATCAGCGGCACCGCTTCCGCTGCACGATTCAGACGAATCAACGCTTCTGCCTTGAGCAGATCCATCTCCGAAACCGGCATCGCGATCTGCGGGCCCGTCTGCCACGTCGTACCGGTCCCGTTGCGCAGGTAGTAGTAGTGCGAGAAGCGCCAGGTCCCACGACTCGCGTCGAAGATGTTGTTCAGGTTGTATCCCACGTACTTGCCCGGCGTTGCCGGCCCACCGGCGCCGGCAATGCGACGGTCCTTGGTGCGCATCTGGAATGCCACGCGCGACGTGAGGGGTGTGGAAGTCCAGTTCAGGTAGCCGCCGGTTGAGTCGGCCGGGCCGAGAACCACGTAGCTTGGCCGTCCGAAGTCGCTGGGGCGGCCGGCCGTGCGCAGGCGGGCCACGAGTCGCTTCCAGTCGTCAAACAGTACGTCGACTTGCGCGGTTGGCGCGAAGTCGGTCGTGATCCCGGCATCGATACGCCGAATGACTTCGTTCCAGTTGACCGCGGCGCGCTCCGTGCGCGATCGCGCATTGTACACCAGCAGTCGGGCCGCGAAGGAGTTCGCGACACGAATGAACTGGTCCTTCGTCAGCGGCGTGTAGAGCCACGCATCCACCGGCAGCGTGAAGTTGCTGCGGGTGGCGATGGCAATCGCGCTGTCCAACTGCGCAATTGCCGCGGCGTTCATCTGCTGATACGTCTGGAATTGCGGATTGACCAGCGTGTCGAGCAAGGTCTTTTCGTCGGCGACGAACGGACTGTTGTAGCCCATGACTCTCATCGCACCGGCCGACTCG
>CAZMGX010000087.1:0-15465 GCA_964565915.1 uncultured Gemmatimonas sp.
TGCTCCTCACACACATCGCTGCGATGCTGCCGAGTGGTGCCGGTGAGATCGCAGAAACGTCGCGCGATGACCCCAGCCCCCGCGCCAGCAGCCGTTCAGTTCTGCGGCAGCGCCTTCAAAAAAGCGCGCGAAGCGCGCATTCCGCAAAGCGCTTTCGGCACCAACGAGTAGTTAGGCGGACCTGTCGCGCCGCTCGATGAGCCTTCGTAAGTCTTCCGGAATCGTGATGTCCGGGTTTGTCGACGCCAGGTCCGCAAGCCACTGCTTGGCGGTGTCCTCCAGGCGGGCGAGATCCCGCGCGCTCCCGGTCCGCGCTCGCTCCGCAAGGGTGGTCCGCATCTCGGCAAAGATGCTGGCGAAACCGGCGCGCTTGTCCGCCATCCGTTGTTGTGGTGTGCGCGGGTCCCTCTCTTCAGCGCAACTGCCGCAGAGATGCCCTGAACTCTCAGTTTGCTGGCCGTCCGCACATATATGCGAGGAGGCGACCATGCTCGTCGCTTCGCGTTGACCGCACTGCTCACAGAGCATTCGATCCTCGTCGTTGATCCGACTGTCGTGACGCTCGCCGCCTCACGGCCAGAAACAGGGGCCGATTGATGCGCGAACAGCAACCGCGATGATGGTGCTTGATCACCTACAACATGCGACTGGCGGCGTGCTGAATGCGAGGACCGCGCGGGGATTTGAACCCCGTCACCACATCCGAAGCCCCTTACCCACATGGGAGTTGAACCCGTCGCTTCGGCCTGGTGGCAAGCTCCGGGCGCCACGGTAAAGGGAAGCGACGCGGACGGACGCGTTGTGCCTGCACCCGCATCCCGCGCATCGCGCCGATCGCCCACCGGCGCCACCTCTCACGCGGAGTGTCGCGCACCAATGCCAGCAGCGAGCGTGTCGGGGGTCGTCGCGCGCCGTTTCTGCGATCTCACCGGCACCAACTGGCGGCAACGCAGTGATGTGTTTGAGGAGCAGTGACGGGCGCGCGAGGATCCCCCGACACGCCCGCTGCGGCTCTACGCGCCCGATGCCTCGTTCGACACGCGCCCGGACTCGGCGCGCGTCGCGGGTGAGATCAGCCCGGCTTCCGCTCCTTCCACAGTTTGAGCAGCGCCTGTTCTCGCTCCGGCGTGAAGCCGGTCTTGATCGCGGCCTGCCGCTCGGCCGGCAGCGTCTTCCACCACGTGATGGTGTCGCGCGCCGTGGTCTCGGTGGACCGGAACTTCATGCCCGCCTTGATCTCCGGCGACACGTCGAACCGGGCAAAGCCAGCCGATCGGCCGCGCATCACCTGGAAGACCGGGAGCTCACGTCCATACGGATTGGCACCGTTCGCGCGCAGGAACTCGGCATCGACCCACGTGAAACTGGCGTTCCCGCCGACCCCTTTCTTGATACCCTCGGCGAACGTCCTGAACGGTTGTCCTCCCTGGGGACCGACCGCGTTGAACACGCCATACGTCCGATTCTCGACGAGTGTGACACAAAACTCGATGAGGTCTCGCACGTCGATGATCTGAACATGGTCGCTGCCGTCGCCAGGCATCAGCACCTCACCACCACGGGCGATGCGCACCGGCCAGTACGTGAAGCGATCGGTGTCGTCCTCCGGACCGACGATGAGGCCGGGCCGCACCACCGTGACACGACCCGGCATCGCGGCGTGTGCTTCTTTCTCCGCGTAGGCCTTGGCATGGCCATACGTGAGCGGCTTTCCCGCTTCGATCGGTGAATTCTCGAGCGTAAGGACGGGTGCATCCGCCGTCATCGGGACGCGGCTGGTGTCGAAGTACACGGAGCGTGTCGAGATGAACAGATACTGGTCCGTGGCGTCCTTCAGCAGATTCGCCGAGAGCTTCACCCACTCCGGCGCACTGCTGAGCGACGCGGATTCGTCGATGACCGCATCCCACTTCCGTCCCTTGAGCGCGGAGAGATCGCTGGCGCGGTCGCCGGCGAGTTCCTCCACGTCCTTGCCGAACATTCCCGGAGCGCTGCGCCCACGATTGAAGATCGTGACCTGATGTCCGCGCTGCAGCGCGTACCGGACCTGATGCGGCCCGACAAACCCGGTGCCGCCGAGAATCAGGATCTTCTTCGGTGCACGTCCGACAAGTATCCGGTGCGGGTTGGCGAGGGCGGCGGCACCAAGGGCGGCGAGGCCGGTTTCGATAAATTCGCGGCGGCTGTACATGATCTCGGGGATAAAAGCGGAGGCCGACAGACAGGCAACGCTATGCCCTGACCGGCGGATCGCAAGAGTCGACACGCCGTCTGGCGGGGCCACGCGGTCGCCGATACGATCAAGGCCATGAGAATCAGGCCGTGGAATTCTTGGATGCGTCAGGGGGTGTCCGCCGCAGTCGTGAAGCCGGCCATCCGGCTGGCCATGATCTCGCCGACGGTGCTGGCGATGGTGCTGGTGACGGTACTGACGACGCCGAGCGTGGCGGGCGCGCAGTCGCCGACGTTGTCGTGGCCCGAGATCGAGGTGGTTGCACATCTCGATGCCGACGGGCAACTGCACGTGCGGGAACGACAAGTGATGCGGTTCTCTGGCGACTGGAACGGCGGTGAACGGCGCTTCGACGTGCGATTCGGGCAACGCTTCACCTTCGAGCGCATGGTGCGTCTCGACTCGCTGTCGGGCGTCGCCGTCCCCATGATCGAAGGGGATGTGGATGAGGTGGATCATTTCGACTGGTTCGAGGGACAGAGGCTGCGCTGGCGCAGTCGCATGCCCGATGCACCGTATTTCGCCGGCACCAACATCACGTACGAGTTGTCGTACTCCTATCGCGACATTCTCGAGCCCGATGGCGATGGTCGCTATCGGTTGTCGCACGACTTTGCGTTTTCCGACCGCAAAGGGGACATCGACAAGTTCGCCCTCACGCTCACGGTCGACAGCGCGTGGCGGGCAGACGAGGGGTTCACCGGTCGCTATGATGCCACGGCACTGACGCCGGGCAACGGCTTTGTCGTCACCGTCCCGCTTATCCGGATCGCCGCGTCGCCGCCCGCTGCGGTGCGCTTCGGGGCCCTTCAGAGCGTACGACTGTTGATCTTGGTCGGAGTGATTGGCGGTCTCGTCGTGATCCTGCTCGCGTTGCTGCGGCACGAGACGCGCCTGGGCCGTTTCACACCACTGCCGGCCCGCGAAGCCATCACGTCCGAGTGGCTGGAGCGTGAGGTGTTCGCGCACCTGCCGGAATTGGTCGGCACCGCCTGGGACGACACGACTGCGCAACCGGAGGTGGCGGCGACCCTCGCACGCCTCGTGCAGGAAGGCAAGCTGAGCAGCCGCGTCACGACGGAGAAGATCCTCGTGTTCCGTCGGCATGTGCTGCATCTCGAACTCAAGGTCAAACGTCAGGTCTTGCAGCCTCACGAGCGTGCCTTGATCGACGCGCTGTTCGCGTCACACGAAACCACCACCGACACCGATCGTGTTCGCGCGCGCTACAAGCGTTCCGGATTCGATCCGGCAAGTGTGATCAGCGGCCCTCTCGCCGGCATGGCCGAATCGCTCGCGCCGTCGGGCCGTCAGTCGAGAAAGACGCGTCGACTCTTCACCGTTGGGCTCCTCGTGACCGCTGCGGTGTTGATTGCGCTGGGGATCGTGCGCAATCCCTTCGATGCGGCGGTAGCTGCCGCGGCGATCGCCATCTCGATTCCGATGTACCTGGTGGCGCGCGTGTCCGCGGCGAGCTGGAAGGGAAGCGTCTCCGGCAATTGGGTTGCCGGCGCCATCGCCTCGGGAATCCTGTTCGCCATGGTCGGGCTAATGGCGCGACATCTCCTGCTCGCCGATACGTATCGGACCGGTGCGTTCACGTTGGCCGGGCTGGCCGTATGGGTGCTGGCACTGGCCAACAGCGTGGGCAACGGTGCGCGCAGCACACAGTCGGCGGAACGGTTGGCAAAGCGTCGACAGCTGGCCGCCGCCCGTCGGTTTTTTCAGGACGAGCTGGCGAAGCCCGAGCCGCAGTTGAAGGACGCGTGGTACCCCTACATGCTCGCGTTCGGGCTTGGGTCACACGTTGATCGCTGGTTCAAGTCATTCGGAGCGGCCAGCTCATCGCGCTCGAGTTCCTTGAGCAGCGTCGGAAGCGGCGGCACAGGCAGCGGCAGCGGATCGTCCTTCACCGGATTCGGCGGTGGTGGTGGATTCTCGGGCGCCGGCGGCGGCGCGTCGTTCGGTGCAGCCCTCGGCTCGATGGCCGCGGCCGTGCCGGCACCGTCATCCAGCGGATCGAGCGGAGGCAGTAGCAGCAGCGGCGGCAGCTCTGGAGGCGGTGGCGGCGGCGGGTGGTGACCGCCCCGCACATGACCGTCGCTCAGCAGCATTGCGTTACGTCAACGATGTGGTGATCAGGCGTCCGCCGCCGTTCCCGTTGGTGTGCTGGCGGCTCCCTCAGGCGTTGCGTCGAACACGAGGCGGCGCACGGCCGTCGTCAGCGGAACGGCGAGCAAGGCGCCGGTCGGGCCCAGCACGTACGACCAGAACAGGATCGCGGCAAACAGCACAAACGGGCCGAGGTCGAAGCCTTCCTTCATGAAGCGCGGCTTGATGACGTTGTCCACGACGTTGTTGAGCACCGTCAGCACCACGACGATGATGAGCGCGCGCGCGATGCCGAACTCGAGCAGCGCCAACGCGACCGGCGGGATCATCGAGAGGACGAACCCGACGCCGGGACAAAGCTGAGGACGAGCGCCACGATCGCCCACAAGACCGGCAGGTCGACCCCGAGTGCTGCCAGCAGCACCCAAACACCCACCGCGTACATCACGCCCGTGATCAGCGTGATCCACACATACTGCTGCACATCGCGCGCGATCGCGTTCAAGGTGCGCTGCGTATCCCGCGAGAAGGCCTTGGCGCCAGCGCGCTCCCCGACGCGATGCATGAAGCTGTTGGATTCGATGAGCAGGAAGATGGCCAGCATCACGATGAGCAACGTGAGGCTGAACGCACTGCCGACCCGCGACAGCAGACTCGTGGAGAGGCTGATCAGGCGCGCTGGACTGATCAGCGCCGCGAGCTGTGACGTCGACGCGTCGATGCCGCGTGCATCGAGCCACGCGGTGCCGCTCTTGAGCAGCTCGGACAGCCGATCCTGATACTGCGGCACGGTCTGCACCAGGGCCTTGGCGGCGTATCCGATGATCCCCCCGAAGGCGAGCGTCCCGCCGACCACGGCGAGGGCCGTCAGCGTCAGCGCGATCCCCTTCGGAATGCCGCGTTGCCGAAGGCCGTCCTGCAGCGGCACGGCACAGCAGACCAGTACGGCCGCCATCAGCAATGGGTCCAGCACGCCCTGCGCTTCGCGCATGCCATTGACGATGACGACGATGGCGGCCGCCGAGAGCAGCAGTTGGGTCCGGCGATCGAGCAGGGTCATCACGTTCTCATCAGGGTCCATCAGACGATCGGTCCCACCCGTGTAGCCGAGGGCCAAACATGAACGTATCATCCGGCAGTGGCAACGGGTGCGCAAATCGCGAAGGTCCTTTTCACTCCTCCAATACCATGACGCGGTTCTCCGTGCGGAACTCCCTGATGACACGCGGCACGAGTGCGTTGATGCGATGGTGCGCCGGACTGTGCGCCGCGATGCTGATCGCCCCGACGCTCGTTACGGCTCCATTGCTGGCGCAGCCGTCGCTGGTGATTCTGGTGCGCCACGCGGAGAAGGCGGCGGTGCCCGGAGACGATCCGCCGCTTTCCGAGTTGGGCCAGGCTCGCGCCACGGATCTGGCGCACTCACTGCGTGCGGCGCCGCCATCGGCTATCATCGTCTCCGCGCGACAGCGAACGGCCCTGACCGCAGCCGACGTGGCGAAAGCCACAGGCGTCACGCCGCAGGTGATTTCCCTCGACGGTGGCGGTGCCGCTCACGTCGCCGCCGTGGCAAAGGCCGTGCAACAGGCGAAGGGGGTGGTGCTTGTTGTGGGTCACAGCAATACCGTGCCGGCGATCATCAAGGCGCTGGGTGGACCCACGTTGCCGGACATTTGCGACGCGACCTACAGTCATCTGTTCGTGTTGACCCCGCGCGCCGGTGATGCCTCGGCGAGCCTCGTGATGAGTCGATTCGGCGCCAACGAACCGCCCCCGCCGGCTTCGTGCAGCGGAATGATCCCTCGGTAGGGTGGGTTCGCGAGAGACCGGCGGCATCCTGAAGGATCTGGGTGACGCGCTACGCGGCACCCAGCACGACTACACGAGCGGGTCGATCGGCCGAGCGATCTTCCTGTTGGCCGTTCCAATGGTGATCGAGATGGCGATGGAGAGTATCTTCGCCGTTGTCGACGTGTTCTTCGTGGGACGTCTGGGCGCAGCGGCCGTGGCCACCGTCGGACTGACGGAGTCACTGATGATCGTGATCTACACCGTCGCGTTCGGGCTCAGCATCGGTGCCTCGGCGACTGTCGCCCGTCGTATTGGTGAAAAAGATCCCGACGGTGCCGCACGAGCGGCCGTGCAAGTGCTGGCCCTTGGACTCGGCTTGTCCGTAGTGCTTGGGGTGGTCGGGGCGATCTGGGCGCCTGAGCTGCTGGCGCTGATGGGGGCGGGTGACGATGTGATTGCGGAGGGCACCACGTTTGCGCGCGTCACGTTGGGTGGCAGCGCGACGGCCTTTCTGCTTTTTCTCGTGAACGCCGTGTTCCGCGGCGCGGGTGATGCTGCGGTGGCGATGCGTGTCCTGATCCTCGGCAACGGCATCAACATCGTGTTGGATCCCATGTTGATCTTCGGAATCGGTCCGTTTCCGGAGCTCGGACTCACGGGCGCGGCCGTGGCCACCACGATCGGTCGCGGCGTGGGCTGCCTGTACGCGATGTCGCTGCTGGCCAAGGGCAGCGGGCACATGGCCGTCCGACGTGCGCATTTGCGTATCGAACCCGCGACGATGTGGAGCATTGCCGAGTTGTCCGGCTGGGGCACATTTCAGGTCGCGTTGGGATCGATGAGTTGGATCGGCTTGGTCCGTGTGGTGTCGGGGTTCGGCAGCACGGCGATGGCGGGCTACACGATCGCGATCCGAATTGTACTCTTTGCGTTGATGCCGGCGTTCGGTATCGGCGCAGCCGCCGCGACGATGGTGGGTCAAGCGCTGGGCGCGAAGCTGCCCGACCGCGCTGAGCAGTCGGTGTGGGCCGCGGCGCGATTCAACATCGCGTGCTTGGGCCTTACAGGCGTCGCGTTTCTCGTCTTTGCGCCGCAGCTCGTCGGGTGGTTCACCGCCGACTCGCAGGTGGCGTCGGTGGCAGTGTATGGGCTGCGGGCGATTGGTCTCGGGTTTCCGCTCTATGCGCTGGGGATGGTGCTGGAGCAGTCGTTCAATGGCGCCGGGGATACGAAGACCCCGACGTGGATCAACTTTTTCTGCTTCTGGATCGTGCAAATTCCGGTCGCGTGGCTGCTGGCGACGCGCCTGGGGTTTCGGGAACGAGGCGTCTTCATCGCCGTTCCGCTGGCGTATTCAGTGCTGTCGATCGTGAGTGCGGTGATGTTCAAGCGCGGTGGATGGAAAGCCAAGCACGTTTGAAAGGAGACCTGATCGTGTCACGTACGCCGCTTTTCACATTGCTCCGACGGTCGCTGAAGCTCGCCGAACACGCCAATCGAACCGGTGAAGATGCCGCCGGTGCGATCGAGCGATGGCGGGAGTCGTCGATGCTGTCCCGACGTGCATTCGTGGCGGGTTCATCGGCGACCGTCGCGGGGCTGGCGATCGGCTGTGCGCGTGGACCCCAATCGCCAGGACCCACGGCAGCGGCACGCGCGCGAGTACCTGACGTCGATCCCGTCGTGGTCGTGGGTGCGGGGATCGCCGGCCTGACCTGCGCGTATCGTCTGCGTCAGGCTGGGCTGCCTGTTCGTGTCATGGAAGCACAGACACGCACCGGCGGCCGGATGTTCTCGTTGCGCGATCAGTTTGCCGACGGGCAGGTGTGCGAGTTGGGTGGAGAACTGATCGATACGGGTCATACGCACATACGCGATCTGGCCAGCGAACTGGGTATCGCCCTGAACGATCTCGCAACCGATGACAATCGGCTCGACGACACCGTGTGGTTCATCGATGGTGCTCGGCGCACCGAGGCCGACGTGGTCCGTGAGTTCCAGCCATTGGCCGAGCGAATTCTGGCGACCTTGCGGCCTTTCGGCAGCGATCTCGATCCGACGGCCGCCAATCCGCGAGGGCTCGAGGCGCTCGATCGGATGACGATCGCGGCCTGGCTGGATCGTGAGGGAGTGCGCGGGTGGTTTCGGACGCTGCTCGATGTCGCGTACACGACGGAGTACGGCCTCGAGCCCGACCAGCAGTCGGCGCTCAATTTCCTGCTGATGATCGACCCGAAGGCTCCCCCATTTCGTGTGTTTGGCGAAAGCGACGAGCGCTTTCATGTGCGCGGGGGCAACGACCACATCGTCCGCACGCTGGCCTCGCGCGTCTCGGATTTCATCGAGACGACCACGGTGTTGGAGTCGATTGCCGCCCGCGCCGATGGCCGATTCACTCTGACCTTCCGACGGGATGCGGGCACACGAACGGTTATCGCGCGCCATGTGGTGCTGGCCGTGCCGTTCACTCTGCTGCGCACCGTGTCGATCGACGTACCCATGCCGGCCGCGAAGCGACGTGCCATCGATGAGTTGGGATATGGCACCAACGCCAAGCTGATGATCGGATTTTCGTCTCGACCGTGGCGTGAACAGCACCGCTCAAACGGCAGCGTCGTGACCGACCTGCCGTTCCAACTGGTCTGGGAAACGAGTCGCCTGCAATCGGGGCGTGCCGGGATCCTCACCAACTTCAGCGGAGGTCGCCATGGTGTCGCGGTCGGGCAGGGCACCGCCGCCGAACAAGCCGCTGCGTTGGTGCGCGATCTCGAGCGGGTCTTCCCCGGCGTGCAGGCGGCGCGCGCGGGCATGACAGAAGCGCGGTTTCACTGGCCGACCAATCCGTGGGTACGGGGCAGCTATGCCAGTTACTTGCCCGGGCAGCGGACGGCGTTTCGTGGTGTGGAGGGAGAGTCGGTCGGCACGCTGCATTTTGCCGGCGAGCATTGCTCACTCGACGCGCAGGGGTTCATGGAAGGTGGTTGCGAGACCGGGATGGCGGCGGCCAAGCGTATCGTGGCCGCGTTGGTCCCCGCCTAACTTCCAATCATGGACGCCACGACGCCCGCCACCACCATTCCCCTCGGCATCATCACCATCTCGGACCGCGCGTCGACCGGCGTGTACATCGATCGTTCGGGGCCGGCGATTGAATCGGTCTATGGCCGCTGGATCGACACCCCATGGCGCGCCGAGTATCGCCTGGTGCCGGACGAGCAGCCGGCAATCGAGGCGGCGATTCGGGAACTGGCCGACGTGTGTCGCTGTCCACTGATCGTGACCACGGGAGGCACCGGGCCGGCCCCGCGGGACGTCACTCCGGAGGCGACGGTCGCCGTGTGCGATCGGTTGCTGCCGGGGTTCGGCGAACAGATGCGCGCCGTCTCGGTCCGCACGGTCCCGACGGCGATCCTGTCTCGTCAGGTGGCGGGCACCCGCGGGCAATCGCTGATCATCAATCTGCCGGGCAAGCCGGCAGCGATCGAAGAGTGCCTGAGCGCGATCTGGACGGCCGTTCCATATTGCATCGAACTGATCGGCGGCCCGCGCCTGGCGTTCAGCGCCGCCGCTCCCGCGCCTTTTCGACCGGCGAGTGCATAGCGCACAAGTATCACATCTAAGTAGCATCATAGAATCACCAACGTAGCACCAACTCAGTATCCGACCATGAGTCTGTCGCCCGACCTGTTGAAGATCCTCGTCTGCCCCAAGAGCAAGGCGCCATTGGAGTATCACGTCGGTCCGCCGGAGGTGCTGATCTGTCGCGAGAGTCGCCTCGTCTACAAGGTGCAAGACGGGATTCCGGTCATGCTGATCGACGAAGCGACGCCGCTCGACGAGGCCCTGTATCCCCCGGCGGCCTGAATGGCCGGGTCCTCCAACTCCTGGCACGATGCCACGCGTGTGGTTCGTGCCGGACTGCCCGACGCGACGCCGGGTGCTCCGTATCTCCCGGGGCCGGTGTTCGCGGCGCCCTATCACGTGTCCGGTGACCCGGCCAACTCCCCGTATACCTACGGTCGGTTCGACAACCCGACGTGGCATGCGTATGAGCAGGCGCTTGCCGAGCTCGAGGGCGGGCCGTGTCTGCTGTTCCCGAGTGGGATGGCGGCGACGACGGCGGTCCTCGCGACGATGGTGCGTCCCGGGCAGAAGGTGGTCATGCCCAGCGAGTGTTATTACACGACGCGTGTGGTCGCCTCGCAGCAGTTTGCCGGTGCGTGGTTCGCGTCGCAGGGGATTGATCTGGTGATGGCGCCGACGATGGGCGACGGTCTCCGCGCACATCTTGAGGGTGCGGCCCTGTTGTGGCTCGAGTCGCCGACCAACCCGCAACTCGACGTCTGTGACATCGCCGCACTTGCCCGCGCGGCGCATGACGCCGGGGCGTTGGTCGTGGTCGACAACACCACGGCCACTCCGCTGCTGCAACAGCCGCTGGCTCTTGGCGCCGACTTCGCCGTGGTCTCCGATACCAAGGCGATGACGGGTCATGCGGATCTCGTGCTTGGGCACGTGGCGGTACGCGATGTGGCGCACCACGAGGTGCTGCGAACCTGGCGGACCCGCATGGGTGTGATTCCTGGACCGATGGAAGCGTGGCTGGCCCACCGCTCGCTGGCGACACTCGAGGTGAGACTGGCGCGTCAATGCGACAGTGCGATGCAGGTCGCGACCATGCTCGCCGCTCACCCGAAAGTTGGACTCGTGCGATATCCCGGCCTGCCCAGCGACCCGTCGCATGATCTGGCACGTCGTCAGATGTCGCGCTTCGGGGGCGTGATCAGCTTCGAACTTGCGAGCGCCGAAGCCGTGACACGGTTCTTCACCGCGTCGCGTCTCGTGTACGAGGCGACGAGCTTCGGCGGCGTCCACACCAGCGCCGAACGACGTGCGCGCTGGGGCGGAGATGCCGTCAGTGAGGGATTCGTACGGCTCAGCATTGGCCTGGAAGATGTCCGCGACCTGTTGCAGGACTTCGCAACGGCACTCGGGGCGGCCTGAGAATGGATCGACGGGATTTTGTGGCATCGTCGCTGACCGCGGCAACGGCGGCGGCGACCGGGGTCGGAACGAGCTCCATCGCGTCAGCCGCCGAAGTGGTGCAGGTGCCGGCGTTTCCGTACGCGGAGTTGGGCGTGGCCGAGTTGCAGGCGCGCATGACGCGCGGGACCTTGTCGTCGCGCGCGCTGACGGCGGCGTATCTGGCGCGCATCGACGCCATCGATCGCGCGGGCCCGACGCTGCGCTCCGTGATCGAGACCAACCCGGAAGCGCTGACAATTGCGGCAGCGATGGATGCCGAGCGACGCGCCGGCCGGGTACGCGGGCCGATGCATGGGATTCCCGTGCTGATCAAGGACAACATCGATTCGGCCGATCGTATGCAGACGACGGCCGGTTCCTTGGCTCTCGTCGGCTCGCCCGCACCGCGGGACGCGTATGTCGTCGAACGGTTGCGTGCGGCTGGTGCCGTGCTGCTTGGCAAGACGAACCTCAGTGAGTGGGCCAACTTCCGTTCGACGCGATCGACCAGTGGGTGGAGTGGCCGCGGTGGCCAAACGCGAAACCCGTACGTACTGGATCGCAATCCCTGCGGGTCGAGCTCCGGAACGGGCGCCGCGATCTCGGCGAATCTGGCGGCGGTGGGAATCGGCACGGAGACCGACGGCTCGATCATTTGTCCGTCGTCCATCTGCGGGCTGGTGGGCATCAAGCCGACGGTCGGTCTCGTCAGTCGCAGCGGGATCATCCCGATCTCGGCGACGCAGGACACGGCGGGGCCGATGGCGCGTTCCGTCGCGGACGCCGCGGTGTTGCTGAGTGTTCTCGTCGGCGAGGACCCGCGCGACGAGGCGACGTCGTCACGGCCAACGTCGTCGCCCACCGACTATGTGGCGGCGCTGGACCGTCGGGCGTTAGCCGGTGCCCGCATCGGGGTCGCGCGCAACATGGCGGGCTTTCATCCGGCGGTCGATGCGGTGTTCGAGCAGGCGGTTGCCGCGTTGCGCGCCGCCGGCGCCGTGATCGTCGAGCCGGCGGATGTCCCGACGGTCAACAAGACGGATGATCCGGAACTCGTGGTATTGCTCTACGAGTTCAAGGATGGTCTCAATCGCTATCTGGCGTCGCGCGGGGTGACAACGCGCATGAAGGCTCTCGCCGACATCATCGACTTCAACAAGAGCAACGCCGCGCGGGAGATGCCGTGGTTCGGTCAGGAGCAGATGGAGCGCGCGCAGGCCACCGGATCGTTGTCGGATGCCGCGTACCGCGAGGCGCTGGCCGCCTGTCGTCGCCTGTCGCGCACTGAAGGGCTGGACGTGGTGCTCTCTACGCATCAACTGGACGCGATCATCGCGCCCTCCAACGGGCCCAGTTGGCCGACCGACCTGCTGAACGGCGATCGCTACACCGGCGGCAACTCGAGCGTCGCCGCCGTCGCCGGTTATCCGAGCATCACGGTGCCTATGGGAATGGTTGGTCCGTTGCCCGTGGGCGTGTCGTTCATCGGTACGGCCTGGTCGGAGCGGCGGCTGATCGCGCTTGCCTACGCGTTCGAGCAAGCGACGCGCGCGCGTGTCGTGCCGCGGTTTCTTCCCACGACCTCCTCGACGCGATGACCACGACGACTGAAGATCGTGGCACACGGACGAAAGGGTTGATTGCGCTGGCTGTGGCACTGCTCATCGGAGTGGCGGGGTGGTTCGGCATGAACCAGGCCACCGAACGCGGAGTGGCTCGGCTGGCGGCGATCGACACGGCGCGTGCGCAGTGTGAGCGCTCATGGCGTGCCGCGCGATCGCAGCCGGAAACCCTCATGGTGGATCGCATCGCACTGACCGACACGATCGATCCTCAATCCGACGACGCACTCCAGCAGTGCGGCGACTTGCGCGACAAGGGGTCGGCCACAACAGTCCCGAACAATCGCGAAATGAGTGGTGAACCGATGCCGCGAGGGCTGCGCTGATGGCGCGAACGTGGGTGATGGGATTGGGAGCGGTGGTCGTGGTGGCGTCCGTGGCCTTCTTCGCCGTGGCGCCGGCCTATGTCGACGACGACATGAATCGGGTGATGACGACCACGCCACCACCGGCTTCATCGGAGGCGCAGGCAACACACCGCCAGCTCTTCGTGGCCGACCTGCATGCCGATCAGCTGCTGTGGGCGCGCGATCCGCTCGCGCGCTCCACGCGCGGGCACGTCGACGTGCCGCGCCTGCAGGACGGCAACGTCGCGCTGCAGGTGTTTTCCGTCGTCACGAAAACGCCGCGTGGCATCAACTACGAGTCCAACACCGACGAGACGGACAACATCCTGCTGCTCGCCATTGCCCAGCGATGGCCGATCGCGACGTGGCGCAGTCTTCGGGCACGCGCGCTGCATCAGGCCAATCGTCTGCATGACGCGGCCCGTCGATCGGACAGCACGCTGACCGTCATCACGACGCAGGAGGAACTCGATGCGTTCATCCGGCGTCGGGCGACGGACTCCAAGCTGGTGGCGGGGCTCCTGGCCATCGAGGGCCTGCATGCACTGGAGGGGCAGCTGGACAACGTCGACACGTTGGCCGCCGCCGGCTTTCGCATCATGGGGCTGACCCACTTCTTCGACAACGAACTGGGGGGCAGTGCGCACGGGGTGTCGAAGGGTGGATTGACGCCCTTCGGTCGCCAGGTGGTCGCGCGCATGGAACAGCTCGGAATCACCGTCGACCTCGCTCACGCGTCGGATCAATTGAAGCGCGACGTGCTCGCCATGGCGTCTCGGCCGGTCGTGGTGTCGCACGGGGGCGTCGCGGCCACCTGCCCGGGGCCGCGCAACCTGACCGACGAGCAATTGCGGGCGATCGGCATGAACGGGGGACTGGTCGGTATCGGCTATTGGGACGGCGCCGTCTGCGAGATGACCGTGCCTTCGATCGTGAAGGCGATGGAACACGCCGCCGCCATCATGGGGGTCGAACACGTGGCGCTGGGTTCGGACTTCGACGGTGCCACGATCGAGCCCTGGGATACCCGCGCGCTCGCCCTCATCACGGAAGGCTTGCTGAACGCCGGATTCGTGCCGGAAGACGTCCGGCGCATGATGGGCGGCAACGTGCAGGCCTTTCTGCAGCGCCAGTTACCCTCGTCAGGGCACCAGCCGACTCCCTGATGCGTTAGTCGGCATGCTGCAATTCACTGCAATCGTTCCCGTCCTTCGTGTGGCCGACGTGGCCCGAAGTCAGCGTTGGTACCAGGAGATCCTGGGTTTCTCCGAGGTCGCGTCGCCGAACGCGGCATCGTCCGACTCATGCCGGCTGCGGCGTGACCAGACCGAACTGATGCTGCGCCGGGCGACTGGCGCAGCGGCGCTGCGCACCCCTTCAGCGGGTGCGTGGGACGTGCTCATCCGCCTGAGCGGCGACGCCTTGGTCACCCTGCTGGATGACGCACGACGGCGCACGCCGCTCGTGCGTGGCCCGGAGATCATGCCGGAGGGGTCCGTCGAGTTCGAGCTGGAAGATCCCGACGGCCATCGCGTCTGCATCTCCGAAGTGCTGCGTGACACGCGCGGCATCCCGCGCGCGATCGGCTGAAACGCTGCCCGGTGCATTGCGCGCACTGCGCGGAACGCACTGCGCGGAACGCACTGCGCGGAACGCACTGCGCGGAACGCACCGGGTTTCGCCGCGGTTACACGGCGGCCGCTTCGGCCTCGACCACCCGGCCATCGAACAGGTTGACTTCACGGTCCGCATGCCGCGCATAACGCGAATCGTGTGTCACCATGCAGATCGTCGATCCGTTGGCGTTCAGCTCGCGTAGCAGCTCCATGACCGCCTCGCCGTTCTTGGAGTCGAGATTCCCCGTGGGTTCATCGGCCAGCAGGATCGCCGGATCACCCGCGACCGCCCGGGCCACGGCGACGCGCTGCTGCTGACCGCCGGACAGCTGCGGCGGGTAGTGCTTGGCACGATGTGTCATGCCGACGCGCTCGAGTGCAGCCTGCACCCGATCCTTGCGCTCGCTCGCGTTCATGTCGCGGTACGTCAACGGCAGCTCGACATTTTCGAACACCGTCAGGTCGCCGATCAGGTTGAACGCCTGAAAGATGAAGCCGATCTCGCGATTGCGGACGCGCGCGCGATCGATGGGCGCGAGGCGCGCCACCGACGTGCCGTTGATCAGATACTCGCCATCCGACGGCGTGTCCAGCAGCCCGAGGATGGACAGCAGCGTGGTCTTCCCACAGCCCGAGGGTCCGGAAATGGCGACGTACTCGCCTTTGCGGATCTCGAAATGCACGTCGGCCAACGCGTGCGTCTCCACTTCGTCCGTGTA
>CAZMGX010000088.1:0-15375 GCA_964565915.1 uncultured Gemmatimonas sp.
GCGGTTGTCGAAGCTCGAAGTACATGGATTCAAGGCCTTTGCGGATCACACCGAGTTCGTGTTCGAACGCGGCGTGACCGCCATCGTCGGCCCCAATGGCAGTGGCAAGTCGAACGTCTCGGACGCCGTGCGGTGGGTATTGGGTGAGCAGCGTGCTCGCGCCATGCGCGGGGCGAAGATGGAAGACGTGATCTTCCATGGCTCGTCGGCGCGCAAGGCGGTCAACATGGCCGAGGTCTCGCTGCACTTCGAGAACAACGACGGTGAGTTGCCGGTGCCGTTCAAGGAAGTGGTGCTGACCCGTCGACTGCTGCGGTCCGGCGAAAGCGAATACCTCCTCAATCGAGCGCCCTGCCGACTGCGAGACATTCAGGACTTGGTGCGCGGCACGGGGTTGGGCGCCGATTCCGGCGTCGTCATCGAAAGCCGGATGATCGATGCCCTGCTCTCCGATCGCCCCGATGAACGGCGTGAGTTGTTCGAGGAAGCGGCCGGCGTGGGACTGTACCGCGATCGGCGTCGCAGCGCGGAGCGGCGCCTGGACGAGACCACCGTCGACTTGGCGCGACTCGATGACCTGATCGCCGAGGTGCAAAGCCAGGTGCGCTCCCTCGCGCGCCAGCGGCGCCGCGCCGAGCGTCACGCGGAGTTGATGTCGAGGCGCTTTCAGGTGGAGTTGTCGCTGGCCACGAGAGAGATGGCGGCGTGGCGCGACGAACTCGCGGCGCTGGATGGACGACTGGTCGAACTCTCGGACGGCGTCCCGGAAGCCGACGCGGCAATTCGCACGGCGGAGACCGCGCGCGAAGAGCTGCATGGGGCGCGTGCCGCCGCCGAAGCCCGTCGCGTCGAACTGGCGCGCCTCGCGGGCGAGCAACGCGAGCGGACGCAGCGACGCGAGCGTGAGCTGGCCGTGGCCGAAGAACGGCAGCGCAGCACCGTCCTGCGACGCGAGCGTGCCGAGGAAGAACGTCGGGAGAACGAAGCGTTCGGTCGGCGCCTGCGCGAAGATCGTGAGCGCGCCGCGGCCGACAAGGGCACGCTGGAGCGCGAACTGCAGGAGGCGGGTTCGGCGCTGGAAGAGCGCGTCGAGGTCGAGCAACACACCCGGGAAGCGGTGCAACGTGCACGCACCGTCGTCGATCAACTGGAACGCCAGGTGCGAGAGCACCGCGACCAGGCGCGCCGCATCGAGCTCGATCGCGAAGGCGCCGGTCGTGAACACGCCGAGACACAACAGCGTCGCGAGGCGCTCGACATTGAACGTGAGCAGTTGGCCGACGCACTCGCATCGGCCGAACGCGAGCTCATTGCCGCGACGGAGCAGTTGACGACCACGGCGGCCGACGCACGCGATGCGCAGCTTGCGCTGGAAGGTGCGCGACTGGCGGCCGCCACGGCACGTACCGCGGATGCCGAGTCGCGGAGCGCGCTGGCCGCGGCCGTCGAATCACGCACCGCGCTCGAAGGGCGTCGCAACGCACTCGAAGCGCTGGAGCGCGAGCGCGTCGGGTTGGCGCCATCGGCGGCCAAGCTGCTGAAGGAGCGCACCCGCTTCGACGAAGGTGCGGTGTTGGGACCACTCACGGACTTCGTGACGGCCGACGGCGAAGCGGCCCGCCTCGTCGAGCGGTACCTCGGCGCCACCATGCACGCGATCGTCGTGCGTGATGCCGCGGCGGCGAGTGCCGTTCGCAAGTGGCACGCGGAGACGCAACCCGGGCCGCTGCTGCTGTTGCCCCTCGATGCCGTCGAGGAAATCAACACCGATACCGACGCGCTCTCGAGCAGCGTACAAGTGACCGGTCCTGCCCTGCGATGGGTCCGCGCCCTGCTTGGCAAGGTGCGGTCCCTTGATGGTGGGGATGCGTTCGTCGACGACCGCGGCGCAGTGTTCCTTCCCGGGTCTGTGTCCGGGCCTGGTCCGCTGCAACGTCGTGCGGAACTCACGCGACTGGAGGCGGACCTGGCCTCCGCCGATGCGATGCGCGATGCCGCCGCATTGGCTGCCGAGGCCGCACGTCTCGCGCTCGGCGAGGCGGAGCGTGCGCAACAGGCGGCCGTCGATGCGTCCAATCGCGCGCAGCAGGAGTCACGCCGCGCGGACGAAGTGCTGAAGGAGGTCGAGCGTCGACGTGAGCGGGCGGCGCGCGAACTGCAGCAGTCCAGCGCACTCGCCGAGCGATTGGTGAGCCGCCTGAGCGAACTGGAAACCCGCACGCGGCAGTTGGCCGATCAGGTCGCGGCGCTGGCGGCACGCGCCGGCGAGGCCGACGCGGAGATCGCCGACGCCCGCGAGCAGCTGGCACAGGCGGAGAAGGATCAGGAGCAGGCGCGTGAAGCGCGTGCGACCTGGCAGGTGGCGCAGGCACAGGCGCAGGCGAGGCTTTCGGTCGCCATCGATCGCGAGAAGCGATTGCTGGAAGAAGACTCGACGGCAGCGGCCCGGCTCGAATCACTGGCCACGGAGTTGTCGACGTTGTCCGAGGCCGACCAGCATCTCGCTGAGCAGCTGGCCACGTGGCGCACTGAACTCGAAACCGAACAGAAGTCACTGCAGGATGCCGATGGTCTGCTGGCCGAAGCGGAGCGTGCCGTAGCCGCGGCCACCGTTGCCCTCGATGCGGCAGAAGCGCAGCATGACGAAGCGCGCCGGCGCGCCACGGCACTGGGCGAGCAGCTGCATGGGGCGCAGCTGCGGCACACCGAATTGTCCGGCCGGCGCGAGGCGATTCGCCAGCGGCTCGAGACCGAGTGGCGCCGGTCACTCGAAGACCTGCTCGCCGGATTCGAGGAGCTGGACCTCGAAACCGAGGCGTTGCGGACGGAGGCACAGCAGTTGCGCGCCTCGCTGGATGAGTTGGGGCCGGTCAACCCGTTGGCCATCGAGGAGCACGACGAAGAGCAGCGGCGTCTCGAGTTCCTGACGGGCCAGCGCAACGATCTCGTGGCCGCCAAGCAGTCCCTGCACCAGGCCATTCGCGAGATCGACAGCACGGCGCGTGAACTGTTCCTGGCCACGTTTGCCCAGGTGCGCGAGAACTTCCGACAGATTTTCCTGACGTTGTTCGGTGGTGGCGAGTGCGACCTGCGGCTCGAGAATCCCGATGCACCGCTTGACTGCGACATCGAGATCCACGCGTCACCGCGCGGCAAGAAGACGCAGCGCATCCACCTGCTGTCCTCCGGTGAGCGCGCGCTCGTCGCGCTGTCGCTGCTCTTCGGCATCTTCCTCACGAAGCCGAGTCCGTTCTGCCTTCTGGACGAAGTCGACGCACCACTCGACGACCAGAACATCGGGCGATTCGTCAAGATGCTGAACCAGTTCAAGTCGCGCACGCAGTTCATCGTGATCACGCACAATCCGCGCACGACGACCGAAGCGGCTGATGCCGTCTACGGCGTGACGATGCAGGAACCGGGCGTGTCGTCGATCGTGGCCGTGCGTCTGCGCGGTGGGGCCGCGGTCGACGAATCGGCCGCGACGGTGGAGGAGGTGCTGTCGGCCGACGCGCCGGAGGCGGACGACGACGCCGTCCTCGCACTGGACGGCGATACGTGAGCGATACGTGAAGCGTGCGGCGCGCGCCATGCTCGTGGCGTGCCTGCTCGCGGGAGCGTCCGACGCGCGTGCACAGTCGGTGGTGCTGGAGGGTCCTCCCGGCACCACCCTGCCATCGCTGACGCCCGCGTTCACACTGCGCGCCAGCGGCTTCGGCGCCTCCCGTCCGCTGACCGTCACCGTGCAGATCGCGACGGTTCCGGATTTCACCACGGGTGTGCTCGTGGACTCGACCTTCACCACCGCGGACACGGTCGTGGCGGTTCAGGTGACGCGCGTGCTCCCCAGTGAAGCGCAGGTCTTCTGGCGTGCGCGGGTGTCCAATGTCGATGGCGGAAGCGCCGAGTCCGTCGTGACGGGCCCGCGCACGGTTCCCGTGTGGCTCGAACTGATCGAGCCCAACTCACCGACGGGCGACATCGTGGATTCGCGCCGTCCGCGGTTCGTGTGGCGGAGCGCGCGGGTGACGCCGCTGTTGGGGCCGTGGCGATACTCGATCGAAATGACGGTCGACGGTCGTCCCGAGCAGGGTGCGTCGGGCTTGCTCGATACGACGTATCGAGCCGGGACGGACCTTCAGACCAGCACGTCGTACAGGTGGAGCATTCGTGCCGCGCTCGATGACGGTACCAACGTGACGGCCAACAGCAAGGCGACGTTCCTCGTCACCGAGGAGCCGCTGCCGCTACGCACCCTGCTCTACCAGAATTTCCCGAACCCGTTTCCGTCGCCGGTGGCCTTCTCCACCTGCATCTGGTTCGATGTCGCCTCGCCCGGCGCGCGGCTTTCCCTCGACGTCACCGACCTGCGCGGGAACCTGATCAAGACATTGATTCCCGGCGCGGATGGACAGCGCGACTTTCAGGCCGGGCGGTATGGACGGGGCGCTCCCGGCGCCGGGAATACCTGCGACAATCGCTTCGTCTGGGACGGGACGGGCAATGACGGACGCTCGGTCGCGGCGGGCGTCTACCTGCTCCGTTTTCAGGCGGGTCGCGGCGCGCCGACGTTTCGGCGCATGCTGTTCATCGGTCGCTGAGGCGACATCATGCGACTGACAACCATCGGCACGGGCACCGCCGCCCCGCATCCGCACCGTGTCGCTGCGGCCCACCTCGTGGAGGCCGGCAGCGTGTCGTTGCTGCTCGACTGCGGCGCCGGCGTCGTGCACCGCATGGCTGCGCAGGGGCTGCGCTGGCAGGACATTACGCACGTTGCACTCACCCACTTCCACGCCGATCACGTATCCGATCTGGTCATGCTGATCATGGGGTGGCGTTGGGGACAGTTGCCGGCGCGTTCGGCACCGCTGACCCTCTACGGGCCGGTGGGCACCGGCGAGCTCATGGAGCGACTCGCGGCTCTCTACGGTGCATGGATGCTGGCACCGGGGTTCCCGCTCACGGTGCGAGAGATCGCGCCCGGCGAGCTGATTCGACTCCCGGACGACGTGACGCTCTCCGCGACGCCGGTACCACACACCGCGGAGAGCGTGGCATATTCCGTGGTTCAGGGTGCGACACGCCTCGTCTATACCGGGGACACCGGCTACGATGAGGCGCTGGCAGATTGGGCAGCGGAGTGCACCCTGCTGCTGGCCGAATGCTCACTCCCTGACGACATGGCGATTCGTGAACACCTCACGCCTCGTCAGGTCGGCGCCATCGCGGCCCGCGCGCAGGCGCGTCGGCTGGTGCTCACCCACTTCTATCCGCCGGTCGAGCTCGTCGACATTCGGGGTGAAGTGGCGGAAACGTATGCTGGCCCGGTGGTCCTTGCGACCGACGGCTTTTCCATCGAATTCTGATCCCGAGGACGAATCATGCTGGTCGTGATGCAGCCCAACGCCAGTGCCGCCGACATCGAACGTGTCTGCGACGAAATCGTGCGGCAGGGCTTCAAGCCGCTTCCCATGCCGGGCGAAGTCCGCACGGCGATCGGCCTGCTGGGCGACGACGCCAAGGTGGACTGGTCGTACATCGAGGGGCTGCCGGCGGTCGCGAGTGTCCTCATCGTCCAGAAGCCGTACCGTCAGGCGGCGCGGGAATGGAAGACCGAGAATACGATCGTCGAGATCGCGCCGGGTGTGCGCGTGGGTGGTGACGACGTCGTCATCTTCGCCGGGCCGTGCTCGGTCGAAAGCGAAGAGCAGATCATGAGTGCTGCGCGAGCCGTGCGTGCCGGCGGGGCCACGGCGCTGCGTGGTGGCGCTTTCAAGCCGCGGTCCTCGCCGTATGCATTTCAGGGCATGGGCAAGCGCGGCCTCGAACTGCTGGCGCTGGCGCGGCAGGAGACCGGACTTGCGATCGTGACGGAAGCGATGGACGAAACCGGCGCCGACCTGGTCGCCGAGTACGCGGATTGCATCCAGATCGGCGCGCGCAACATGCAGAACTATTCGCTGCTGCGACACGTCGGCAAGATCGGCAAGCCGGTGCTGCTCAAGCGTGGCATGGCCGCGACCATCAACGACCTGCTGCTGAGCGCCGAATACATCCTCGCCGAGGGGAATCCCAACGTGATTCTCTGCGAGCGTGGCGTGCGCACGTTCGACTCCGCGACGCGCAACCTGTTCGATCTGACGGCGATTCCCGTCGTGCACAAGCTCTCGCATCTGCCGATGGTCGCCGACCCCAGCCACGGCACGGGATTACGCGACAAGGTGATTCCGATGGCGCGCGCCGCCGTCGCTGCGGGTGCGGACGGCATCCTCGTCGAGGTGCACCCGTCGCCAGACAAGGCGCTGTCCGATGGGGCGCAATCGCTCTATCCGGAGCAGTTCATGCAGCTGGTCAAGGAACTGCACGCGATTGCCAACGCGATCGGCCGGAACCTGGCGCCAACACCGGGTGTGACGCCACTCGGTGTGACGCCGCTCACGGTCTGAACCACCGCGACGGCGGCACGATGTCGCGGCCACAGGGTACTGGTGAACATGCTGAACTCATTTGCGGGCCGCTCGGCCATCGTGGTGGCACTGTTTTTGACAGCGGCACCGGTGTGGGCACAACCGGCCGCTGATGCAGCGTACGACCGGGTCACCAAGGCGTGGTCCACACACGCCACACTCGAAGCGCAGTTCGAACAACGCATCACCAATCCGTTGCTGGGCCGCACGGCGACATCGCGCGGCATGTTCCAGCAACGCAAGCCGGGTCAGGTGAGCATCACCTTCACCGATCCGGCCGGTGATCGCATCGTGGGCGACGGCAAGTCCCTGTGGGTGTACTTGCCCAGCAGCGCGCCGGGTCAAGTGATGAAGCTTCCGGCCGACGCGGATGGCGCCATCGTTGCCGATCTGCTGGGACAACTGCTCGACGCTCCGAAGCGTACGTTCACGATCTCCGGCGGCGAGTCGGCCACCATCGACGGGCGCGCGACACGGCGCGTCCTGCTGGTGCCGCGTGTCGAAGGCAGCGTACCGTTCCAGCGGGCCACACTCTGGCTCGATGACAAGGAGCCGCGACCGATCCGTGTTCAGGTCATCGATGGACAGGGTGTGGATCGGACGATCACCCTGACGACGTGGAAGCCGAACGCGGTGCTGCCGAAGGACGCGTTTGTGTTCACCGCGCCGAAGGGCGTCAAGGTCATCACGAAACTCCCCGGCTTGTAACGTCACACGGTCGGACCGCATGAACGGCATAACGAAACGGGATACCCTGATGGGTATCCCGTTCTTGTATCACCGGTGACAGCCGAGCTTACCTGCTGGCCGCCTGCGTGCCGAACACCTGGCTTGGCTGCGTGGCGCCCTGCAGGACACGACTCGCGCGCTGTATCACCACGTCATCCTGCGCACGGCGCAGGAACTCCGCCTCCGGGCCGAACGCGACGCGCGTCATTTCGTAGCCGAGTGAGCGCGCGACCCACACGGACGCGTTGTCGAAGATCTTGCGATCGGGTGCGACCTTGGCCTGCACCAGCGTGCGGTAGACCGCGTCCAGCATGTCGGGCGTGACGGGGGCGTCGGGCGACTTCACCTTCGACTTCATCAGGTTCGCTTCCTTCGCGAGCGCGTCACGATACGCGGCGAGGTGTTTCCCCATCGCCCGCGCCAACTGCTGCACCGGCAGCGGCGTCAGCGAGTCGCCGACCTGCACGTCTGGCGTAATGCCGCCACCGCCGAGGACGGTGCGTCCGGCGTCCGTGCGGAATTGCGGACGCAGCGTATCGCTGGGAAGGGCCACGGCGTTTTCCGTATCGACTTCGTCGTCCGGGTCGCGTGGCTGCGGCTTGCTGATGCTGCGGCCCGCCGGCGTGTACCAGCGCGCCGTCGTCAGCCGCAACGCGCCCCCGGAGATCAGCGGGTATACGTTCTGGGCACTGCCCTTGCCATACGACGTGAGACCGACGATGAGGGCACGATCGTGGTCTTGCAACGCACCCGCGACAATTTCCGACGCACTGGCGCTTCCGCGGTCGATGAGCACGGCGACCGGCATCGTCGGCCAACGCTGCGGGAACGTGTCGCTGAGCGTTTGCGGTGGCTGCCCCGGGCGAGCGCGCAGCTGCACGATGCCCTGCCCACGATCGAGAAACAGCTCGGCGACCCCGACGCCCTGCTCGAGCAATCCGCCGGGATTGCCGCGCAAATCGACGATGAGGCTGCGCGCACCACGCAGGATCAGTGAGTCGACGGCGGCCTGCAATTCGTCCGACGTCGTCTGGTTGAAGACGTTGAGGTCGACGTACCCGACCATGTTGGGCAGCAACGTCACGCGCGTGACCGCGCGCAGGTGCACGGCATCGCGCTGCACCGTGATCGTCACCCGCTGGTCGCCGCGTTCGATTTCGAAGGCGACCTTCGAGCCCGGCGGGCCGCGCAAGGCCTTCGAGGCTTCTTCGCGCGTCCAGCCCTTGGTGGGTTCACCGGCCACCTTGACGAGGCGGTCGCCGGCGATGATGCCCGCGCGGAACGAGGGGCCACCCACCACCGGCTCGATCACCGTGGGCCAGCCGTCACGAATGTCCATCTGCAGGCCGACACCGACGTACGTGCCGCTCATCTGCTCGTTCAGGCGGCGCAGCCGGTCTTCGGCCAAAAAGGTCGTGTAGGGATCCTTCAATTCGCGCAGCAGGCCAGCGACCGCCTTGTCATAAATGGCGGACGCGTCCAGCGAGTCGACGTAGCGTGTGGCGACGGCGCCAAGCACCTGATCGAACAACCGGGCGCCACCCAGCGGGCGGCGCGGGGCTGGCGAGGCGGGCGCGATGTCGTGTCCGGCCCACCACCCACCGAGTGTCAACAACCCGACGAAGAGGCCCGTCGCCATCACGGCCCGTGACCGCCGTCGGCTCGGCCGCGGGGTGTCGGGAAGTTCCTCAGCCATACATCGCTCCTGCAAAACGCGTGGGAAAGCACGTGAACAACTGCTCGACGCAGCGCGCCGTCACCGCCTCGGGACTGCCAGAGGCTACGATGGGATACACCGGACCGACTTCGGGGTGACGGTTCTGCCACTCCGGGCTGGCGGCCTCCTCGAAGGCGCGCTGGACCCGGCGATGGAACTCCAGTCCGGCGCGCTCCAGGCGGTCCGTCTCGCCACGAGCTTCCATACGCGCCATCGCCTGTTCGAGCGGCATGGACAGCAGCAGCGTGGCATCCGCAACCAGTCCACCGGTCGCCAAGCGGTTGGCCTGGCGCAACGGTTCCATCGGCAGCTGACGTCCGGCCCCCTGATAGGCGTAGGTCGAAAGCAGGAACCGATCCACCAGCACCACAGCGTCCCGAGCCAGCGCGGGACTGATCACCGCACGCACCAGCTGCGCGCGTGATGCGGCGAACAGCAGCGCTTCGCTCTCCGCAGTCAGATCCGACGCGGGATCGAGGAGGACACTGCGCAGCACGTCGCCCGCGGGCGTCCCGCCGGGTTCTCGCAGCGGAACCACCTCAGCGGATGTCGCCTGCAACGCCGCCGTCAGGCGAGTCCACTGCGTGGTCTTGCCGACCCCTTCCCCGCCCTCAAGGACGATCAGCAGGCCGCGACGCGACGAATGATCCGACGCAGTGTCGCTCACGCGTGCGCCGATGCTCAGGCGAGGATGATCGGGCTCGTCGCGCCCGCGCGGATGCCGTCGGCGATCCACTGGTTCACGCGCAGCATGAGCTTGTCGAAGTTGTCCTGCGCCGAGATCGCACGCTGGTAGGCCGGATTGCCCTGTACCTGCTGCAGGAGGGCATCAAGTTGCTGCTCCATCTCTGCCGTCGGCTCTTCGCCGCGGTCGATCATGGCCTGCGCGTCGGTCCGGATCTTCTCCATCTGCCGGAGCACCGTGGTCGCGTCGCGGTCGGCGTTCAACGCTTCACTGGAACGCTTGACGGCCTTGTATTCGTCGCTCTGGCCGATCGTGCGGCCAAGGTCCTTCGCCTTGTCTTCGAGCATGTTACCGGGCCTCTGGTCCGGAATAAGGTGTGGTGACTGCAGCGACCACGCGCCGTCGGGGCATCAGGCCGGGGGACGCCGGGCCACCAACACCCGATCCCGCCCTGACAAGTCACGAACAAGTTGGACTGTATCCCAGCCGTACTGCGTTGCCAGCGCTGCCGTTTCAACCGCCCGACGCGCGTCGACCTCAAGCACGACCAGGCCGGTCGGCTCGAGATACCGAGCGCCGTTCGCCAACAGCACGTGGTAGCGGGCCATGCCCCCATCAGGTGCGAAAAGGGCCGCGGCCGGCTCCCAGTCGCGCACGCTGGCCGGGAGGGCCCCCGCCTCGTCATACGCAATGTAGGGAGGATTCGAGACAATCACACGGGCCAACACCCCGTCGAGCGGAGCAAAGTCTGCCCCCAGTCTCAGTTCGACGGGTACGGCGGGCTTGGCGCGGGCGACATTGCGCTCGGCTACGGCCAGCGCATCGACGGAGATGTCGGTGGCGATGACCCGATCGAAACGCCCCTCGGTGGCCAGGGCGATCGCAATCGCACCTGAGCCGGTGCCGATGTCGACCGCCACACCACCGCTCTGTGGCCGGGTCTGCTGCAACGCGACCTCCACGACCACCTCCGTTTCCGGACGCGGGATGAGGACGCGGGCATCGACACTGAGCGTCAGGTCGCGGAAATGGACGACCTCCAGCACATAGGCCAGCGGCTCGCCGCGCGCTCGGCGCGCTGCGAACGTCAGGAGACGATCGCGCAGGGGTAGCGCCCGTTCGTCGGCCAGTGGCTGGTCGATGCGCCGAGCCAACTCACCCGGCGACCAGTCCAGCGCACCGGCGACCAGGAGGCGCGCCTCTCGCACCGCATCGGCGCGCGTCTCGTCATCCAGCGACGCCGACGCCGCGAGTACGGCCGCCACCTCTTCGACCAGTGCCCGCACGTCAGTCGCTGAGTTTTTCTTCGGCGTTCGCCAGGGCCAACGCCTCGAGGAACGCCGAGAGGTCGCCGCCCATCACGCGATCGATGTCGTACAGCGTGACGCCGACGCGATGGTCGGTCACACGTCCCTGCGGAAAGTTGTACGTGCGAATCTTGGCCGACCGATCACCCGTCGACACTTGCGACTTTCGCAGTCGCGATCGCTCGGCTTCCTGCTCGGAGAGACGCAAGTCGAGCAAGCGTGCGCGCAGCACCTCCATGCCCTTGGCCTTGTTCTGCAGCTGCGACTTCTGGTCCTGTTGCGAGACCACGAGACCCGTCGGGATGTGCGTGATCCGCACCGCGGAATCGGTGGTATTCACACTCTGTCCACCAGGACCCGATGAGCGGAAGACATCGATGCGCAGGTCCTTGTCCTCGATACGCACATCGACCTCTTCGGCTTCCGGCAGCACGGCGACGGTGGCAGCGGACGTGTGAATGCGACCCTGGCTTTCGGTCGCGGGCACGCGTTGAACGCGATGGACACCGGACTCCCACCGCAGCACACCGAATGCGCCGTCTCCGATGACCTTGAAGACCGCTTCCTTGATGCCGCCAAGGGCCGCGTCGGAGTGTGAAATCCCCTCGATGCGCCAGCCGCGACGTTCGATGAAGCGCGTGTACATGCGCAGCAAATCGGCCGCGAACAGCGCGGCTTCGTCACCACCGGTGCCGGCGCGGATTTCCACGATGGCGGGGCGATCGTCGAGCGGATCTCGCGGGATGAGCAGTGGCAGCAAGGCCTTCTCGAGTGCGGCACACTCGGTCTGCAACCGATCGACTTCGGCGCGCGCCTCGGCCGCAAAGTCGGCGTCATCGCCCTCGGCCATCTCGCGCGCATCGGCGAGTTCCTGCTCGGCCTTGGCGAGTCGGTTGGCTTTGGTCACGACCTCCGCCAATCGATGATGCTCGCGACCGAGCGCGGCCAGACGCGGTGCATCCTTGACCGTCTCGGGATCTGCCAGCAACTGCTCCACTTCGATCGCGCGATTCAGCGCCTCGGCCGTACGCTCACGAAGATGATTCAGCATCAGAGGGATCGGGTATGTGACACCGGTCACGGCACCGTTGGTGACCGGCATCGCATCGTGCGACGAGAACGGAGCAGTACGGGTTCGATTCGGTGTATCAAGTGCGCCACAGCGGGGTAGCAGCACAAGATAACTGGTCGTCCTGCGCGCACGTACCAGGCGCTTCGGACCCTTGGGTGTCTGGTGGCACCCCGGACAATTCTCGCTCGACGCCGTAGTTTGGCGTATCTACGAGGGGCACTTTCGGCCCCGAGGAGCTCCTTGCATGGTAACCTTTGGCATGACTCCACTCCGCTTCACGCCGGCCAACATGAGCGTGTCGCTCGAACGTGTGACCGACTTCCTGGCCACGGTCCCGTTGTTTCGTGAACTCGATCGCGCCTCGGTGCGTGGTTTCGCCGAACTGACGCGCGAACAGCGGTTTGCCAAGGGCGCGATGATCGTCAGCGAGGGTGATCCCGGTGACGCGCTGTTCGTCGTCCGATCGGGCGAAGTCAAGGTGGTGCTCATCGGCGAGGATGGTCGTGAGGTGATCCTGAATGTGCTGGGCGTGGGCGAACACTTCGGCGAACTGTCCCTGATTGACGGCCGCCCGCGGTCGGCCCATGTGGTGTCCACCCACGCGTCCAGCCTGTTGGTGCTCCGGCGGGCCGACTTCCGGCGTAAGGTCGAGCAGTCCCCGTCAGTGGCCTGGGGCCTGATGATCGAACTGTCCCGCCGGCTTCGGCAGGCCGACGGGACCATCGGCAGTCTGGTCCTGCTCGATGTCCCCGGTCGTGTGGCGAAGGTGCTGCTCGAGCACGCGACACCCGGCGAACCGGCGACGCTCGTCAAGCAGCTCACGCACCAGACGATCGGCCAGATGATCGGCGCCAGCCGAGAGACGGTCTCGCGGGCCATGGCTGAGTTCCAGGAGCGCGGCATGCTGTCGGTGACGCGACGGATCGTGACGATCGTGGACCGACGCGCGCTCGAGGCACGCTCGCGACCGCAACTCTGATCGTCGACTGACGTTGTCGCGCGCCCGCCTCGAGTGCTGGGGCACTCGAGGCACCTGCCCCAGCCCCGGCCATCGCACCCTGCGTTACGGGGGCAACACGTCGTGCCTCGACGTGCAATTGGCCGACGGCGCGCGCGTCATTCTCGATGCCGGCACCGGGCTCCACCCGCTCGGCCTGACATTTCCGCCCGCCGCACCGTCCGTGGCGGGCGCTCGTCCGATGGTGACCGTGCTGCTCACGCATCGACACGGGGACCACGTGAACGGGCTCGCCCATTTTGCGCCGCTCGTTACACGCTCTCATCACGTGCGGATCGCAGCGGGCGCCGTTGATTCGGCGTCGCTCCGCACGCTTGTGAACCAGCAATTGACCGCGCCGCTCTTCCCGACCCTCGATGGGCTGACCGACGCGATCACGGTCGATGGGTTCGATGACAGCGGCACGTACATCGTGAGTGACGGCTGTCGCGTCGTCGCCCTCCCGGCGCAGCATCCCGGCGGTGCGGTCATATTGCGCGTGGACGACCGCACCGGCCCCATTGTCGCCTATGCACCGGACAACGAACTCGCCCTCTGGAACGAGGAGAACGCGATCAACGCGTGGCGTCGGCGTCTGGCGACGGCACTGCGCGGGGTCCCGGTGCTTATTCACGATGCGACGTATGTCGACGATGAACTGTCCGCGCACCGTGGCTGGGGACATTCCTCGGCAGAAGAGGCGACACGATTCGCCATCGCGTGCGAGGCCGGGACTCTACTGCTGACCCATCACCACCCCGAACGGTCGGATGACCAGGTCGACGAGATCGTGACACGCTGTCGATCGCTTGCGTCGGCTGCCGGATCACCCTTGCGCGTGATGGGCGCGACCGAGCGATCGCCCGTGGTGGTCGGGTAGGCCCTTTGCGCGCGGATGGCCCCCCGCGCAGTTTCCATCAGGGTGCGTCACCACCTTCATCGCCATTTGTCCGGGAGCCGCGTCATGTCGGATCGGTTGCAGACGTATTCATCCGAAACCATCACGGTCACGTTCGATCCTTCGCGATGCACGCATTCGGCGCGGTGTCTGCGTGGGCTTCCGCAGGTCTTCGACGTCAAGCGGAAACGGTGGATCGATCCCGATGCCGCGCCGGCCGATCTGATCGCGGCACAAGTCGCGCGCTGTCCGTCAGGCGCCTTGCAGTCCACGCGTCACGAGCCTTCAGAGACGGGCGCCGCCGGCTGACGGCTGGGTGGTGCGCTTGCCTGGACGTATCCGGCAAATGACGCAGACCATCCGACATTCATGCCGACGTGCCGCGTCGACACAGATGTCGGATGGTGCGACCGGAATGGCATGACGAGCTTGCCGTCGACGCGGTGGGAGATACCCGCCGCCGCATCTGCCCCGTCGACCGAGCCCTGCCATGCGCACCAACGAAATCCGGCCCTACGCGGCCACCTCCCCCGAGACGCTTGAGGGTCACACGTGCGGACGGTCATCCGACCGACGAACGTTCCTGCGCGATGTCGCGCTGTTTGCCGCCGCGGTCGTCGCGGCGCAGGGATTGGCGCCGAATGGCGCGCTCGCGGACACGGTCCGGGAGATCACGCCGACGACGGCGGTCGGCCGCGAACGTGGCTACGCGATTCCCTCGACGGATAGCGTGTCGGTCGACACGCGCGACGGGCTGGTGCTGGTTCGCACACACGGCAAGGTGTTTGCGTTTTCCCTCGAGTGTCCGCACCGCGGTCGCACGCTCGAGTGGCAGCCGGACAGCCAGCACCTGTACTGCCCGAAGCACAAAGCCCGTTTTGCCACCGATGGCACGAACGTCGGCGTCGCCGCACCAGTCCACTCGATCGGTTTGCCTTGCGGCGAGACGGGTCGCGCGTGATGGTCTCGCTCGATCGTGTCCTGTCGTTCAAGGACCAGCCGACCGAGTGGGCGGCGGCGGCGATCGACGTGTGAGCATCGACGCTACCGGGGGCCCCAGCCTCCGCCACCGGGCGTCTCGATGGTCAGGACGTCCTCGCGCTGCATGGTGATGCGGCACTTCGCCGGCAGTGCCCGGCCGTTCACGGCGTTGCGACCGCACGCGCCGTCCTCGCCACCATTCGATCCGCCCGGGGCAACTGTGCGACGCTCGGTCAACAGCGTGGCGGTGCACTCGCCGAGGGCTTGGTAGCGGCGCACGACGCCGTCGCCACCCCGGTGCGTGCCCGCACCGCCGCTGCCGCGCCGTATGGCGTACTCGCTGATGCGGAGTGGATACGCGCGTTCGAGCGCTTCGACCGGCGTGTTGCGCGTATTGCTCATGCCGACATGCACGGCGTCCGGTCCATCACCGCGCGTGCTGGCCCCCTGTCCGCCGCCGAGTGTTTCGTAGAAGCTCCAGCCCGGACCACCGATCGTGATGTTGTTCATCGTGCCCTG
>CAZMGX010000089.1:0-15364 GCA_964565915.1 uncultured Gemmatimonas sp.
CAGGGTGGAGACGATGAGCGTGCGATTCACCGCATGCGCCAGCGCCTGCCGGACGGCGAGCTCGCGAAACGGCGCAAACCGGCGCTGGTTGAGCGACACATGTTCATAGCCATTCCCGACGACCTGATTCAGCCGCAGCCCCGGCACCGCACGCAGTGCGCGGACCTTGTCCCACGGCACGAGCGCCACCATATGCACCTCACCGGCGGTCAGCTGGTTGATGCGGGTCGTCGTATTCGTCAGGAACTTGAACAGCACACGGCGGATCTTCGGATACTCCGCGCCGCGCCAGTAGTTCTCCACGCGCTCCAGCAGGATGTACTCGCCCGTTTTCCACTCGGCGACCCGGTACGGGCCCGTACCGAGCGGTGTACGGTTGTAGTCGTTGGCAGTATTCAGGTCCCGGCCCGCAAGCACGTGCTTCGGCAGCGTGCCACGTACGAACTGCAGCCGGTACGGCGCGTAGACCTCCTTGTAGTGCACGACCGCCGTGAGCGAATCCGGGGTGTCGACGGACGAGATGCGATCGAAGCCGTCGACGCTCTCCGGCTTCCAGTCCCCCTTGTTGATCGCATCGACGGTGAACTTGACGTCGGCGGAGGTATGGGGCACCCCGTCGTGCCAGCGCACGCCGGGGCGCAGCTTCCAGATCACGTCCATGCCACCATCATCGCGCAGGACCACGCCACCGTTCTCCAGTGTGGGCACCTCGGACGCCAGCACCGGCACGATGTTCATCCGCTCGTCGTTCACGACGAGGCCTTCCACGACGCACGACTCGATGTCTTCGAGAATGTGCGTCGCGTAGCGGTTCATCGTATCCGGTTGACGATCGTACCCGACGATCAGCAGATCATTCGACGGCCCGCCGCGCGCGGAGTCGCCGCCGCGACCGCACGCAGGAAGTCCGATCAACAGCAAACCCACGGCCACGCGAGAGACGAGCGTGCGCGTCATGCGGGACTCCCCATGAGCTGGGCGACCAGTCGAACCGGGATCGCACCGCGGCTCAGCAGATCGTCGTGAAAGTGGCGTAGTGAGAATGTGTCGCCGAGTTGCTCGTGACGGCGCCGGCGCAGGTCCATGATGCCCTGCGTACCCAACCAGTACATCACGGCCGTAGCCGGGAACATGCTGTTCTTGGTCGTTTCGGCCAGCGCAACGGCGGGCGCCATGCCCACGCGCGACTCGTAGTAGCGCACGCACGCGTCGAAGGACCAATCGCCCAGATGCAGCCGCAGGTCGACGATCGCGCGCGCGAGGAGCCGCACCTGCGTGTGTCGCTCCGAGATCTGCTCCAACGGCGACAGCAGGCCCAGTTCACCCACAAGGGCGGTGGCATAACACGCCCACCCTTCTGCCATCGAGCCACCGAGGAACATCCCGATGCGACTGGCCGCGTCGACGGCCGCAACCTTCCCGATACGCGAGGACGATCGATGGATCGCGTGCCAATTCTGCACATGGTGCCCGATGCCGCCGTGATGCACGACATGATTCAGCGTGATGGTGCTGTGGTTCCAGGCGGCCAATCGTGACGCCTGCACGTCCGCGGGCATCGTGTGATCGATCGGCGTCACCACGTAGTCGTAGACGCGGTAGCCGTCGAACGGGGCCGGCGATCGATAGAACAACCAGTAGAGTTGCGGCGCCGCCGTCTGCGCCCAGGCCGGGATCGGTACGTATCGGATCGGCCAGGCGGGCCACGTGATCACGTCTCGAGCCACGACCGCGTCGTGGATTTCGTGCCACTTGGACTCGAACGCAGCGTAGTACCCGTCCACCGACGGCGCGTCCGCGGCCAGCGCGGCCTGCGCCGCTGGCCACGAACCGTCGTACGGCGCCAGCGCTTCCTGGAGACGCGCCGCAGCGCCCACCATGGCGCGCTCCGCGTCAGCCAACAGAGCTCGGGGTGCGACGTCGCAGTAGTGCCCCCGGGTGAGCAGGCGCTGCAGCAGAGACTCACCCGCGACACATGCGTTCTCATCCGAGACGGGCAAGCCGGCCAACCACGTGTCCGCGCCCGCAAACGCCGCGCGAGCGTCCGCTGCAGCCGCCTGCAGCGCGGTCACGTCAGCCGTCGGCAACTCATGAGCATCTGCCGCGTGGCGATCACCGGACGGTGAGTGAAGGGCCAACCACATACTGAGGCCAGTGTCGAACAACTGCTGGGCCGTTTGGCATTCGCGATGCGCGCGATCCCGCCAGAGCGCGGGAACGGGCCCAGTGAGCGAAGCCTGCATCTCGCGCAGGAAGGCCGGTAGCGCTGCCAGACGCGACGCCAGGGGCGCCAGTCGCGCGTCCGCCGATGCAAACGGACGGATCATCAGAGAGACCACCGAGAAGATGGCCTCCCCGGTCCAGAGCGCCGGGTTGCGGTCTATGAAGTGGCCACTCGTATGCTCAGCCAATCGCACATCGAGGTTGGCGCGTGCCAACTCTGCGTCGAGTCCGACGGGATCATCGCTGAGTGCTCCCAGCCCTCCTGCCGGGAGCGGATGCTCGTCCGACAGTCGGCGCCAGAGTTCCTGCATCTCCGAGGCCTCGGCCGCTCGTCCCTCGCGCGACCAGTCCGGCAAGCGGTGGTCGTGTTCGTGTATGCCGGTGAACGTTGCCGTGACCGGATGGCGACGGTAGTAGTGCGCGAAAAACGCGTCGAGCGCGGCGCTCAGGAGGACGCTCCGCCCGCGAGCGGGATCGACACCCAGCGGCGCTCCCGGAACGACTGCTCTACGGCGTTGATCAACTCCTGCACGTGCGCTCCGTCCTCAAAGTTGCCTTCGTTCTCCGGACCGTCGCTCAGGATCTCGGAGATGAACGAGTGCACGAGATTGGCATAGAACAACGATCTCCACGACTCGGTCTTCGAGCCCCCTGGCGGATAGAAGGTTGCCGGAATATCCAGCTCGCGAAACTCCACCTGATCGGCGGTCGCCGCCTTCAGTGACTCGCAGATACCGTTCTCCTCGACCAGCCGGCAAATCAGCGCACCTTTGCTGCCGTAGACACGCGCTTCGAGTCCCGGGTAGTTCCCCACGGTCACGAAGCTCGTTTGGATCGATCCAATGGCTCCGTTCTCGAATTCGCCGATGAAGATGTCTCCATCGTCGATATTCATCCGCATCATGGTGCCGGTCGCGCGGACCATCCGCTCAGGAATGAAGTTCTTCATGGTGCCCACTACCGCCTTGAACCGGCTGCCCATGAAAAGGTGGCCGAGGTCCATGATCGGGGCCCCATAACCTTCCAGTGACGATACGTGGATCGAGCTCTGGTCGGCCGTGTGATCGACCTGGCGCAACGGATTCTGCGGATCGAGCCACTGTGAGTTTTGCTCGTAGCCGTTGAAGATGAACGGCGTCCCGACGAACCCGTCGTCGATCAGGGTCTTCATGTACTGCATGGCCGGACTGTACCGGAACGTGAATCCCAGCTTCGTTTTCAGTCCGCGTTCACGCGCGAACGCGGCGGCGCGCCGGGTATCGCGATAGTCGTAGGCGACCGGCTTCTCGCACAGCACATGTTTGCCCGCCTGCAGCGCCGCCCATGTCAGCTCGAAGTGTGTCGCGCTCGGCGTACAGACGTCGACCAGATCGAGGTCTTCACGGGCGATCAGCGCTTCATGCGAATCGTAGACGTGCGGGATCCCGAACTCCTGCGCGAACTCGCGAGCGCGCTCGACCACCGGATCGGCGATGGCAACCAGCTCGCAGCGTGGATCACGCTTGTATCCGGGCAAATGCGCAAAGCGGGCCCAGGCCCCAGCGCCGAGCACGCCGACTCTCACCTTCTTGCCGCTCTGTGGCATTCGTTGTGCGCGTTATTGGAGGACCGGGCGTGTATCGCCCGGCAACATCAACTGGCGGTGTGCCCACACGGGGGCAATCCCGTTGGCGAGTACTCGCTCATGGAACTGGCGCAGGTCGAACGTCGCGCTGTCTTTCGCCTGCAGATCGCGTCGCAACGTGAGCATCGCGCGCTTGCCGAGAAAGTAGCCGCCGTAGGTCGGGTCGTAGACCGCGCGCTCGGCCTCACGCCGCGCGGCCGGTGCGGCCACATACGCCTCGCGCTCGAAGCAGGCCTGCGCCTGCTCCAGCGTCCAGTCCTTCCGGTGAACACGGATCCCTGACAGCAAACGGCAGATGCGTGTCAGCGCGTCACTCAGCTGCGCCATCTGATAGCGCGGATCGCCGTTGGCATACCCCTGTTCGACGACCAGCTGCTCGGCATAGTGGGCCCAGCCATCCTGCCCCGACGATGGCTGCGGAAACGGATTCAACCCGATCCAGATGCGACGCACCTTGCCGGGGGTCTTCCGCATATACTGCGAATGCAACCAGTGCCCCGGCATCGCTTCGTGCGCCGACGTGTTGGTCAGCGACGCGTAGTTGAATCGCTCCAGCCAGGCTTCCTGCTGTTCCGGTGACTGATCCGGACTGGCATCCGTGATGTAGTAGTAGCTCTGCAGTGGCGTCGCCTCGAGTGGCGGTGAGGCATGCATGGAGGCAAACCCCAAGTCGAACGGCTGCGCCGGCTTGACCATCACGCGCTCACCATCCGGCACCGTGACCAGCCCCTTCGCCTTCACGAACGTCGTCAGCGAATCCACGATGGCCTGCGCCGCCGCCGTGACCTCACCGCGCTTGGGATGCTGTCGACGCACGTCCTGCCACACCTCGAGCGCGCTCCGCCCTGGCGCCATTCGCGACGCCGCTGCGGCGAAATCCGCCTGTCCCTGGCGCAGTTCACGCTCACCGATGGCGACGAGGGTATCAAGCGGGAGATCGATCAGTTCCTCCGCGCGATAGCGCCGCGCCACGGCGTCACCCCCGATCGCGATGTCGCCAGCGGCGTTCGGGACAAGATCCCGTTCCATCCACGCGATGAAGCTGTCTACCTGGGGGACGGCGGCGTTCAGCGCCCCCTGCAGCGAGTCAGCGATCGGCGTGCCTTGCTGGGCCGCAAACGCGAGCATCACATCGTTGCGCAGCATACCCGACGCGCCCTTCATCATCACCACACCACGTTCGGCCAACAGCTTGGGCGGATTGGCGAGATTGGCCCGTGCGGCGGAAAGCAGCGCGGGCAGCGCCGAAAGCTTGTGCACGATGTACCGCATGCGGACAGGCGCCGGTGCGTACTCCTGCGTCATCAGGTTGTGCACGCCGCTGGTCAGTGCGGAGGCATACAACATCGGATTCCGACGCCAGTTCTGGAGTGTCTCCTGCTCCAGCAACCAGCCATCGATCACACCCTCGAGGATCTTCTGGTCAACCCGTTCATCGGCACTGAGATCTTCCGGCCGGAACGCCTGCAAGGCCGCCTGATCGCGCTTGAGCTCGCTGATCTCACGGGCAATCGCGTCGGCGCTGAAGTCGTCGAGCGTGCTGTCGGCCCCGTGCAGGCCGTTGCCAGCGGCAATCGACGGATGCCGTCGTGTGAAGTCGTCGAGATAGCGGTCGACGAAGGCTGCGAACGTCGGCGCCTCCGTTCGCGGGGCGTCCGCACAACCGCTCACCATGGCAAAGCCGCCGGCCAGGATCACGGCGACGCCGGGCAGCATCCGCGCCCGAAAACAACGGGTCCATGAAATCATCATGGACCCAACCTGCGACCTATTGCCGTGATCGGCAACCACCCAGGAAGTACGGCGCGCGCTACTTCCCCTTCGTCGACTCCCACAGCGTCGGGAACTGCGCCTTGAGCGCCTCAATCTTGGGCAGATCGTTGTACACGATGTACGGCTGCGTCATGTGGCTGTACAAGTAGTTCTGGTGATACCCCTCGGCATCGTAGAACTTCTCGAGCGCGGCCACCTGCGTCACGATCGGCTTCTTGTACACCTTCGCCGCGTTCAGCTTGGCAATTGCGTCGGCGGTGATCTTCTGCTGCTCGGCACTGGTGTAGAAGATGGCAGACCGGTACTGCGTGCCCACGTCGGGACCCTGCCGATTCAATTCGGTCGGGTCGTGCGCGACGGTGAAGAACACCTTGAGCAGCGTTTCGTAGCTGACCACCGCCGGATCGAAGGTGACCCGCACCGCCTCGGCATGACCGGTCTGGCCGCCGCTGACGGACGCGTAGTTCGGATTGGGCACGGTGCCGCCGGCGTAGCCGGACACGACGGACTTGACGCCCTTGACGTGCTCGAACACCGCCTCGACCCCCCAGAAACATCCGCCCGCAAAGACGGCGGTCTGCAGGGCGGCCCCGGAGGCCGCCGGCACCGTCATCGTCGGCCGGTGCGTAGGCGCCGCCTGTACGCCCTGCCTCACGGCAAGCACGGAAACCGCCACCAGCAGTGCTGTCCCGATCGTCTTCATCATCTGCCTGCTCCAAGAAGTGTTCGTGTCACGCGTACTCTACGTATCCGGCCCCGGCACCCGAAGTTCCCGGCGGGTCCCGTCAGCGCCCACGCCGGAAGACGCGGAACTCCCACGCATCCAGCGCAATCGCCGGCAACCCCACGACGCGCCCAGCGCCGGTTCGGGGCGTCACGTCCGTGAATTCCCCCGCCGCTTCGATCGTTCCGGTGAACGGCTTGTTCGAGAAGTTGATCGCCACCAGCAGCTCCTCAGTGCCGTCCTTGCGGATGTAGCTCAGCACCCGATCGGTGTCGGAATTGCTGATCCACTGCACCGACCCGTTGCGCAACGCAGAATGCGCGCGGCGAAAGGCCAGTAGGTCGCGATAGAAACGGGGGAAATCTGGACGGCGCATCGCGGCGTCCCAGAACACGTCCAGCTTCTCGAACAGTGCCGGCGCGCCGGACTCGGTGATGTCACCAACCTCCTGACCGTTGTACAGGAGCGGAACACCGTCCAGCGTGAACATCAACGCCGACGCAGCCAAGGCACCGCGCGCGCCAAACCGGGCGATGGCACGACTCTCGTCATGATTGTCCGAAAAGCGGAGGTGCAGCGCGCCTTTCGGCGATGACGCGGCCTCTTTCTCCCACTCTTCGCGCAGTCGCGATGCGGGCTTCCCGTTTGCAAGGACATCTGACAGGCTGGCGTGCAGCGGCCACGAGTAGTCGAGATGAAACGCCTTGACCAGCAGCTCGGGCTTGTGCGCTTCCGCCAGCATGATGATGTCGGGCTTGACCTGCTGCAGCGCGGCGCGCGTCGATTCCCAGAAGTCCGTCGGCACCTCACCCGCCACGTCACAGCGGAAGCCGTCCAGGTCAAATTCCTTGATCCAGTACACCAGCATGTCCGTCATATACTTGCGCAAGCCGGCGTCGGCGTAGTTGAGGGCCGCGACGTCCGTCCAGTCGTAGGGCGACACGATGCCGCCCTGCGCATCACGCCGATAATACGAGCGCGTCTGCATCATGACGTTGTCCCACCCGGTGTGATTCGCGACGACGTCGATGATGACCTTGAGTCCCTTTGCGTGCGCCTCGGTCACCAAACGCTTGAGGTCGGCCTTGGTGCCGAACGCCGGGTTCACACCGTAGTAGTCGCGCACCGCATACGGACTGCCGATGCTGCCCTTCTTCTTCAGTTCGGCGATGGGATGAATCGGCATGAGCCACAACACCGTCACGCCGAGATCCCGCAGCGTATCGAGGCGCGCCGTGATGCCGTTGAACGTGCCGGCCTTCGAGAACGTGCGCGTGTTGATCTCGTAGATGACCGCATCCCGAATCCACGGGGCCGCCGCTGGCGCCGTGACGGTCGCCGGGTCGGGGCGGGACTGCGCCGCAATCGTTTGCAGCGTCGGCACCACCAGAGTCAGCAGCGCGAGCGCGCCGAAGCGCAGGATTCGCGGACGCACGGCCGCGTGCGAAGGCGTGAGCAACATGGGTCGTCTGGACGAGGGAGGCATTGGACTCGGACCGAATTCCTGCGCAATTGAACGTGTGGAACGCGGCGACGAAAGCCCAGGCCCGGCGACCGAGTGCTTTCGACGCGCTGGGTGGAACCTCATATTCCGGCTCTCCCCTTCCCCCCTGCCATGCGCACTCTACTGCGGCCGCCGGTTCCCTCGCGGTTCCCCATCGCGGTGTTCCTTGCCGGACTCACGTTGTCGCCGCTCGCGCCGCAATCGGGTGCGCTGTTCGCGCAAAGCAGCACCACGACAGCGCCGCCGCGAGCCCCGACGTTTCAGGCCGTCTCGCTCCTCGGCGATACGCTACGAACGCTGCCGCTGTCAGCCGCCGTCCGCACGCGATACGAGGCGCAGCTCGCCGAGGCGCGTAAGGCATACGAGCACACGCCGACCAACGTCGACTCCATCATCTGGTACGCGCGCCGACTCGGCTACCTGGGGCAGCTGCGCGAGTCCATCGAGATCTACACGCGTGGGATCGCGCTGTACCCGAACGATCCGTGGCTCTACCGACATCGTGGGCATCGCTACATCTCGGTCCGCGAGTTTCGCAACGCGATCGCCGACCTGGAGAAGGCTACGCAGCTCGTACAAGGCAAGCCGGACATCGTCGAGCCGGACGGACAGCCGAATGCGCAGAACCAGCCCATTGGCACGCTGCACTCCAACATCGGCTACCATCTGGCGCTCGCGTACTATCTGCAAGGTGACTTCGAAAAGGCCGCGGCCACAGCTCGCCGCGAGTTCGACGCGGCCACCAACGATGACCGTCGCGTCTCGATCGCGCATTGGCTGTACTTGTCGTTACGTCACGCCGGATCGCCCAACGGCCCGGGCCAGCGGCAGCGCGTTGCCCCGCACGCGGAGGCGGCGCGTCTCGTGGCGGGGATGCACCGCGACATGAAGATCATCGAGAATCAGGCCTACCATCGCCTCATGCTCCTGTACAAGGGCGAGCTGGCGCCCGAGGCGGCGCTCACGGTCGGGCCTGACGGTGCGTTTGCCGTCACCGACGCCTCCGCGGCGTACGGACTCGCCAACTGGCATCTGTTCAACGGCCGAACCGCCGAGGGCACGCAGCTGCTGCGACGGATCGTCGCGGCCGGACAGTGGGGCGCATTCGGCACCATTGCTGCCGAGGCGCAGCTCGCTCGCATGCGTTAGTCCGGTGCCGCCGTCGCCGCTGGTACGGTTGCGCAAGTTGTGCCTCGCCTTTCCCGAGGCGCATGAACAGGAAGCGTGGGGCGAACCAACAGTTCGTGTCCGCAACAAGCTGTTTGCCATGTACGCGAGTGCCACCAATCACCACGGGGCTGGTCGTCACGCCGTGTGGATCAAGGCGGTGGCGGCCAATCAGGCCCTCATGGTCAAGGACGCACCGGAGCGATTTTTCGTGCCTCCGTACGTCGGCCCAAGCGGCTGGGTCGGCGTGTGGTTGGACCAGAAACCGGACTGGGCCGAGATCCGTGATTTGCTCGAAGACGGCTATCGCCGCACGGCGCCCAGGAAGCTCCTCGCGCAACTGGACGCCGGGCGGTAGGTCGCGATTCCGCTCGGCGATCGCTCGCCGGGTCGCATGACCATGATGGCGCGTGCCTCAGCGCGGATCGCGCAGGCGGATGAGGCCTTCCTGCGCCACGGAGGCGACCAGCGTTCCCGACTGCGTGAACACCTCGCCGCGTACGAACCCTCGCGCGCCGGCAGCGGCCGGGCTGTCCATCACGTACAACAGCCACTCGTCGGCGCGGAACGCTCGATGCATCCACAGCGTGTGGTCCAACGATGCCATCTGCAGCCGCGGATCATAGTAGGACACGTCGTGCGGCACGAGAGACGTGGGGAGGAAGCCGTAGTCAGATGCATACGCGAGGATCGCCTGGTGCACGATGGTGGGGTCGGGCAGCGGAGAGATCACGCGGAACCAGAGTGCGCGCGTGCGCAGTCCGTCAGGGCCGCTGGCGTCAGTGGGAATGCGCCGCACATCGATCGGCCGATCCTGTGTCAGCACCGACCGCAGTGAAGCCGGCAGCGTGTCGACCCGCTCGCGCAGCACATCGAGCTCGGGACGCAGCGACTCGGGGTCCGGCGCCGCCGGCATGTCGCCTTGGTGCTCGAGACCCGGCTCCGACACGTGAAAGGACGCCGACAGATGGAAGATCGCTTCACCATGCTGAATGGCCGTCACCCGGCGGCTGGTGAAACTCCCGCCATCGCGCGGCCGATCCACGAAGAACACGATGGGAGCTTTCAGGTCACCGGCGCGCAGAAAGTAGCCGTGGACGGAGTGCGCCTCGCGTGGCTCCTCCACCGTGCGGCGCGCGGCAACCAACGCTTGTGCAAAGACCTGGCCGCCGAACACCCGGCCGGTACCAAGATCGCGATTCTGGCCGCGATAGATGTTGACTTCCAGCTTCTCGAGCTCCAGCAGCTCGAGCAGATCAGCAACGACGGACATGGTGGTCGATTTTGGGGGACGGACACGGCGACGGGTCGCACCACGACACCCGAAGTTTAAGCCAGTGTCGTCATCGTTGGAGCGTCAGGTCAGGTACTCGTGCAACAGCGAGTGGAAATGGTGCACCCCATTTTCCCGCTTCGCCGAGTACCGACCGCGATCGTAGACCCGTGAGCGAAGATTGCGCTGCACGGCCTCGCAGATCTCGATGTCTTCGTCCTGGATCTCGGCGCTGAAGGCCATCAACTTCGTCCACTCGGCATGCGCCGCCTCATCCGCAGGCGGCGTCGACGCGTACCAGTCGAAGATGACGCGGGTGCGATCGTGACCGAGGGGAATGACGACGTTGGTCTGCATCTGCCCGAGATAGACATTGAGCATCACGTTCGGGAACATCCAGACGTAGACGGCCTCGCCGACCGCAGTCTTCGCCGGATCATAGGCGCGGTCGGTGGTACCACCCGGCACCGGACGCAGCGGCGCGTGCTGGATGGAGAAGTACCGACGAGGTTCGACCACGTAGTTGTCGTAGTCCAGCTCCTTGTGCAGTCCGGGGTGCACGACCGGCAGGTGGTACCCCTCGAGGTAGTTGTCGACGTACACTTTCCAGTTGCAGTTGATGTCCCACGACCGCGTGGTCACGAACTGCATCTGTTCGCAATGCCAGGGTGCAACGCGCGACGGAATGTCCTCGAGTACCTCGAGGAGCGGCGGCGCGGTGCCATCGACATTCACGAACACCAACGGTCCCCACGTCGACACCGCCACAGGGCGCAGTCGCATCTCGTCCGGGGAAAAGCGCTCCACGTCTTCCATTTCCGGCGCGCGCAGTAGCGTCCCGTTCAGCCGGTAGGTCCAGCCGTGGTACCGGCACTGCAGCGTCTGGCGGCGCCCACAGCCCTGCGCGACGGGGCCGGCACGATGGAGACACACGTTGTGGAACCCGCGCAGGGTGTCCCCGTCGCGAACCACCACAATCGAGTCGTTGCCGATCTCCGCGGTCAGGTAGTCGCCGGCTGAGGCCACCTGGTCAGTTCGGCCGACCAGTTGCCACGTGCGCGCGAAGATCCGGTCGCGCTCGAGTTCGAGGTAAACGGGGTCGTTATACAGGCGCGCCGGGATCGTGGAGGCGCGAGTAATGTCGGGATCGAACGGAAAGACCAGAGACATGCCCCGAATATGGCCTTTCATCACGCGCGCCGCTTGACAGTGCCAGCGTAACCGGGGAGCGTGAAGCCATGCCGTTCGTGCACCCCCGTCTCGCCCCCTGATCAATGCGCCGCATCGCGTCGTTTCTGATTGCGCTGATCGTCGCCGCCTGGCTCGTAATGCGCCCGGAGGCGGCGACGACCCCGCCGGTGGCGCCGCCGACGTCTGCGACGCAGACACCGGTCGCCGAAGCCCCGTCGGCCCAACAGCGCCCGGAGACGGCGCGACCGGGCGACGCCTCGCGTGGCTTTCGCAATCGGGCCCGTCTCGAGGAGCACTACCAGAAGCACGGCGCCGAGTTCGGGCGTGTGACGATCGAGGACTATCTCGTGATGGCACAAGCGCTTCGTGACGCTCCGGCGGGTGGCGACGTCCTCGAAGCAGTACGTCCGTCGGATGGCGTGATCTCGCGCTTCGATCGTGCGACGGGCGCGTTCCTCGCCGTCGACCGGGACGGCACCATCCGCACGTTCTTCAAGCCCAACGACGGCGAAGCGTACTTTCGTCGTCAAGCCAACCGGCGTCCTTCGTCATGAGCGTCACATGAGTGCCTCCACCCACGTCACCGTGCCCACCTTGCCCATGCTCGTCGAGCGCTGGGGGCAGGTCGTGGCCGAGATCGAACGTGGCTACACGCTCACGTTCGACGACTACCTGAATGACATGGACCTGCGGCACCTGATTGCGCGCAGCATTCGCAACGTGCCGCCCGGCGCACGCGAGCAGCTGGAGCCGCTGCGGGACGAGTTGAAGGCGATCGACGTGCGCTTCGTGGCCAATACGGAGCCGACGGACGAGTGCATCTGGGGCCAGGCCAACGCGGAAGACGAAGGCTGGTCGGCGGACGGGGAGTGGTGGTACTACCGGCAGCCGATGGATAAACCCGAAGACTGGTAGAGACTTCGAGTAATGAGTAGAGAGCAGGGAGCAACAGAGAGTAAGGAGTAGAGAGTAGGGAGTAAGGAGTAAGGAGTAATGAGAGACATCGATTGACGTCGGGTGGGGGCGGTATGAGGTTTCCTCCATGTGCCCCACGACTGCGGACAATGGCCCGCGACGGCGATTTGTCGTCAAGTACGCCCTGCTCTACACGGCCTTCATGATGCTCTGGCTGGTCGTGATCCGGCTGGTGCTCATTCGGCTGGGCGAAGTCACGTCGTCGACCGAGCACACACTGGGGGTCTTCATTGGTCAGGCGGTTGCCATGTTCGCCCTCGGGTGGTGGTTGGCGAGGCGGCAGTGGCGGCAGCGTACGCAACGGAGTGTCGGCTCATGAAGCGGCGGGACCGACTCGAGGCGGCGGACGATCGGCGCATCCTGCGCGAATGGCCGCAGATGATCCAGCGTGGGCCGGTGGCTGTGGGCGCATGACGGACCCAGGCAAGCAAAGCACGGCTGCCTCGGAGCGGTGGATGCAGACGTGGCCGGAGACGATGGCCAAAGGCCCAGTCCGCTTCATCGCGCGGTATGTCGTGGGGATGGTGGCCTGCATGACGTTCGGCAGCCTCGTGGTCAGCCTGTGGGGATCGGATCCCCTGTGGCGCGATGCTAGTTATTTCATCAGCCAGACCGCGATGCAAGTGATGATCGGGATCGCCATTGGCCTTTCCCAGTGGGTTCAGGCCAACCGCTTGTACGCCGACAAGACCGGCGACCCAACCGCACGGTACTGGGCCCAGCATTCCTACGAAGTATCGATGGGCGTGTGGGTGTGCGCGGTGGTCGCGCTGTCCGCCGTCCTCACGATCGTGGCTGGACGGATGGCATGGACCTCCGGCGAGCCGATGCTGTGGGCCGTAGCCCTGCTCTGCGTCGGAGTCGCTTCCATTGCACTGATCGCGGTGTCGCGGATGCGCGGCAACACGCCAAACGGGTAGCAACCCTCCTCCTGCGACCGCCGAGTTGACTCGGCACCCTCGCCGAGCCTACCATGAAGTCGTGAGGGAGATGCAGGTACGGGGTGCGCGAAAGTGGTGACGAACATGTCGGCGATCGTGTCCACGCGAGGCTGGACGCTGGCCGAACTGGACCGGCTGCCGGACGACGGGAACAAATACGAGCTGGTTGACGGAGAGTTGTTCGTGACGCCGGCCCCCTCCCCGGCGCATGAGCGGCTAGTCGCAATGTTGCTCACCATTCTCGTGCCATACGTGAGTGCCGAACGGCTTGGGCATGTCTACACGCCTCGGGCGGTGGTACGCACGGACGAATCGGAAGTGGAACCGGATCTGGTGGTACGACCGACCACGCCGGCGCTGCCTGCCACGTGGGCCGAGATGCCGACGCCGTTGTTGGTAGTGGAGATCTTCTCGCGCACCACACGCCGTCGCGACGAACAGCAGAAACGTACGTTCTATCGGCGAATCGGCGTTGGTGAGTACTGGATGGTCGACCGCTGGAGCCGGACCATTCGGGTCGTTCGTGCTGACGTCGCCGATCGGATCGCGGAATCTGTCCTTGAGTGGCGCCCGCTTTTCGCCAGCGAGGGGCTCCGCATTGACGTGGCCGCGTACTTCGACGAGGCGCTTGGACGGGGACTATCGTAGGATCGATCGGATTCGAGGTTGTGAAGCGCGCGCCCCTACGGCTGACGTCTTTGCTCGCCGCCTTGGCGACCAGGCAGCGTGCGGAGAAACGGCAGGACGTCCGCCGTGAAGTACGGTTCCTCGGTGCCCCAGAAGAGATAGTCGAGGCGCAGCGGCGAAACGGCATACGCGTAGAGTTCTGCGACCGTGATGCGTTGGCCCGTGCGCCGGTCCTGGTCGGCGAGGTTCCCGTCCTGGACGGCCATGCCGGCGACCACGCCCGACGGTCGCTGCGCGATCAGCGCGAGACCATGGCTGCGCTGAAACGGGCGGAGCGGCAACACATCCGGGCCGCCGACGCCCGCGCCAATCGCGGCTGCGTGCGCGTGCACTCCCCGAAGGAAACCGCGGTCGTCGGCGGGCAGCCATTCACCCGGCATGAAGTTGGCGTAGAGCACCACACAGGATCGCTGGAACGCCGAACGCGCCGCCGTGAGCATGTCAGCAACACCGACGGCGTACGCCTCGTGGGAATACCCTGCGGGTTGCTGCGTGGGATCGTCGACGCCGATCGACGTCTCGGCGAGCACGACACCTTCGACACGACCGTCAAACTCTTTCGCCAAGGCCGCGAGCAGCCGCGCGAAACGCGCGCGCACCGCCGGGTCCCACCGGCGGGCGACCCAGCCGTCGAAGCGCATCACGCCGTCGCTACCGGCTTCGTACTTGCGGGCAATTCCGCCGTGATACGCCGAATCGGTACGCAGATAGTCCGGGGTCACCATCGTCTCGCTGAACGAGACGTCCTGTAGCTGCAGAAAAAGTCGCTTCCCGCGCGCCTCCAGGAACGCGAGGCGCTCCCGAATGCCGTCGAATGCATACTGATCGCGCGTCGGCTCCAACTCACGCCACGTATACGTCAGCTGGGCGCCGACCACGCGGTGATGATTGAGAAAGCTGGTATCGGCGACACGCTCATGGTCGCGCCGGAAGAACACATAGTGGTCTGGCGCGCCGTCGCGCTCGCGCGGCGTGCCGCAGCCTTGCGGCAAAGCCACCAGCAGCGCCGTGAAAAGTGCAATCATGCCGTTCCGTTGGTCCGACGCACCATCTGATCCCCCGTCAGTTCGTCACGGTGATCGTGATCGTAGAGGCCGAAAAGCCTTGAGTCGAGCCGCGCGCCTCAACGTTGATCGTGTACACCCCCGGCGCAACGCTTGGGTCAACCGTGACCCCGGCAGAAAACACGCCAAACAACCCGGCAATCGTGAGGGGCAAACCGGTGAACGTGAATCCGGGCGTGGCACCACTGAGTGATATCGTCGCGGGTTCGGCAAAGCTG
>CAZMGX010000090.1:0-15069 GCA_964565915.1 uncultured Gemmatimonas sp.
AGCCCGTCCAGTCGCTCGTCCTCGCGCACATCGCGCGCGTGCTGCTGCAGCCAGGACATCGTCACGTGCATCGCCTCCGCCCAATGCGCCGCAGACGTGAGGTGCCCTGATCCCGCAAGTTCATGATACGCCTGCGGCGTTGGTTCGCTGACCTGCGTGTGTCCCTCGAGGCCGAGGCGTTCGTGGAAGCGACGCGCCGCGAGCGGTGGCACACTCCGATCGTCGCTGGCGGTCACACTCAGTAGTGGCACACGGCACGCGTCGACGGGTGTGAGTGACGGGCCGAACGCCGACGGCCACTCGGGCGACCCCAGCAGCGCGACCGCCGCGCGCCACGACACGGCGCGTTGTATCGCCCGATAGATGAGAAACGCGCCCATCGACGTGCCGACCGCGGACATTCGATTCGCGTCCGCATGGTGGATTGCCACCAGTGCGGAGATGGCCGACGGCAACTCCTCGATCGTCGCGTCGACGCAAGAGAGCATGACTTCCAGTGCGCCACCCGGCGCCGCGGCGATGCGCGTGGCGATGGACGCATCGCGCCGCGCGCCATGTCCCACGGCGTCAACGCCGACCGCGAGGAATCCCGCCGCCGCACATCGCTGCAGCTCGACGGCCTGCGCCAACGCATCTGACCGAAAGCCGTGGAACCACAGCACAGTCGGCAATCGGATGGCGGTTCCTGCACCTGCACCGGGTGGCGACGCGATCAGCGCCGGCATGGGACCGAGTCGAACCGCGGACAGCATGGGCATCATGCCGAAGGATAGCGCGACCCGGCCAGTGATCGTACTGTGAGGACAGTTCCGGCGATCGCGATCCCATCGCCCACCCCTTCGCAGGAGTTGCTCGTGCTGCCCCTTCCACGTTCACTTCGCGCACGCGTAGGCGTACGCACTTACGCCTCCGCCCGCGTGTGTGGTGCGGCACTGGCCGCGCTCTGCTGCCCGCTCGTCGGCATGTCCGCACAATCCAGTGTGGCCCCACCGGCGCGCTTCGCCGACGCTGATCGCATCAGCAAGTTGCAGCGGGCCATGCCGGCCATCGACAGCGTCATGCGTCGGTTTGCCACCGCCAATCGTGTGCCCGGCATCGCCTATGGCGTCGTGGTCGACGGACGTCTGATGCACGTCGCGGCCGTCGGATTGCGGGAGGTGCCCACCAACGCCGTGGTGGATACCAGCACCGTGTTTCGTATTGCCTCGATGACCAAGAGCTTCACCGCCCTGGCCATCCTGCAACTGCGGGATGCCGGTCGGCTGAGCCTCGATGATCTGGCCGAACGGTATGTGCCGGAGATGAAGGGCCTGCGGTATCCCACGAGCGATGCACCGCGCATCACCGTACGCCACCTGCTGACGCACTCCGCGGGCTTTCCCGAGGACAATCCGTGGGGCGACCAGCAACTCGCTGCTACCGATGACGACCTCGCGCGCATGATCCGTCAGGGCATCCCGTTCTCCAACGTGCCTGGCGTTGCCTATGAGTACTCCAACTTCGGCTTCGCCCTGCTCGGTCGTATCGTCCAGAACATCAGTGGAATGCCGTATGCGCGCTACATCGAGAATCGCGTGCTCCGTCCGCTGGGCATGACCTCGACGACGATGGAAGCGCGCGCGGTGCCGCCGAATCGGCTGGCGCACGGCTATCGGCTGCAGGACGGCGCATGGCTCGAAGAGCCGCCGCTCCCGGATGGTTCGTTCGGTGCCATGGGCGGCATGCTGACCTCCAGCGCGGATCTCAGTCGCTGGGTCGCGTTGATGCTCGATGCGTGGCCGCCACGGGATGGCGCGGAGTCACCCGTCCTCAAAAGATCCTCGCTGCGGGAGATGCAGCAGGTCGCGCGGTTTGCGGGCGGGAGCGCCACAATGGGCGGCGGCACAATGTCGATGACCAGTGGCGGCTACGCCTACGGACTGCGGGCCTCCCAGAATTGTCTCTTCGGGCACATCGTCGCACACTCGGGCGGATTGCCCGGATTCGGCTCGCAAATGCGCTGGCTCCCCGAATACGGGGTGGGCGTGGTGGCCCTCGGGAACTTGACGTACACGAGTTGGGGTGGCGTCATCGACCAGGTGCTCGAGACACTCGCCCGCAGTGGCGGACTTGTACCCCGTGTCCCGCAACCCTCGCCCGTGCTACTGGCGATGCAGCAACAGGTGACGCGACTGGTGCAAGATTGGCAGCCCGCCCTGGCCGACAGTATCGCGGCCATGAACCTCTTTCTCGACGAATCGTCGGCGCGCCGTGGCGTGGCGATGGCTCGCTTGCGTGACGCCGCCGGTGGGGCATGTCGTTCGGCCGGACCGATCGTGGCCGAGAATGCCTTGCGCGGGCAGTGGCTCGTGCAGTGCGCCCGCGGTGCGCTGCGCGTGGGCATCACCTTGGCGCCGACGGAACCTGCACGAGTCCAGCAGTTGACGGTGCAAGCCGCCGCGAACGGCGCCACGCTCGGCCCTGCGCCAGTCTGTCGACCGTGAGACGCGCGAAGATGCCCCTGCCACCTGCCATCCCGCGCGTTCTCGGGCAGATTGCGTAGCACCCCGACGCATCGGCCCTTTCCGTTCCGCTCTCGATCGTGACGCTTCCGCCAAAACTCGTTGCCACCTTCACCCCGCTCCTGCGAGCGCGCGGGAACGAGTACGTCCGATTGGGTCGGGTCGAAATCGTCAGCACGACGCCGTCGTTGGCGCGAGCCCGTGTCGTCGGGTCCTCGACGTACGACGTGCAGATCCGGGCGGTGACCGCCGGCGCGTTGGACATGCAGTGCAGCTGTGCGTACGCTCGTGATCACGGCAACTGCAAGCACATCTGGGCCGTGCTGGTGTCGTGTGATCGCGCGGGCACGCTACCGTCACTCCCGGACGAAGCCTTTCTGGCCGAAGGGCGTTCGTTGCGGGAAGCCGAAGAGGCGGCCGAACGCGCACGGCAAGCACGCGATGCCGAGCTGCGTGCGGAGCAGCAACGGATTCGCACGGAGGCCCTTCAGGCCATGCAACTCGCGGTGGCGACGCCTGTCGCCGCACCGCCCGCCGATCCGCGCCCGTGGGTTCGCCAACTGCGGTCGATCCGAACGCTCATGTCGCCCTCGCGCGACGAGTGGCGTGTGCCCGCCGCGTTCCCGGACAACAAACGCATCGTCTACGTCATCGATGCGGCCCGCAGCGCGCAACGCGATCATGGGCTGGTGGTCGAAGTCGGCGTGCAGTCGCCGCTCAAGAAGGCCGACAGCTGGGGCCCGACGCGCCCTTTGCGCTTGTCGCGATCCCAGTGGCTGGCGGCACCCGATCCCGTGGATCGCGAAATCGCGCAGCTCCTGCTGGGCGCCACGACCGAATTCGATCTCGATGAGACGGCACGCGCGCCGCAGCGGTTCATCATGGCCGCCGATGCCGTCGCCATCACCCTGCGCAAGATGTGTGAATCCGGGCGCTGTCGCCTGCGGGTGTCCCCGAACATGCGCGCGGAATCCCCGCTCTCATGGGACGGCGAGGCGCCGTGGACACTGCACCTCGCCGTGGAGTCGGAGGGCGTGGATTCCGATCGCTACGCCCTGACTGGATGGCTCGAGCGCGACGGCGAGCGATTATCGCTCGGCGAACCCACACTGCGGACCGGCGACGGTGTGCTCATTGCACATGGGCGCGTCGGTCGCGTCATCGATCATGGCGCGCACTTCCTCAGCACCGCGCTGGCTGCAGGCTCATTGCGCGACATCGACCGCGCCGATGCGATGGACCTGCTGACGGAACTGTACGCACTGCCGCAATTGCCGCCGGTCAGCTTGCCCCCCGAACTCGAGCTGCACACGGTCGAGCGCAATCCGACACCTCGGCTGTCGCTACGTCCCATTCTCTCCACGCCGTGGAGTGCGCCCGGACTCGCTGCCACGCTGGCCTTCAACTACGGCGGCACCATCGTCTCCGCCGAAACACCCAGCGCCGGCATCGTACGACTTGACGCCGGGCAGGTCGTACGACGGAACCGCGAAGCAGAGGTCGCGTGCATGCGACGCCTCGAGCGCGCTGGCTTCAAACGCGACGACGAATATGGACAGACGCGCGCCGTACTGCGGATCATCGAGACCCGAGGGATGGCCGCCGCCGTCGAGCTCGTGCGAGAGGGCTGGTGGGTTGAGTTCGACGGACGCGACATGCGCTCGGCCGGCCCGCTCACCCTGCAGGTCCGCTCGGGCATCGACTGGTTCGATGTTGATGCAACGGTGGAATTCGGGGGCGCATCCGCACGACTGCCAGAACTGCTGGCGGCCCTCCGCCGTGGCGAACGCACGATTCGTCTGAGCGACAACGCGTTGGGTGTGCTCGACGACGCGTGGCTTGAACGTACCGGACTGCTGGCGGCGACAGGCACCGTCGTCGACGGTCGCCTGCGTTTCGCCGCCAACCAGCTCGGGATTCTCGACGTGCTGTTGAGTGCGCTGCCGGAGCCCGACGTCGACGCTGCGTTCTCCCGCGCGCGCGCTCAACTCGTGCACTTTGATGGGGTCCGTGCCGCCGAGCCGCCATCGAGCTTCACGGGCACCCTGCGCGACTATCAGAAAGAAGGACTCGGCTGGCTCCATTTCCTCCGCACCTTCGGGTTCGGCGGCTGCCTGGCGGACGACATGGGCCTCGGCAAGACGGTGCAGGTCCTCGCATTGCTGGCGTCTCGTCAAGCCGAAGGGGCCGGACCGTCACTCGTGGTCGTGCCGCGCTCGCTGGTGTTCAACTGGCAACAGGAAGCGGCACGGTTTGCGCCGACACTGCGTTTGCTGGTGCATCAAGGACCGGATCGGGACCGCGACTCCCGACGTCTTGCGGAGCACGACGTGGTGATCACCACGTACGGCACCTTGCGACGTGATGCCCTGATGCTGCGGGACATCGAGTTCGATTACCTGGTGGTGGACGAAGCCCAGGCGATCAAGAATGCCGCAACGGCGTCGGCGAAGGCCGCGCGCATCATCCGCGCACGACATCGAGTGGCGATGAGCGGTACGCCGATCGAGAACAGCATCCGCGAGCTGTGGAGCCTGCTCGACTTCCTCAATCCCGGCCTGCTTGGCAAAGCCTCGATCTTCGCCGCGCACCTTCGGCAGCTCGACGCGCTCGAGTCGGTGGTGCGCGAATCTCCGACGACCCTCGAGGCCACGCGCGCGAACATCGACGATACCGACGATCGGCCGGAGGCCCGTGCCGATGTCGCCGGCGACCTGATTGACGTCACCATCGACGACACCACGGACGAATCTCCCGAGGATGGTACCGACGAGGGCGACGAAGAGTCCTCCGGCAGCGACGCCGCCGATCGCCACGCCATGCGCGAGGCGTCGCGCATACTGCTGGCCCGCGCCGTCCGACCGTACATCCTGCGCCGCACGAAGGCGCAGGTGACACCAGAGCTCCCGGAACGGCTTGAGCAGACGTTGCTGGTCGAGCTGTCGGCAAAGGAGCGCGCCCGATACGACGAACTGCGCGACCATTATCGCACGTCACTGCTGGGGCAGATCGGGCCCGACGGAATCGGTCGCCACCGCATGCACGTACTGGAAGCGCTCCTGCGCTTGCGACAGGCCGCATGCCACCCGGGCCTGCTCGACCCCGCGCGGCGAACCGACTCCAGCAGCAAGGTCGACCTCCTGTTGTCACGGGTCGGCGAAGCCGTGGCCGAGTCTCACAAGGTGCTGGTCTTCTCGCAGTTCACCAAACTGCTCGGCCTCGTGCGCGACCGCTTTGATGACGCCGGCATCGCGTACGCGTATCTGGACGGAGATACCAAGGACCGGCAGCGGGTGGTCGCGCAGTTCCAGGAAGATCCGGCGTGTTCGGTGTTCCTGATTTCACTCAAGGCCGGCGGTGTCGGCCTGAATCTGACGGCCGCCGACTACGTCTACCTGCTGGACCCATGGTGGAATCCGGCCGTCGAAGCGCAGGCAATCGACCGAGCGCATCGCATCGGACAAACACGTCGCGTGTTTGCGGCGCGACTCATTGCGCGGGACACCGTCGAGGAGAAGGTGCTGGCGCTGCAGGAGCGCAAGCGGGACCTCGCCGATGCCATCATCAGCGCCGATGCGTCCGTGCTGTCGACGTTGGGACGTGAAGAGCTGGAAATGCTGCTGAGTTGAGCAGCAGCGACACCCGGCCCCACTCGGCGCGCCTCGGTGGCCCGCCGTCAGACGTACTTCCCGACAAACCACGCCAGCGGTGGCAGCAACACGCCGATGATGATGAACACGATCGGCCCCTTGCCCGCCTCGGCGATCAGGTACGCCTTCGACGGCTGGGCGGGGTCCACGTATGCGCGCACGGTAGCGTTCAATGGAAACGGTACCAACTCCTCGGCCGCCGATTCGCGTGAGGCATACCCCGTCACGATGATGTTCGGGTGGATCAGATCGCTCTCGTATTCGGTTCCGCCGACTCGATAACGAAACCGGACGTCCGGTCGATGGGTCGTGGTGCTGTTACTGCGCAGCAGGCGCGAATCGGTATCCGCTGAGGTGCTGCTGAACACCTCGCTGCGGATGATCACGGCGTCCACCCGCTCGGCATTGGCCAGCAACCGGCGCTGCGAAACGAACTGCGTGACGCCCACATACAGCAGCACGAATCCGAATCCGCCGAAGATGATGAACGTGATGATGCGCGCCATCAGCGAGGCCCCCGCGACACGTCGGTGACAAAACGCATGTCAGTCTTCTCCACCGAGGGCGGCAATCCGCTTGTCGCGTTCAAGCGACAGCGCAGCGCCTTCACCGCCGCTGGTGGCGGAGCCCGCGTAAGCGTTCAGCCACTGGATGGCGCGCGCCTTCGCGATACGGGCATCCTCGTCCCGACCTTCCGCGCTCAGCCGAGCCATTCGCTGCTCGTGCAGCCACGCCAGTGACGAGTACACGCCAAGGTGATCAAGCGCGCGTTGGATCACCTGCTCAGCTTCATCAACGCGGTCCGCGCGCTCCAGCAACACTGCCTGGCGCCACCAGTCAGGCTGTCCGGCGAATTCCGGGTCGGGCGCCGGTGGGCCCCCGAGCGATCGCAAGATGACCTCCGCCGTGTTGACCGCGCGCTCCATGTTTGCGCGGTCGGACGTCACTCGGCAGACGAGCGCATAGTCCTCGCGATGCGACGGGCGGGCCAGATACGCCTGATCCAGCGTCTCCCCGTCAATGAGCAGGTCGCGAACCGCCAGGCACGGCATGCCCATGAGCTCCAGCTTCATGAACAGCGCCTGCGGATTCTCGCGCGCCAGCTCGTCGCCGATTCCCTGCAGCAGCTCGGTGATCTGCTCGGCGTGCGCCGAGCGCAGATTCAGGTTGATCTGCACGCCGCCTTCCGGATCGAAAACGAGCGTGCGCCGACCGTCGTCGATCACGTGCCAGCCGAATGGGACATGAAACGTGGCTTCGATGGCGCCGGCACCGACAATGGCGTACTGCTCGTCGTTCGCGATGTGAAGCACGCGCGGCACCAGACCCGCACCGGCGTCGCGCAGGCGTGCATTGATGACGTGGTCGGGGTCGAGCGTCGCGGCATCCTCCGCCAGTGCAACGTCGCGTGCCTGCGCCGGCGTGTCGTCCGGTTGGCCGCCATCCTCTTGCGCCCCATCGTCCGGCGTATCCGCGGTCGGTGCCGGTGCCGGTGTCGAGGCGATTGGTTTCGCGACCTCCGGCACGTCGCGAGCGTCCCGGTCTCGGCTCGGCACCGTACCAAGCGCCGACAGATCCAGGACCGGATCCGACGTCATCAGGCGCATCGGCGCTGCCGTGATGCCGTGTTGCTCATCCAAACGGAACGAGCCGAGAAGCACGTCGAAATCGGCTCGCACACTTTCCCAGATCGCTTCCGGCGCCAGCGCCTGGATGGTGAACAGCCGGCGCCCATCCTCGAGAAAGACCGCGCGTGACCGCATCTCACCGGCGTCGGAGGCCATCGTCGACTCCACGAGAATGCAGGGCATCCGGTCGATGCGTGCCTCGCGCACCTGTTCCAGCCGCAGGTTCTGCTGTGTCACCAGGTACTCCGCCCAATCCTGGACGGAGCCATCGTCAAATGATGGTCGTGCGGCAATCGAGAAAACGACGGCCCCGTACGGCGCCATGCACACAAGCAGCGGAATGAACGTCGACGGGTTATCGAGGTCGTACTCCTCCTCGGGAACCGGAACGCTCATCCATCCGTCCGGCTGCAGACATGAGCAGGACAGCATGGCGCGGCCGGCAGGGACAATCCGGTGCGACGAGAATGTCGTCTTGCTCATCCACCTGCTCCGCGGGACATGTGAAGAGTTTCGTGGGGGTGATGGACCTCGTTGGGACACACTCCCATGAGGCGAACGCGGCGCTGAAGTCGCCGGCAGAAAATGGGGCCGTGTACGGTTGGACGGGAAGGCACTGCGCGAAGAGATTACAGCACCGTCCGATCCTCCTCACACTCGGAAACGCCGATGCCTCGCCTCACCGCCTTCGCCACACTCCTCCTGCTCGCGTCTGCCGCGCCGCTGCTTCCAGCGCAGTCCCCCGACGCGATTCCGGCGCGCTACCGGGAGATCGCCGATCGCATCATCGCAGCCGCGCAGGCGGACTCGGCCGGTGCCTGGAATCGCATCGCCGAGTTGTCCGATCGATTCGGACACCGACTGTCCGGGTCGGTCGCCCTCGAGCAGGCCATCAACTGGACCGCCGCCACGATGACGCGCGACGGCCTCGAGAATGTTCGGCGCGAGAAGGTGATGGTGCCGCACTGGGTCCGTGGCGCGGAGTCATTGGAACTGATTGCACCAAGGCGCCAGCTGCTTCCCATGCTGGGTCTCGGTGGCAGTATCGCGACCCCGCCGGGCGGGATTACGGCGGAAGTCATGGTGGTGGCGACCTTCGAGGAGCTCACGGCGCGCGCCGCCGAGGCCAAGGGCAAGATCGTGCTGTACGATGCCGAGTGGCGCGACTACGGATTCAACGGATCGTTCCGTCGGCTCGGCGCCATTGCCGCGGCGAAGGCCGGTGCGGTGGCGTCGCTGGCGCGCAGTGCCGGCCCGTACAGCATGCGCACACCGCACACCGGCAACATGAGCTACGACTCGACCGTGACGAAGATTCCGCACGCGAGCGTGACGGCCGAAGATGCCATGATGATCCGCCGCATGATCAAGCGCGGCGAAAAAGTGCGCGTGACACTCAAGATGAGCGCGCAGATGTTGCCCGACGCCGAGAGCCACAACGTCATGGGTGAACTGCGTGGCCGCGAAAAGCCCGACGAGATCGTCGTGATGGGCGGTCACATCGATTCGTGGGACGTCGGCCAGGGTGCCATGGACGACGCCGGCGGCGTCGTGGTCGCGTGGGAAGCCATTCGCCTGCTCAAGAAGCTCGGTCTCACACCGCGTCGAACCATTCGCGTCGTCGGCTGGACCAACGAGGAGAACGGCGGTCGCGGTGGTCCGGCCTATCGCGACGCACACCAGCATGAGAAGCACCAACTGGCCATCGAATCCGACGGTGGTGTGTTTGCACCGCTCGGATTCGGCTTCACGGGATCACCGGCCGCGCGTGCCATCATTGAAGCCATCGGCTCCCTGCTCAAGCCCATCAATGCCGGCAAGATCGAGGCGGCCGGCGGCGGTGCCGACATCGCGGCGATCATGGCGACCGGCGTTCCCGGCATGGGTCTCAACGTCGATGGCACGCGCTACTTCTGGTTCCATCACACGGACGCGGACACGCCGGACAAGCTCGATCCCGCCGAGGTTCAGCGTTGTGTGGCGGCGATGGCCGTGATGGCCTACATCGCCGCCGATCTCGAGCAGGCCCTGCCGCGCTGAAGCGGACCGCCGCCAATCTCCGAGCGCCAATCGCTCAGATTGGTGGCGGCTCCATGCCCATCTGCGCCCAATCTTCCTTGACTGGTCCGTAGACTCCTACCACGGGCAATCCCGCCTGGCGCATCAGCACGGTCAACTGTCCGCGGTGGTGTGTCTGATGTGAGACCAGCGCCATCAAAGTCTGCGACCGGCTCCACGACTCTCCGTACATGTCGTCCATCTCGGCGAGCGTCGCGTCGGTCCAGTGCGCCTTCAATTGCTCGACCAGTGAGGCCGACGCATCGCGATAGGCCTGCGCAATGGCGCTCGCCGTGGCTGGCACGGGGTCGTGCTCGCCCAATCCGGAGACGTGCAGCCCGGTGCGCGCCATCATCTCGGGAAGCGTCTGCGCAATGTGCCACGCGAGACGTCCGAGCGTGCGACCGCCTGGGGTGATGGCCTGTCCAAGGGCGTCATCGGTGATCAGATCCAACAGCCGCTGTGTCACCTCAGACTCGTACTGCCAGTGCGTCAGGAAACTGTCGATCGACGTGTACATCGAACACCTCGTGCATGGGTGGGTCGCGGGCGGTGCCTGACCAGACGCCGTCATCGTAGGACGTGACAATGTCGCCAACCTGGCACGTGCGGCAACTCCCACGGCGACAACGGCGAGGGGGCGCGGCGCTATTTGTGACGACGCTGTCGCAAAACCTCGTACACTCCGATGGCCACGCTGGTGGACAGGTTGAGGGATCTCACCTGCGAGGACGCAATGGGAAACGCGACCAATCGATCGCGATACGTCGTGTACAGCGCCGGCGGCAATCCCCGGGTCTCCGCGCCGAAGATCAGCACCACGCCGGTCGACGCCGCGAGCGGTGCATCCCACACGAGGGTTGTCGCCTTCGTCGAGAAGAAGAACGGCTCGCCGAAGGTGGGCAGTTCGCGCTCGAAGGTCTCCCAGTCCGGCCACACGCGGAGGTCGACATGCTCCCAGTAGTCCAGGCCGGCGCGTTTCACCTCGCGCTCGTCCAGCGAGAAGCCGAGCGGCTCGATCAGGTGCAAGGTCGCACCCGTGGCGAGGCAGGTACGCCCCGCGTTGCCGGTGTTCCAGTGGATTTCCGGATGGACGAGCACGACGTGAATGGACACGACGAGAAGCTACGCGCCGAACGGGCGTGGCGCGCGGGTCAGGTATGCCTTACGCGCGGCGGCGCTTGCGGCGCGAACGAACACGCCAGAAGGCCGCCACAAGCAACACCGTCGGCAATGCGATCAGTTGCGCCCCACGCTGGAATCGACCGCGCCATCCCTTCCAGACCTTCGCCCGATACTCCTCACGAAACTCCGCGCGCAGTGCGTCGGCGTCATAGATCGTGCCGCCCTTGATGACGCGCTCAGTCAGGAGTGACGCACGCGGTGCAGCCAGCGGATCGGTGGCGTATACGACCGCGTCAGCCATCTTGCCGGCTTCGATGGTCCCGAGGGTGGGTCTGTTGAGCGCGATGGCGGCGTTCCGTGTGGCGGCCTGCAGCCCAACCATCGGCGAGTTGGCGGCGAAGGCGATCAGTGCCATCTCCTCATACAGGTCGATGCCTGGCGCGATCGCGTCCGTCCCCGCAACGACCATGCCGCCCTGCTGAATGAAGCGACCGACAAACGCGGCCTGGCGCGGCCACGCGTCGGGATAGACCGGAGGGACGGCGACCGTCTTCCGTGAGCGCCATGGCCGCAGAATGTCGCGAATCCCCGGCGCCTCCTTCAGGAAGGGAACCTCGTCCGTCGGTTGGATCGGCCGTCCGAAGTGATACTCCATCGCCAACGTCGGCTCGAGCCAGACGCGGGCCGCCACCATGTCGTGAATGAGCGTGTTCAGCTTCGTGGAATCGGCCGTCAGCCAGAGCCGCTTTTCCCACGGCCAGAAGTCATCCTCCGCATCCGGTGGCGTCAGGACGGTTCCATCCGGTTGATGACCTGCGGCGATCAACGTGATGTGTGTGATCCCGTTGATCCCCACGGCAACCGCTTCGCGCGTAAACACGTCGTGCGGACTCGTCCACGTGTGTCCATACGCCGGGATCCCTGCGGCGCGAGCAGCGCGGACTTCTTCCTGCCAGAGTCCGTTCTCAAAGGGTGCCTTGATCTTGATCGCATCGACGCCGATTTCGGCGAGTCGGGCAACGACGGGTGCGCCCAATCGGACACCGAGGCGATCGGCGTCCTCCGGCATCACCCGCGATGCGACGACCAGGCGTGGTGTGGGTGCGGATGCGGACTCCGCCGCGGAGCGCGCCGCCAGCAGTTCATCGGTCGATTGTGACCCGGCGTCCCGCACGGTGGTAATGCCCAGCGCAAATCGCAACCGCTGGGCCCGTGCCAATCCCGCCGGCGCACTCGCGAACGGCAGATGCACATGTGTGTCGATCAACCCGGGCGTCATCCATTTCCCGCTGAGATCCACCTCGCGATCGCCAGCTCGACCTGGACACCCCGTCGGATCGGACACACAGACGAAACGTCCACTGTCGATGATGATGCGTGAATGCTGCAGTGGCACTCCACCGCGACCATCGATCAGCACGGCTCCGCGCAGCACGAGACGGGTCTGCGCCATCGCCGTCGACGTCGCAACCGACACGAGCAGCGGGAAGAGCGAAAGCGGTCGCAACGCGCGCCACGGCGTCATCAAGGTCGGTACACCCACGCCGAAGCCTGCGGCCCCTGCCCGCTCCCGTATCCGCCCGTGATCAGCACTTGACCCGAGCGGGTCATCGCGACGGCGGAGAACTGGCCGGTCAGCCGCGTCGCGCCAGGAACCACCGTGGTCGTGCCCGCGCGCGGATCGTACACCTCCGCCTCGTTGGCCCCACCCGCAATCAAGACCGCGCCCGTCGGCAACAGCACCGCGCTGCCATTGTGTTTGTAGCGCGGTCGCGCCAGCGGTGGTGCGGCCGAGAACGTGCCACGAGCGGGATCGAACACCTCGGTGGACCGGTAGGCGCCCTGATCGTCCCGCTCGTCGGAACCGCCCGTCACGAGCACGCGACCGTCCGCCAACAACACCGCGTCGTGCTTGTGTCGCCGTTCCTGCATGTCTCCCACGCGACGAAAGCGATTGTCCGCCGGATCGAAGACCTCGGCCGACGCGTACAGGATGATGTCGGCCCGGCGCCCCCGGTGCCCGCCAACGATCAACACGCGCCCGTCCTGCAGCCGCACCGCGGCATGACTCTCGCGCGCCACCGTCATGTCGCTGATCGGTGTGAATCGACCCGTCGTCGGATCGTACAGTTCCGCACTCGACAGGAAGCGCCATTCCGGGCCGACACCGCCGGCAATCAGGACTTTTCCGTTCGTGAGCAACACCGCGACGTGTCCCGCGCGTGCGGCGCGGAGTGGACCCGTTGATACGAAGGTACTGGTCCGCGGATCGAAGAGTTCGGCATTGGCCACTGTCGTCGAACCGGTCGCGTAACCGCCCGCGATCAGGACTTTGCCATCCGGCAGGACCGTCGCCGTATGGCTGTGTCGAACGGTGATCATGCGCGGCAGGGCGCGAAAACGACCCGCCGCGGGATCGTATACTTCGGCGCTGTGTGCCGCCTGCGCCTCGCTGGTGAATCCGCCCAGCACCAGCACACGTCCATCCGCAAGGGTCGTGGCGGTGTGCGCGTATCGCGCGAGGCTCATGGCTGCGGTGGGCACCACGGTGCCCGCGATTGGAACATTGGCCAGTGAATTCCTGCGCTCACCATGAGTCGAGACCAGCAGCAGAAACGGGGCGAAGACAAAACGGACGGACGACACGAATGCGATCGGCACGGCGCACTCCAACGTGGAGAGGAAACGGGACGCGGTGAGCGCCCCTTCGATGCCGGGGCGCCGTGTTTCGTTTACGGCGCGCGACCTTCCCGAATCCGCAGATGACGCAAGGACAACTGCCCACGATGGTCACCCTGGATGCCGATCAACCCCGTGGGCGCCTTCGCGAAGTTCGGCCAGCGCGCAAACTTGCTCTTGGCCACACGATCCAGAAAGTCGGGTGAGCCATAGTCATAGCTGGCCACCAGCTGCCCGTTCAACCAATGCTCGACCCGGGTGCCGCGGACGACGATGCGTGTGCTGTTCCACTCCCCCGCCGCCTTGACCACACCGCGCGGCGGTGCATACAGCGAATGCGCCGCGCCGGCGGACGTGATGATGTTCCGTCCATCGGGATGCCGCGCATCGTCCAACAACGCGTACTCCGGGGCACTCCAGTAGATCTTCGGATACTCCTCGGTCGCGCGATAGAACACGCCCGAGTTGCCGCCGGCATCCAACATCCAGTCGAACGCAAGTTCGAAGTCCGTGTATGTCCGACGGGACACGATGTCGTTGCCGACACCGCTTTTTGTCATGATGCTGTCGTTGCTGCTCCATCCCGTCGGCACATCCTGCGACTGGTAGCCTCGCCAATGTTCGAGGGAGACCAATGACCGCCAGCCGTTCCGCACCTCAGTCGCCGTCAGAAACGAGGCATTCGCAACAGCCGGAGAGACGCGCGACGCGGGCCGCGCGCAGCCGGAGGTCGTCGCGCCCGAAAGAGCAAGCGCGAAGGCCATGCGTGTGCACCGGCGGATGATGACGGACATGAAGCGGACGTTGGCGGAGGGGGCGTGCGGACTACGGAATGCTGGAACCAGCGTCTGCACCGCCACACTGTCAAGAGAGCGACGTGCTGGACTGATCCCTGAGCGCCGGGCGCTCATCGCGCCCGCGCGATCAACCGGTCACTGATCGCCTTCAACTGCGCGCGCGCGGCCTCGTCGTATGCCTGCGCATTCGCTCGTCCGGCCTGCATCGCGATCAGAAAGGTACCGCTGACCAACGTCGTGTCGGTGATCGCGTGCATGACGGCGGTGGCGCCTTCGTCGACCGTCGAGCGCGGCCGAACGCCCGCGGCCTCCACCAAGTGCGTGTCCATCAGGGTGGCCGGATGCAACGCCACCACCGTCACCCCGGTGCCCGACAGCTCGCGCGCGAGGTCGATCGTCGACATGACCTGGGCCAGTTTGCTTTGAGAGTAGGCGCGCTGCCCCGAGTAGGATTGCTCCTGCATGACATCGGCGAAGTCGAGCGGCGATTGCGTCTGTGACGCGACGTTCACGATGCGCGACGGGGTACTCGCTCGCAGCAGCGGCAGGAGCTCACGCGTCAGGAGATAGCCGGCGAGATAGTTGACGGCGAACGTCATCTCATGCCCATCGGCACTGGTTTGCCGGGGTC
>CAZMGX010000091.1:0-14892 GCA_964565915.1 uncultured Gemmatimonas sp.
GTCCGACCTATGGACACGGCACCCCGATTGCGCTGCTGCGCTGTGAGCTGCGCGCGGTCGGCTACATCGAGCGTTCGTTCACGAAGACCGACGTCGAGGAGTACGTCGCGATCTTCGAAGCACCGCCCGCGGGAAAGCGACCGACGCCGACGAGTCTGCGGGCAACGCTGTCGAAATCGCCGTGCCGGGCGCCGCGATGAGGCCGTCATGACGCCTCCAACGCCATCGTCCGGACGTGACGACGCGCTGAGCCCCGAAACCGGCGTATTGGAGGTCGCCCCGGGTGTGCGGATTCCGCACGCGGAACTTCTGGTGCGCGCGATGACCGGCAGCGGACCGGGCGGCCAGCACGTCAATCGCAGCGCCACGCGTATCGAGCTTCGCTGGAACGTCCGGACCACCCAGGCTTTGTCGGAAGAGCAGCGCGCCCGCGTGACCTCGCGACTGGCCTCCCGCTTGGACGGCGAGGGCGCCCTTCGGATCGTCGCTGGCGAGTACCGCAGTCAGCAGCAGAACCGGCGAGCCGCGAACGAGCGCCTGATCGCCATTCTGTCGCGCGCGCTGGTGGTATCGCCGATCCGCAAGGCCACGCGGCCGACGCGGGGATCGGTGGAGAAGCGGCTGACGGAAAAGCGGCGCCGCGCGGACACCAAACAGCAACGGCGACGGGACGCCGACGAGTAGGATCGACTCGCGCGGCGTCCCTCGCTCAGTTCAGTAGAGGACGACGTTCACGCCGAGGTAGTACGTGACGAAGTCTGCGCGGCCTCGGATGGGCACCGGATCGCGATCATTCTCGAAGGCGTCCTGGATTCGCTCCTTGTTGAGATACCGGACATCATCATGCCGAAGCAAGCGCGCGCCGAGATCGAGGCGGACCGGGCGCGCGCCGTTGTGCACGCGGACCGTCATGCCCGCCGCGCCGCCGTAGGCGAGCACGGCGTCGCTGGCGTTCGTCGTGCTCGCGAAGGATTCCGTGTTGTTTGATCCCTCGACGCTCGACTCGGTCCAGAAGACCGAGAAGCCGCCGAGCGCGGCCACATACGGAGAGAGCGGCCCGGCCGTGCCACCGAGCTGCGGCCCCACCACCATCGAGAAGATGTTGCTGGTCGTGCGGAGGTCGAGTTTGACCAGCCCACCGGTATTCGCCAGGTCGATACGTCGCGTGTTGGTGCCGTACGTAACGAGGCTGAGATCACCGCGCAGGTTGGCGATGCCGCTCTCGTCGAGACGCCAGAGCCCGACGGCACTTCCGCCGAAGCCGTTGCCGGTGTTCTTGCCGAAGTCACCCTTTGGTTCGGTGACCTGAAGATGAAACGCGCCTTGCAGCTTGCCGGTGAGCGCCGCCGGGCGTGCCGACTGCGCTTGGGCGTTGCCGGCGGCGAAAACCACACCACCCACCAAGCCTGCGGTCGCGAAGGCACGGACGATGCGCCCGCGATGCACCGCACGGGGGATACGCTGGAAAATTGTCATGGGTCGAAAGTCTGAAGTGCCTGAACGGACGGAAGCGCCGTCCTGACTCCCGTACGCCGGAGGGCACGGAAAGTGTCAGCGCGGGTCGCCCCCCGGTCGCCTGACCTAGGGAACCAACGACGCGTCGCCGACCGCCACGATCAGCGCGGCACGCGCCGCAGCCAGCTTGCCCTCGACCGCCGCCAGCTTGGCCGCCTCGTCGAGCACGAGCCGTTCGCGGATGTTGACCACGAGCAGTGTACTCTCGCCATTCAAGTATCGCGCCTGCTCCGCGTCGCGCAACTGTGTGGCCGCGCCTACCGTGCCCCGCTGGATACCGAGGACACGTTCCAGCAGGACGACATCGTTGAGCGCAATGCGTACGCTGTAGGCGAGGTCACGACGCAGCCGGTCACGATCGAGACGCGCAAACTCTTCCTTCTGGCCCGTCCGCGACGCCTTGCCGCGCTCCTTCAGGAGCAGCAAGGACGACTCGACCTCGAGACCGGCCTTGTAGTTGTCACTCCAGCGCGCGTTGTCGGCCAGTGCACCCAACTGATTGCGCTCACCGATGGAGGCGAGTGACGCCTCGGCGAACGGAATCAGTGCCTGTCGCGCCAGCAACCGCTCGGCCTGCGCCTGTTGAAGCTTCGCCTCAGCCTTGCGCAGTTCCGGATGACGTTCTGCGATCGATCGGATCCACCCGGCCAGGCGAAGCGTATCGACAGGTGTGCGCTCGAGTCCCTGCAGCACGGGTCGCGTGCTGTCACCCAACGCCACGGCGTTGCCACGGGCGTCCCAGAGAAACGACTCCGCGATGAGCCGCGCGGCGCGGACTTCCGTCTCCGCCTCGGCCAATGTCACGGCGCGGCGCTGGACCTCCAGCGAGGCTTCGAGCGTATCGACAGGCGCACTCTCCCCGTTGATCACGCGCTGGCGAACGGCATCGAATCGAAAACGGGCGAGACGCACGCCCTCTTCCGCAATGTCCGCACGCTGCGACGCGGTATACCACGCGCCATACACCTTGGCGGCGTCGAGGAGCAGTTTGTTGATCATGCCCTGCTGTTCCGCGTCGCCGATGTCGCGCTGCGCTCGGGCGATCGACAGCGCCGTGCGCCGCTCGTCGGTAATGATGCGCTGGCCGAGCGGCAGCGACAGCCCGAGCGAAAGCAGTCCGTCGCGCGGTGTCGATCGATCTTCACTCGCCTTCGGGCCGTCCGTCCGATCGAAGCCGAGCTTGAGGTCGGCACCGAACGGCGTCGGCACTTTCAGCGCCGAGTCGAGATACGTGTAGTACGGCTCGCCCTTATAGGCCTTTTGTGACATGGACAGCGTGAACTTCGGATCGAACGCACCCCACGCTTCTTGCAGGGCGCTTCGCGCCTGGGCACGCACCAGCCCGGCCTGCACGGCCACCGGGTGGTTCGACTCCACCTGCGCGGCAAACCGCTGGAAGGACAGCGTATCCTGCGCGCGTACCGCGACCGGTGTGGCGACGATCGTCGTGATCGTTGCCACCACCCTCACCACCACAGACACCGCCGCGTGATCGTGCCGACGTCGAATCACTTCTTCGCGGCCCCATTGGCGGGTTTGGCGCCTTCGACCTCGCTGATGTCGATGCTCGGCGGGAACCCGTTCAGCTGACGCCACAACTCGAACCACACCCGCACGTTGTTGAGGGCGGCCCATCCGTACACACCCGAGCCCAGACGCAGTTGTTCCGGCCACGGCTCGTCATTCGGGTCCGGCGTGACCAACACGCGAAACTGGCCATTTGCGCTGGCCACTCGATCGATCACCGCCACTTCGCCGCCGAACGTCCCCACCGACACACTCGGCCACCCCGAGAACTGCAAGGCCGGCCACCCGTCGAAGATGAGTCGCACCTTGCGACCGACGCGCAGCAGCGGCACGTCCATGGGGCGCACGAACAGTTCGACCGCGCGGCGGGTGGTCTGCGGTTGTACGGTGACGATCGGATCGCCGGGCTTGACCAACTCGCCAATGCCCTGCTTCATGGCCTTGACCACGTAGCCGTCCTGCGGCGCTGTGACCTGGTAATAGCCGCGGCGCACGGACAGCGACGCCACCTTGTTGCGCAGCTTGCTGACCTCGCCAACGCCCTCCTGAATTTCCGCGAGCGTCGCGAGACGATCACCGCGCGCCTTTTCGATCTTCTCGCGATACTCCGCCTCGATGCCTTCCAGATCGACCTGCGCATTGGCGAGTTCGTTGCGTTTCTCAACGAGCTTGGCGGCCGCCACCTGCGCCTTGAGCCGGGACGACTGCAGGTCATTCAGCGAGATGAGTCCGAGGGGTGACTCGAACAGTGCCTGCCGTCGACGGTACTGGTCCGCGGCGATCGAATCATCCAGCACGGCTTGCTCGAGCGCCGCCGTGTACTGGAGCACCTTGTTGCGCACCTGTTGACGCTTGAGCACGAGCGCCTGTTCAAGTGCCTCGATCTGATTGGCGTACGCGGTGGCCTTCCCGCTCTTGTCGCGGTTGGCCTGCGCCTTGGCGTTCATCTGTTCCTGCGTCCGCTCAACCACGGCGGGGTCCATGTACTCGTCCTTGATCTCGCTGATCTCGACGATGACCGTTCCGGCGCGGACAAACGATCCCTCGGGGACGAGCCATCGTTCGATGCGCCCATCGATGCGCGACGGCAGCGTCTGCGGACGATCCTCTGGCGACAGGGCCGAGACGATGCCGGTCCCCTGCACGTTCTGTTGCCACGGCAGGAAGAGGATCAATACGAGACCGATCCCGATGCCTCCCAGCCACATCCAGAGTGTACGATAGGATGCCTGCGCCTGCAGCAGGCGCGCCGTATTGAGCGGCAATGGCGTCGTCGACTGTTCCTTGGTGAGTCCCGGCATCTCAGCGCGCCTCCGCCGGCGCTTTGCCGCCCGTTTCGATGAGATGTTTGACGTACGGATCAGTCATCAGTTCGCCGAGCGGGGCCTCGCAACGGATGGCACCGTCCTCGAGGATGATCACGCGATCCAGCTCGGCCAGCAACGCCGGGTCGTGGGAGACCACCACGACGGTCCACGGACGCGAGCGATCGGTCAGGAGGTCGAGCAGGCGACCACGGTCCTCGCCTTGCAAGTTCTGGAAGAGGTCGTCGATGATGAGCAGCCGAGGCGAACCGGCGATCGCCTGCGCAAAGAGCAGCTTGATGGCGGTGGCGTTCGAGAGCCGTCGCCCGCCGTGGGTGACCTGCGTTTCGAGGCCTTGCGACATGTCCTCGATATCACGCGTCAGTCCCACGTCCTCGATCGCTTGACGCACGGCGGCGCGATCGACCCCTGGACGACCGACGGCGATGTTTTCGAAGATGGTCCCGTCGAAGAGGTCGGACGAAGACATGTACTGGCCGACCTGCTCCCGAAAGACCGACACGTCGAGCGATCGCAGGGTCCGGCCATCGAACAGCAACGTGCCTTCGTAGTCACCGAGCAGGCCGGCAATCATCTTGAGCAATGTGGTTCGCCCTGCCCCCTCGAACCCGGAGATGCCGACGCGCTCGCCGGGTTTGACGGTGGCGCTCGCGCCGCGAAGCACCGGCTTCGCGCCGGGTTGATAGCGATAGGTGATGTCGCGCAGCGTCACCGACATACCCATGGTGCTGGGCGGCAGCGCGTTGCCGCCGTTGTCCTCCAACGGCAGGTCCGTCACGTGGCCGGCCTTCTCCGCCGACGTCAGAATGTCGTAGATGCTCTCCATGCTCAGGATCAACTTCTCGACACCCGCCAGTACCGTCACGATAATCAGCTCCGACGCCACGAACTGGCCCAGCGAGATCTGGCGGCTGATCACCAGCTGCGTCCCGAGAATCAGGAAGCCGCCGACGATGATCGTCCGAAAGATCACGATCGCGACCGTCTGCTGCATGAGCACGCGGAAGTGCTTGTCGCGATACGCGATGTAGCCCGTCAGGATCTCGTCCATACGCTGGACACCGAGCGGCGACCGACCCGCAAACTTGAACGCGTGAAACGCCCGGGCCTGCTCTTCGAGCCAGTGCACCGCCCTGTACTTGTACTTTGACTCCATCAGGCTGGTTTCGAGTCCGCGCGGCCCCGAGATCCAGAGAATGAGCCCGAGGACAGTCAGCAACAACAGCCCGAAGAACGTGAAGTACGGATGGTAGAACGTGAGCAGGATGAGTCCGGCGAGTACCGTCAACATGGCCGTCGACGTGTCGAGCAGGAACTTGGACAGACTCTTCTGGATGATGACGGCCTCGAAGAGGCGGTTCATCGTCTCCGGCAGATCCTCCTGCATGGCCGTCTCGTACCGGATGCGGGGCACGCGGAACGTGAACTCGAGAGCCAGTCGCGCGAAAACGCGCTGCTGGATGCGCTCGACCACGCGCAGCTGCAACACTTGCAAGCCGCCCGCCGCGAGCGTGCCGACCACCACGTACCCGATCAGGATCACGACCGGTTGCAGGATCAGTCCGCCCTGTACCAGCTGCACGATGGCACCGACGCTCAACGGCAACGTCAGCGCAAACACGCCCGCCAGCGCGGCAAAAAGGAACAGGATGACGATGTCCCGTTTGTCTCGCGACAGCAGCTGTGCGACGCGAGAGAAGACGTTGCGTTCGGCGATCGGTGTGGCCGCACGCGGCATGGACCGCGTCTCGACCATCATCTCGAGCGTCGAACGCATCGGATCCAATGGCGCCGCAAGTGACAGCGGCGCCAGTGCCAGCGGCGTCGATCCCACCAGACGCACGATGACGTCGCGCACGACCGTCTCGTCGCCGTCGATGGGCACCAGCATCCCATCGCCGCTCACCCGAATCGCGCGCACGGCGCGGCCGCTTCGTGCCACACCAACGACCACCGCTTCGTCTCCGGGGCCGACCAACACCAGCGGCGCCGACGTCACCCGAATGGCGTCACGGATTCCGGCGACATCCAAAGGCCGCGAGACGTACGAAATGCCAAGTACCCCGCCGATCGCCTGAAGGCGATCGGCGAGATCGCCGACATCCTGCCGACGGATGATCGTGGCGCGGGTTTCCGGACTCAACTCGATCGCGAGGCACTCCGCGACGAGGAGAGAGATTTCGCTGTCCTGACGGACTGACATTATCTGGGTGGTGATCGGAAAACGGGGCGGCGAAGGCGGCGTGTGGTGGCCCGGAGGTCGTACGTCGTCTCGAGGCCCCAATTCGCTCTCCGAGCCAGTGGCGCCAATATACGAACGATCCGGTCGGGATTAAACCCCCGCCCACCACGCCGACCGCCACAAAGATGGGCTCACGTCGACGGGTATATTGCGAGGAAGGATCTGACCCAACCCGTGGAGCCGATGAACCAACGAGACGAATGGGATTCGGAGGATGACGGTTCCGAACTGGAGGACGAGTTTCCGCTGGGTGACGGGGTCGCTGACCTGGACAGCGTCGTCTCGTGCCCTTACTGCGGGGAATCGGTGGAGATCACTCTCGATCCGGGGTCCGGCACCCACCAGCAGTACGTCGAGGATTGCTCAGTGTGCTGCCGACCCTGGAGCGTTTTTGTGACCTACCACGACGACGGGACCGCAGACGTCGTCGTCGAAGCCAGCGACGATCAGTGAACACGACCCACCTCCCCACGGCGGGGGACGTCGACGCGTTGCTCTCGTCGGCGCTGCAGCGCCCGGCCCCCGAGGGGGCGCGGATCGTGGCCCTGCATTGGCTGTTCGGTCTGCTGGCCGCGCGCGCCGACTGGGCAACGCCGGCCGAGCCGGACGCCGACACGGAGGTCGTCTACGCGCGCCGTGCCAAGGCCCTCCACAAGGCGCGGGTGAATCTTCGTCGACTGCGGGCCACCCTGCGCGAGCATGGCCGTCGACTGGAGATCGACGTCGGCCATCGCGCCGCTCGTGCGCTGCGACGCCTCGGCAAAGAGACCAACGAGACGCGTGACCGCGACGTCCAGCAGGCGTGGATCGCGGCCCATCGCGAGACGGTGCTGCCGGCGGCTTCCGACGAAGCCGACGAACTGCTGCGGTGGCTGCAGCGCGGCGCGCGGCGGCGTGAGGCGGCCGTGTCGAAGGCATTTGCACGTGACCTCGATGCCTACGCCGAGCGCCTCGTGGAACGACTGGCCCGCTATACCGCGACCATGGAGGTCGGTCGAACGGTAGACGGTGTCTGCTTTGCGGACCATCTCGCCGACTGTGTGCGCGACGGCGTCGAGGGGATTCGTCAAGCGCTCGAAGTAGCGGGCGACATTGACGATCAGCAACGTCTGCATCGTCTGCGCATTCGCCTCAAGCAGCAGCGCGCGATGTTGGCGGCATTCAGTGACACCGATTCGGACATCGCCGCCTGGCACGCCCTCGCAACCCAGGGGCAGGATCTGTTGGGTGCGATGCGCGACGCCACGTTGCTCGCGGAGCGTGCCGAGCGGCACCACCTGTATGCCGTGGCTGATGCGTCACGATCGGAGGCCCTTGCCCAGTTCGTGGCGTTTCGCGAGCAATGGCTCGATGCGCCGATGGCGCCGATGCAGGTCGCCCTCGCCGCTGACGCGGCGCTGCGTCGGCTGGCACACCGGACGCGTACTGCGGCAGCGCCAGGTGGCTCGGCGGTGCGGCCTGAGGTCATCGACGGCTTCGCGATGCCGGACGGTCACGGGCTGCCCATGGAGATCGAGCGCAAGTATCTGCTGCATGGTCTTCCGCCTCGGGCCGCCATGGCCCCTTCCGTGCGCATCGAGCAGGGCTGGTTGCCCGGGAACGTGCTGCGCGAACGACTGCGCCGGACCATCGCCGCCAACGGGACGCAGCAACACACGCGCACCATCAAGCTGGGGCGCCCTGGCGCGCGGATCGAGATCGAAGAAGCGGTCGATGCAACGCTGTTCGACGCTCTCTGGCCGCACACCATCAACGCCCGCATTCGCAAACGCCGACATCTGGTGACGGACGGACCGTGGACGTGGGAGGTCGATGTCTTTCTCGATCGCGATTTGGTGCTGGCCGAAATCGAAATCGATGACGCGGCGCGTCAGGTGGACCTCCCGGACTGGCTGGCGCCCTTCGTCGTGCGCGACGTGACGCATGATCCGTCGTACCTGAACGCGGTGATGGCGCAGCGGGATGTCGCGGCGCCTGAGCGCGAATCGCGCTAACCGGCCGCGTGACTCTCGACGCCGTCCTGACGACGCTGCTGCCGATCCGCGATCCGCGCGAGCGGGTGGTCGGATATGCGCTTTCCTCCTGCCCAGCGTACGAGGGGACCGGCGCCAGCGATCTCGACGGCGATGCGCGCATGGCCCTCGAGTCGGTCCCGGCGCTCACGCGTCTCGCGGGGCGGAGCCTCGTGGTCCCGGTCACGCCGGCGCTGTTGCGCGATGGCGCGGTGACGCGCTTCGCATCGACCGACGCAGTCTGGCTGCTGGCTACTGAAGCCCTCGATGATCCGGGCATCCGCCGTGCCGTGGAACGCCTGCAGGGGTCCGGACTGCACTTCGCGTTGCAGGGATATCCCGACGGCGCACCGCTTCCGCCGACCTTGATCGGGTCAACGCTCGTCCTCGATGCGACGCGAGCCTCCCCCCCGGTGCTGGAAAGCCGGGTCCGCACGCTGCTGGACGCCGGACTCCGGCCACTGATCTGCAATGTCGACGATCGGGCGACGCGCCACCGCATCCTCGCGGCCGGCGCACCGTTGCTGTCGGGCCGGCTGCTCGTGCGGGGGGCCACCACGCCGGTCGATCGTGCCGCTGAAGCGAGTGCGCTGCGCGCACTACAGACATTGGCCGACTACGCAGATGGCCGTCCCGCAGACGCGGCATTCGACAAGTACGTGCATAGCGATCCACACCTCGGGGCGTCGCTTCTGCAATCGCTCGGTTCGGCATCGTTGGGCGTACGTGGCCCACGGTCTGTGGCGCACGCGTTGAACGTGCTGGGCCGCGATGCAGTGATGGAACGACTGCTCGCGGTGACGGCGCGCCTGATGTCCGATGCGGCCCACGATCCCGAGCTTGCGTTGATCGCCTTGCGCCGCGCCCGCCTGCTGGAGCGACTCGGCGCGGCCGTCGACAACGCTCCCCATCCGCGCGCGCGTGCCATCGCCGGCCTGTTGTCCGTGGCGGAATTCGCGCTGGGCACACCCGCGGCGCAATTGGTCGCAGCGATGAAGCTGCCAGCAGTCCTCGCCGATACGCTGGGTGAACGCACCCTCGCGCTGGGCCAACTCGTCGATGCCATCGAGGCCATGGAGTACGGCTGGTGGGACGATCTGCGCTCACGCTGCGCGCGCCTGGGCATTGCGCCCTTGGTGGTGAGTGAAGCGTGGCTCGCGGCGTGTCGTGCGGCGCGTGATGAAATACAAGGATCCGCGTTGACTTCGCCCGTCTGACGCGCCCCGGTCTGCTGCGCGATGACGCTTGAAGCCACCGTGATCCGGTGGCAGTTTCCGAACGCATGTCGGTTCTCCTCAACCACCACGGGACTCCTTGCGCGCCTATCTGCTGGATCGATTTCGGACGGACGGCGAGACGTTGCGCCAGCGCGTGAACACGCTGCGCACACGCGGCGCGACGCGCAGCGGGCCGTCCCAGCCCGGCCCCGATGCCGCGATGTCGGAGCGCATGGCCAACGCCTGCGACGATGTGGTGGCCATGATCGAGGCGATTCCCGAACATGATGACGTCGAGGTGGTCGCGGGGACGCTGCGCGCGCTGATTCCGCTGCTAGAGCAGCGCGCGGCCCAGTCCGTCGCGGCGCCGCCCGTGAGAGCGGTGTATGTCGGGGCGGCCACACGCATTCGTGAAGTCGTGGACGCCGAGTTGCGTCATGTGCACGGCGATCCCGCGAACGACGGCGATGACGGCGATGACGGCGACGACGAGGATGATCTGGCGTGAGTGGACGTGGTCGCAGTGACGCGGACGACGAGCGGGACGACGCCCCGCCTGGCAAGGTGCGTCTCGACAAATGGCTGTGGGCGGCGCGCTTCTTCAAGACGCGCTCGCTGGCGGCCGAGGCCATCGAGTATATCCGAAGGTTCGCGTGTCTCACGAAAACAACTATTTGCATTTAGATCGGCTCGCCGGGTGTCTCAAGCAAGTTGCGCCGAGTCGAGGATGGCGCAGATGCGTCGTGGGGGAAGCGGTTTACGAGCCGATTCGTCGACCTCCTCGACACGGAGCTGACGGGGCCGATCTGACAGTGCAGCGCGCTCGCTGCCACCTACCCGGATCCGCGCTATATCTCCGACGACTGCACGTCATGACGCGGTAGCGCCCGCGCCGCACCGCCCGCACCGCCCGCCGGCCCTCGCAACGCCCATGATCTCTCCCCCTGCAGCAACGCCATGTTTCCAGCTCGCGTGAAAGTTGTATCGGTGACCGAGAAATCGACTTCGACGTTTCAGGGACACGAAGTGCGCTGCGAGATCTCCGGGGCCGGAATTGCGCCCCAAGCGCTGCGCATTGAGGTCGAGCGCACGGCGTCGGCTGGCAAGGCCGAGCTGGCGGCGCTGCGCCTCTTAGAGCGGTGGTGCCGTGAGTATCTCAAGTCTGTGGATGCCACCAAGTCGACATAAGGCGCGGCGACGCGGCTGGCCGCCTCGCCCTATGCGCCGGAGGTCGGCGCCCTTTCGGCGCATAGGGGGCAGGTGCCTCGGACGACGGGCGCCAGCGTGATGAACTCGAGACGCTCCGCATCGGACAGCGGATCCTGGAGGAGCACCCGGGGTGCAGGGTCCAGTAGGCCTCTCGCTGGGAGCATCGGAGGCGCTCGATGGCCGCTTGGCGCCGCTGGTCTCGCGCAGCGCCGCCAGCGACTCGAGATGGGGTTGTTGGATGGGGGGTGCGGGGCATGGCGATTACTGGAGGCGGGAGGTGTGTCAACTGTACCAGTCTCGGCGAGCATCGCGGGAGGACTCGGGGCTGGCGTACGCCCTTGGCGGATGGCCTGCCTCTGGCCCGCGCCGAGCGCTCCGCGCCTGTGGCTGCACCGATCCTGCGAGTCTCGACCGCCTTACCGTCTTCAGGACGGGTCGCCGACCTCTGCAGTCGCTTTGGCGTCAGCGTCCCCTATCGCCCCGGCGGTGATCCGCTCGCCGACTGCCTCGCCGCAGCCACTCCAGCTTTGGGCGCTCCGTCAGATACTTGCTATATGGACCCTTTAAGGGTACCATTTACAGTATCCTTTGGAGGATCCTATGCTAGTCATCGACGCTCCCGGCGCGGCCGTGGTCACCACATCCGAAGTCAAGAAGGACCTGCCGGGGACCTTCAAGCTGGCGAAGGAGCGGCGCATCTACGTCACGGCTGACGGCCAGCCCATCGGCGGGATCGTCGGCATGGAGACGATGCAGCTGCTGGAGGAATTCCTGCCTGACCTTGAGCTCTTTGCCATCGCGACGTCCCGCCTAGCCGCCATCCGGGCCGGCGAGGATGCGCTCCTGGACGAGGACGACTTCCGGGCCCGGGCCGAAGCTCGTTTCGCCGCGACCGCGCGCGGCCGCTGACTTGGTGGGTCCGCGTCGGGGCGACCGGAAGCCCCCTGAGGATCGGCCTGCTGGCGGGGACCGCGGCGCCCGCAAGGGCGCCGCGAGCAAAGCCGGTCCTGCATCGAGCGACGCGCGTGCGCCGAAGGCCGCCCCGGCGCCCTGGAGGCTGCGCTACAGCGAGCGCATCCTCGACGAGGATCTCGACGACATCGGCCGGGCCGCCTACGACGTGGCGATGGCGGCCATCGACAAGAAGCTCAAGATCGATCCGCACCAGTACGGCGATGGCCTGGGACCGCCCCTGGCGGGCTTGATGAAGCTCAAGACCTCGCACGTCCGCGTCGCGTATCACATCGAGGAGGACGCGCACGAAGTCTGGGTGCTCATGCTCGGCGACCGGCAGGACATCTGGAAGAAGCGCGAGGGTGATATTCTCGAGCGACTCGAGAGCGTGAAGACGCGCATTGCCGACGAGGCGAAGCGTCGAGGAGCGGATGCGGCGAAGAAGGCGCAGCGTCCGGGTCCAGGCCGTGCGGGCGGAGGCTCGCGAAAGGGATAGGCGCCTCGTTGCCCAGGCGCCCATGCGAAGGGGGCGTCACTGTGTGGTGACGCCCCCTTTTGCTTGTCGCGATCACCCGCGCTGCCGCCTACTTCTGGCCGTCCGGCGGCGCGCCCCCACCGAGCAGGTTCAGCTCCATCAGGCGGTACGTGAGCGCCTGCGGACTCACGCGGTAGCGCTGGGCCAGTTGCTTCACCGCGGCTTCATCGAAGAGATCGATAGTGCGGTGCCGGAGGTCGTCGCGGAGGAAGTGCTCGGGCATGAGCAGCGCGGCCGCAAAGGCGTTTGCTTCCACCTCGATGGGTTCGGCGCGCGCCAGCTGTTCCCCGCGGAAGTGCATCATCATGCCATCGACGTAGACGGTCGGCGTGTTGGGGTGCAGCTGACTGTGCGCGATCTCGTGCGCGATGGTGAAACGCTGCCGGTTCGGGTGGTGGCGCGCATTGACCCCGATGTAGGTGCCTTGGGGCGTCTGCACCAGCATCCCGGATACCTCATCCCCCAACTCGTGGAGCTGCACCGCGATCCCCTCCCGCGCGGCGATCTCCGCGACATCGACGGGCGGCTGGGCGATGCCGTGCTGCTGCAGGAGATCATGGGCGCGTGCGCGCGCATCGCTGACTTCAGGCCGACGAGATGTCATTGGGCGCTCCTGGCCGTTGAGGCCGTGCGTGGCGTGCGGCCCCGGTCATGACTCACTTGGTGGGGTCCAGCGGCGTCCGCCGCTCCGGCGGGGCGAACAGCGTGCCGACGATTCGTGCCAAGTCGGCCGATACCGCTTGGCGCTCCCCGCCGATGTTCACCACCGCGCCGGACGTGGCCTGCGTGGCGCCGAACCGCGCGGTGACCTCGGCGGGCGTGGGCACCAAGGCATCCAGGGACACGCGGAACACCTTGGCCAGCTCGAGCACGACGTGCAGTGGGGCATACTGCTGCCCGCGCTCGACGTTCGCGATGGAAGAACGGGAGACGCCCACCTTCACCGCCAACGTCTCCTGCGTCCACTCTCGGGCCTCACGCTCAGCGCGCACGCGTAGGCCGAGCTCCGCGTACAGCTGCTCGACGGTCGTCTGGGAGGTCATGTGAATTTTTTCACGAGTGGTGGCTCTGACAATGTAATGCGCTGGTGTGTCGGTCCGATAGAGTGTCGGAATCGCGTGCCCCCGCTGCAGTGCGAGCACTGTTTATCTAGCAAACATACCCCTTGTTCAGCTGTTTTGTTTCTTCAGTTGACAGTCGCGGAGCAGTCCGCTAATGTCCGCTTCAGAGACACGCGCTGGTTGACCCCCCGCGAATGCGACGGTGGATCGGCACCGCGGACCGAAGGAGGAGGCGATGGACACCGAGGCCAAGCAGCCAAACGACAAGCCCGGCAAGCCCGACAAGAAGGTGACGTTCACGGTGGTGGTGAACGGCGTGCCGACGGAGTTGGAGCAGAATGTCAACAGCCCGCTGGCCGCCGTCATCGAACGCGCCCTCCAGGCGACGAATAACGTCGGGCAGCCGCCCGAGAACTGGGAGCTCCGGACCGATGGCGGCGCCCTGCTGGACGCGTCGCAGAAGATCGAGACCTTTGGCTTCGCGGACGGGGTGACCCTGTTCCTGAGTCTGCGGGCGGGCGTCGGCGGTGCGAACCCGCGCCGACGCGCCGTGCTCGTCCGGGCGGTCCTGATGACGCGCGCTTAGGCCATCCGGTCGATGAGCGCCCAGCTGCGGGAGGCCGGCGGCGCCGTCGCCGGTCACGATGTTGCCGACCGTGCGGACGGAGCTGCGGGGGACAGGGTGATGCCGAGCCTCCCCACGCCCGGTGACGGCGCGCCGCTCCCCTCGCCACGAGACGACGCACCCGGGGCTGGCGATGCCGCCGGCGTAGGCGCCGAAGCAGCGCCCCGCGCCTACGAACGCGCACCAGAACCGGCCCCGGCACCGGCTCCCGGGCCGGCACCGACGCCGGCACCGACACTCGCACCTGCTGCCTCGCCGGGGCTCGAACTCCTCGTCGATCCGGCCGTGTCGGAGGCGAAGTTTGCGCGGGAGCTCGCGGTCGTCCTGGCGCGCAACGCAGACCTGCGCCGCCGCGGCTGGTGGATCCTCGACGCGACGTTTCCCAACGTGATTGTCGCGTTCGCGTCCTCGGTCCTGCAGCCCCGGGCCATCTTCTTCGGCGAGCAGATCAACTTCGACAACGTGAACTTCTTCACGAATGCCCAACTCGAGCAAGTGCTCACCGACCGCACTGACGCGACCGACGAGCAGATCGCCTACGCGGTCGATCAGTTCACGCAATCGCGCCTCGACGCTCTGCGCACGACGATGCTCGTGCTCGGCGGCCTCGCCGCGCTCGCGATCGTGCTCGCACGCCGCATGCCCGGCTTCCAGAAGGACGACCTCTATG
>CAZMGX010000092.1:0-14746 GCA_964565915.1 uncultured Gemmatimonas sp.
AAATGAAAATGCCGGTGTTCCAATAGGCCCCACGATCGATCAACGTGTCCGCGAGCGCCGCCGCGGGTTTCTCGACGAAGTATTCGACGCGACAGGCGCCGCCTTCCGCGCGCGACACCAGCGGATCGATCGGCGCGCCCGCTTGCAGATAGCCGAAGCCGGTTTCACAACGCGTCGGACGCGCGCCGATCACCACGAGCGCCGGCTCGGCAGCGGCGACGCTCGCCGCTCGCCGCACGGTCCGCTGAAATTCGTCCGGAAATGCCACCGCGAGGTCGGCATGCAGGGCGCAGAAGACCGTGTCGGGGCCTCCGCGCCTCGCCACTTCCGAGGCCCCCCAGGCCAAGGCGGCGGCGGTGCCGAGGGGACGCGGTTCGACCAGCATGTTGGCGCGCGGAATCTCGGGGATGACCTCGTGCAGGGTATCAACGATGTCGGCGCTGGTGACGACGAGCACGCGTTCCGCCGGCACGAGTGGCGCCAGTCGCAGGATCGTATCGGCGATCAACGGGCGTTCGTTGACCAGCGCGAGCACCTGCTTGGGGCGATGAGTGGTACTCAGGGGCCAGAAGCGTGTCCCGATGCCGCCGGCGAAAACGACCGCCCACAGCCCTTGTGTCGTGTCAACCAGTGGGTCGAGTTCGGTGTCTTCGAAAGTCTCGGGAGCAGCGATCGTCTCGGCGATCAGCGTTGGTCCGAGCAATGGACTAGCGCTCTGGGGGTCAGTCATTCCGTCGACGGGTGGAAAGGAAAGCGCACGAACCGTCTGGCGCCCACATGGGGCCACCCGCAACATATCGGTGCCCGGGCTGGACGTCATCCGGTCGGGCAAGCGAGTTTGCAGTTCGAACGGGCGCGTCGCTCACGACCGGACCCGCCGATGGAACCGCCGACTGCCGCCACCTCGCCTGCGAATTTCTGCGACATCTGATGCTGACCCTGCATGTGATCAATGGAGACAGCGCCGCGCAGGAGCTCGCGCGGTCGGGATTGCCGGGGGATATCCTCGCCTGGCGCGACATTCTGCACGACGGACCCGTGCCCGCGGACGCGGACCGGAAGCTGTTTGGTGACACGCGCGCCCGGTTCCTGGCCGACCGCCGGTGGGCGGACGAGGCTGATGTCATCGAGGATTTCGTTGCGCGCGACCAGCGCCTGGACGAGCCGGGACCCGATGACGCCATCGTGTTGTGGTTCGAGCCCGACCTCTACGATCAGCTCCAGCTGATTCAGGTGTTGGCACGCCTCGCCGAACGACCAGCGGAAACGCGGCCCTCGATCAGCATCGCCCCGGCGGACTTGATGCTCGGCTCGTTGCCACCGGCGAAGTTCCGGCCGCTGTACGAGGCGCGGCGGGACATCACGGCCGTCGACCTTGCGCAGGGGCGCCGCGCCTGGTCGGCCTTCACATCGCTCACGCCCGATGCGCTCGTGGTGTTGGTCGACCAGCTGGATCGGGAGATTCAGGCGCGTACCTATGCCGCCGATGAACGCGCCCGATTGCCCCACCTGACGGCAGCGATGCGACGGGTGCTCGAGGAGTATCCGGATGTCGACACGGGTCTTTCGCGCAGTGAACGACAAATCTGTGAGGCGTTGGCACCGGGGCCGATGACGCTCACGAAGCTGTTTGCGGCTTCACATCAGACGAGCGAATCGTGGGTCTGGCTGGGAGACTCGAGCTTCGCCTGGTACATCGAGCGTCTTAGCGATGTGGCGCAGCCCCTGCTGGCACACGTCAACGGCAGTCGCGTCCTTTCGCCCGCGCGGGGAGCGGACAGTCGTCCGTTCTGGGAGCGCACCGTCTCGCTGACCTCGTTCGGTTCGGAGGTCGTTCGCGCCCGGGCCGACGCGGTCCGCGTGAATGGCATCGACCGCTGGATCGGTGGGACCCACCTGACAACCGCGCGGCATTGGCGGTGGGATGCACGCGCGCAGGTGCCCGTGCGGCACGGCGACGAGCGTTCCTGAAGGCGGCGAGACCGGGTGCTTCACCGCGCCGCGGTGCGTCGTAGATTGACGGATGTCCATCGACACGACTCTCGAGCGTGATCGCCTGCTGGCGCAGCTCGATGCGGACCTCGAGGCGGATGCGCAGCTGGCGGCCGCTGAGCCGCTGCTGGCGCTGGCGGCCGCCTATCTGAGCGAGACGCGGCGGGGTGAAGGGCCGGTGTCGACCTGGCACAGCGCCCAGACGATCGCGGACCGACTCGATGCGGAGATGCCGCGACGCGGCCGGCCGCTGGCGGAGGTCGCGCGGCGACTGGCGACGACGCTGCTCGAGGACGTGAATCGACTGGCGCACCCGATGTACATCGGGCATCAGGTCTCCGCGCCGCTGCCGGCGGCGGTGTGGACCGACGCGCTGATCAGCGCGTTCAATCAATCGCTGGCCGTGCGGGAGATGTCGCCGAGCTTCACGCCGCTCGAGCATCAGGTGGTGGCGTGGATGACTGACCTCGTGGGCTGGGATGACCAGGCTGGTGGCACGATGACCTCGGGCGGCACGGAGGCCACCCTGACCGCCTTGCTGGCCGCGCGCAGTCGCGCGATTCCGGATGTCTGGACCAGCGGTGTGCCAACCGGGGCGCCGGTGCTCGTGTGTGGTGAGCACGCACACTATGCCGTGACGCGAGCCGCCGGTGAAATGGGTCTCGGGTTGCAGCGCGTGGTCACGATCCCGTCGCGCGATCATCGCATGGATGTCGATGCGTTGCGCGCCACGCTGCAGCGGTTGCGCGATGAACAACAGAGCGTGATGGCGATCGTGGCCACGGCGGGTTGCACGGCCACGGGCAGTTTCGATGACCTGGAGGCGATCGCCGACGCTTGCGCCGAATTCAAGGACGAACACGGCGACCTCTGGCTGCACGTCGATGCCGCGCATGGCGGCGCGGCCCTGTTGTCGCCGTCGCATCGTCACCGGGTGCGTGGCATCGAACGGGCTCGATCCATCGCCTGGGACCCGCACAAGACACTGCTGCTGCCGCTTGCAGCCGGACTGCTGCTGATGCGCGACGAGCGCGAGATGCGCACCGCGTTCACACAACGCGCGCCGTACCTCTTTGCCAGTGGTGATGACGCGCGCATCTGGGATACCGGGCCGCGCAGCTTTCAGTGCTCGCGCCGGGCCGACGTGCTGAAGTTGTACGTTGCCTTCGAACGGTACGGGGCCGATGCGTTGGCCGCCCTGTACGACCGCCTGTGTCGTGTTGCCCGGACGATGTACGAGTTGCTCTCGGGTCGCGAGGATTTCGTGCCGTTGCACGAGCCCGAGTCCAACATCCTCTGCTTCGCCTGGACGCCGCCCGGCGTTCCGCCGGCGGAGCGAGATGAAATCACCGATCGTCTGCGTGAGCGCTACAATCGATCCGGACGGGGGTGGATCACCATCACGACCCTCGACGGTCGTCGGGTGCTGCGCATCACGGTCATGAACGCGCGTACGACCGAAACACACGTGCAGGCGCTGATCGACGGGCTGGTCGCGGAAGGTCGTGCGGTGCTTGGTCAGTCGGGATTTCGCTGAGGGCGGATGGGAAGTTCGCATGAATCCGGATGTTGTCGGGTGTCGTAGCCCCGGCGAACCTCAACCGGAGTCTCCTCCATGCGAAACCACCCCATGCGTTCCCTGGCCGTCGCCTTCGTTACCCTGATGGCCGCAACCTCAGCGCCGCTCGCCGCCCAGATGACGACCGACGTCGGCGGCAGCGCCATGTATCCCGCGAAAGACATCATCGACAACGCGGTCAACTCGAAGGATCACACCACGCTCGTAGCCGCCGTGAAGGCGGCCGGCCTCGTGGAGACGTTGAAGGGCAAGGGCCCGTTCACCGTGTTTGCGCCGGTCAACAGCGCCTTCGCCGCGCTGCCGGCCGGAACGGTGGAAACACTCCTCAAGCCGGAGAACAAGGGAATGCTGACCGGCATTCTCACGTACCATGTCGTTGCTGGCAACATGGACGCGCAGGCGATCGAAAAGGCGATCAAGGCCGGAAACGGCTCCACGACGTTTAAGACGGTGTCCGGTGGCACCTTGACCGCCAGGATGAACGGCATGCGGAACATCGTGCTCGTTGACGGAGCCGGCAACACGACAACGATCAGCACCTACGACGTGCGTCAGTCCAACGGGGTGATCCACGTCGTGGACCGTGTGCTGATGCCGGCGAAGTAATCGCGTCGTCGCGGCATGCGATGTTCCGTGGCCGTCCTCCCGCGGGAGGACGGCCACGAGGCGTTACGGGCGTGGCCGTCGCGCGCGCACGAGGTTGGCGAGATCGGGGCGGTCCGTTGTAATGCCGTCGACGCCCATGCCAATGAACCGCTCCATGTCGAGTTCCGCATTGACGGTCCACACGTACACCTTGAGACCGAGTGCGTGCGCCTCGGCAACGAGCGAAGGTGTGATGTTGGCGGTGTTCGGCGACCAGTTCCGCCCACCGGCCACCTTGATCGCCCGCGGCACCGATCCTCCGTGGTCGTCGACATCAATGCCACCCATCCAGATCGCCGGGCCGGGGACACCGACCTCGATCGTATTCCAGTCCTTGCCCTCGAACGTGAGATGGCTGGTGGAGAACTCGGGCGCGATCTCGGCGACGCGGCGAAGCGCCCGCCAGTCGAACGCAATAATCTGTGCGCGTGCCACCAACTGTCTGGCGCGCAGCGTGGCCACGACGCGGTCCGCGACCAGGGCCGGGGGTGCGGAGAAAGTCGGCTGCGTCGGATCAGACTTGATCTCGACTACCAGCCGCGTCGGCGGAGCACATTCGGCCACGAAGAGTTGCAGGACTTCGTCGAACGTCGGCACCTTCTCGCCGTCGGCGGCCTGCTGCTCGGGATGGCGCTTCGCGTAGTCGGATCCCGGCCGCAGCCGGCCGACGTCGTACCGACGAATCTGCGCCAGTGTCATCTGGTTCAGCTGTGGCCGCTGGACGCCGGAGATCCACTGTCCCGAGGCATCACGGGTCAGATCCGGATGGAGTGCATAATCGTGATGGACGACCAGCACACTGTCCGCCGTCAGGTGCACATCGAGCTCGATGCCGGCGACCCCAAGCGCGCAGGCGCGCCGAAAGGCCGCAAGTGTATTCTCGGGTGCGAGTCCGGCCGCGCCGCGGTGTCCGATGACCTCGATCGTCGGCGCAATCGATGACGGGACGGTCTGAGTTGTCGCAGACGGCAGATTCGCGCTGCGGCAGCCGGCGAGCAGCGTTGCCAGTCCGATGACGGACGCCAGCGGGCCCATGGTGAAACGGGACGGCGAGTCGGGGCGCATGCAGAGACGAGTGCTGGGGTGGAGGAAAGGGACCGGCAACCACGTGTGCCGATGTAACGCTTGATGTAACACGTGCGGGCGTGCACCATGCTCGGGTGCACCTTCACACACCAATTCGTTGTTCCGTCTCCGGGTCGAAGCAGTGGACGTGATCGGGGTCGAACGCGAGCGAAATCGTCTCCCCGACCGACGGCGCGCCAACCGACGCACCATGGCGGACCGCGATCGTCACGTCACCCGCAAGGCCATGGGAGATGCTTTCGTTTCCGAGGTGCTCGATGTGCTCGACGCGCATCGTGAGGTGGCGACCCTGATCGGTCGCACCGTGCCAGGCGACGTGCTCGGGACGAATGCCCACCAGCACCGGCCGATCGATCCGCTGCGACAGCGGCGCCCGCCACGCGTGTGGCACGGGGACATCGAGCGAACGCTCATTCGTGATGTGCAGGTGGTCGCCACGCTGCCGGACCGTACCGCGTACGATGTTCATCGTAGGGCTGCCGATGAAGCCCGCGACGAAGAGCGTGGCGGGTGTCGTGTACAGCGCGCCGGGGGTGTCGACCTGCTGCACCCGTCCGTCGCGCAGGACGACGATTCGATCACCGAGGGTCATGGCCTCGACCTGATCGTGTGTGACGTAGATCATGGTCGTGCCCAGCTCGCGATGCAGACGCGCGATCTCGCGGCGCATTTCGACGCGCAAGCGCGCATCGAGATTCGAGAGCGGTTCATCGAAGAGAAAGACCTTGGGCTGGCGCACGAGGGCGCGGCCGAGGGCTACCCGCTGTCGCTCACCGCCAGAGAGCTGGCGCGGGTACCGCGGCAGCATCGCCTCGATGTGCATGGCCGACGCAGCGGCACGCACGCGACGGTCGAGTTCGGTGCTCGCACACTTCGCCAGTCGCAGCGCGAACGCGAGGTTCTCATACACCGTCATGTGCGGATACAGCGCGTAGGTCTGAAAGACCATCGCGATGTCGCGGTCGCCGGGGGCCGTTTCGTTCATGCGCCGCCCACCGATGCACAACTCCCCGGCGGAGATCGACTCGAGGCCTGCGATCATCCGCAGGATCGTGCTTTTCCCGCAGCCGGACGGGCCCACCAGTACCAGAAACTCACCATCCGCAACATGCAGGTCGATGCCGTGTACGGCGACCGGAGCACCGGCACCACTCCCGTATATCTTTCGCACATCGTGCAGCGACACGTCCGCCATCTCATCTCCCAACGTCATGCGTGAATCCTACCGGTTCCCCGAGCAGTTCCTGTGGGGCGCCGCCACTTCGGCCTATCAGATCGAAGGGTGCCCCGACGCCGACGGCGCCGGTCCCAACATCTGGCACCGCTTTGCCAATTCGCCGGGCCGCACCGTCAACGGCGAGTCGGGCGTGATCGCCTGCAATCACTACATGCGCTGGGCGGACGACGTGGCGCTGATGGCGCGACTGGGACTGAACGCGTATCGCTTCAGCATCTCGTGGTCGCGCATCCTGCCAACGGGTCGCGGCGCGCGCAATCCCGGCGGCATCGGGTTCTACGACAAGCTGGTGGACGGATTGCTCGCCAACGGCATCACGCCCAATGCGACCTTGTTCCACTGGGATCTTCCGGCCGCCCTCGACGATCGCGGTGGATGGCTCAATCCGGACAGCGCCGAGTGGTTTGCCGACTACGCGCGCGTCTGTTTTGACGCGCTCGGTGATCGCGTCAAGATGTGGGCGACGCTGAACGAGCCGTGGGTGGTGACCGATGGCGGCTACCTGCACGGTGCGCTCGCGCCGGGCCATCGCAACCTCTATGAAGCGCCGCTCGCCAGCATCAACCTGATGCGCGCGCATGGCGCGGCCGTGCGGGTGTATCGGGCGGGCGGGTACGATGGGCGCATCGGCCTCGTGGTGAACCTCGAGCCGAAGGATGCCGCGACCGATCGTCCGGAGGACGTCGAGGCGACGCGCCGTGCCGACGCATACATGAACCGGCAATATCTGGATCCCGTGTTCCTCAAGCAGTGGCCAGCGGAGCTGCGGGACATTTTTGGTGATGCCTGGCCGTCGCACGCGGATGACGATCTGGCGCTGATCAGCGAACCGATCGACTTCCTGGGCATCAACTACTACACCCGCTCGGTCACGCGAAACGACGAGACCGCGCTGCCGGTGCGTGCGGGTGTCGTGCGTCAGCCCGAGCACACGTACACGGAAACCGGATGGGAAGTGCACCCGGAGTCGTTGACCAAGCTGTTGCTGTCGGTCAAGGCACGGTACGGCGACCTGCCGATGTACATCACCGAGAACGGTGCGGCGTTCTACGATCCGCCAAAGGCCAGCGACGGACGGGTGGAAGATCCACTCCGCGTTCGATATCTGCATGATCACCTGCGCGCGATTCATCACGCCATCGCCGCCGGCGTTGACCTGCGCGGCTACTTTGCCTGGTCGCTGCTGGACAACTACGAGTGGAGTCTGGGATTCAGCAAGCGCTTCGGCATCGTGCATGTCGACTACGACACGCTGGAGCGCACGCCGAAGGCCAGCGCGCACTTCTACAGCAGCGTGATTCGCAGTCACGGCGAAGTGCTCGCGGCGCCCGTGCCGACGGCCGGATCGTTGATCGAGTCCGCCACGCCGATGGTCACGGCGACGATTGGTGCGTGATGGTGAGTGTCCGAACGGGGCGACGCAGCACGATCGTCCCGTCGGCGCCAACCGCCACGGCCTCGCCGTCCGCCGTGACGGCGGTGACTGGGGTGCGTAGCGGTGAGGTGATCACCAATCCGCCCGGGGGAACGCGCAGCCCGCGTTCGAAGGTGACCGTCACCGTCGTCGACGTGGCACGTAAGACATAGCCCAACGGGCCCCATGGCGTGCGGAGTCCGCGCACCTGCACGCCGGCGGAATCGCGCGCCCACGCGGCCGGGATACCCGCCGCAATCACGAGTGCGCTGTCACTGCTGCGCTCGTATGCAAACAGGTCCAGCGCCGAGCGAATGAAGTCGCTGCCGACCCACGTGTGGGGCATGTCGCCGATGAACCGCGGTGCGCGCGGATCACGCCAGACCACTTCGGCCCACTGATGCCAGGCCAACGGGCGGCGATCGCCCATGAACTGTGTCACCATCGTCAGCGCATCATCGGCGCGTCCCAGTCGCAACAGGGCACCCACGGTGCGCCATTCGTACGGCGTATAGTCGTTCCACAGACTGTCCGGCTTCGCGCGTCCGCGAGCCGCCCGCACATAGCGGGCGAATGTCGAGTCGAGCGCCGCGCGCGGCAAGAGTGCCAGTTCGTCGCCGGGTGAAAGCAGGGTCGTGGTGCTGGTCGCATCAAAGTCGCCCAGCTCGATGCTGCCCGGCACATAGTTGATGCCGTGCCGGCGGATGGCGCGTCGCAGCGCCTCGTGAAAATCGGCACCGAACGTGTCGCGCGACATGGCGATGCGCCGCGCCGCGTCGGTGTGGCCAAGGGCCATGCCAAGCGTCACGGCTTCCTTGAGTCCGAGCAACGCAAATCCGTCGTCCCAGACGGAGTGCATCGGCTTGGCGGAGTACCCCTCGTGACTGATGGATGCCGGAAGCAGGCCGCGATAGTCGCGCAAGGCGCCGCTGTCGTACGCCGGCGTGCGATGCGTCAGGCGCAGCGAGTCGATGAACGCGACCGCTCGAAGGACATGCGGCCACATCCTTCGCGCAAACGCGTCATCGCCACTGTATCGCCAGACTTCGTACACGAGGTGGATCAACTGCCCGTGACTGTCGTGCTCGTCCACCGGATCGGGACCGCGCGCGTCCACGCAACACGGTACCTTGCCGCTCGCGTACTGGAAGGGCGCATACCACTCCGCAAACTCGCGGGCTTCGCGCACCCTGCCGAGTCGCAAGAGGGCCTCGGCGGTCAGCGACCCGTCGCGAATCCACGAGCGTTCGTAACTGCGCGAGCCGGGCTGGATTCCCGCGCTGTCCCGATTGATGAGAATCCAGGCCAGGTTTGCCTTGAGCGCCTCACCGATCGGCGGTGCCGATGCCGGGAGCCGGATCGCGACGGCATCCTGATCGCGTGCCCAGATCGCGGCGACCGCGTCGAGTCGTGCCGCGACAGCGCCGGCAACCTGCGCAAGGGATTCGGGGGCGCGGTCGCCAACGGCCACCTGTCGCGGATCACCCTTGCCGTCCAACGGGATGACAACGGTGACCTCGGCGGAATCCCGCGGCGCCAGGTCGAACGGCCATTGCAACAAGGCCGTCGCCAATCCACGCGGGTCGCGCAGTGTTACCGATCGCGCGGGGCCAGCGCCCGGCATCATCGCCGGGACCTCGGTGTGCGGAATCAGTGCGCGAAATGAGACCTGCACTGGTGGCGTCAGCGGTACAACACGGAGACCGGCGTTGACCAGCAGCTCGCCGCGCTGCCAGCGGAGTGAGTCGATACGCGCCGCGCCGCCCGGTGTGTTGAGAAACTGCCATGGCGGGTTGACCTGCAGCGGCAACATCGAGAGTTGGAGTGTGAGGCGGCGGCGAACGGACGACCGGTTGACCAGCCGATAGCGCACGTACGTGCTCGCATCCGCCGTCGTGCCGGCCGCAAAGGCTGTGATGTCGAGACGGACGTCGTCGTTGGTCCACGTGACCGTGGGAATCGGGCGCACGCGATCATGCAGGGACTGCGAAATGCGCATGTCCCGCCAACTGTACGGCGCTCCGTCAATCACGAGTGAGGGCTGCAGCGAGGGTGCGCGCTTTCCCGGCTCCAGCGTTCCGTCCTCCGACAAGAGCGCTTCGCTCCGCCCACCGCTGACGCCGACGACGGCCCAATATGCCTGCTCGCCATACAGCGTTCTCGGAAACCGACCGGGCACCGACACCTTGGCGAGGCTGGTCAACAACGCGGAGGGCGACGACGCAAACTCGAGCGGATGCACGACGACGTCGCGCACCCCGATCACGCCGTCTCGCGCGCCGGCGACCGGGCGCAGCCTGAGATACCGCGAACTGCCATCCGGCAGCGGCACCACACTGGCCTCGCCGGCCACAACGCCAACCGAATCCGCGATGCGCCAGGACACCCCGTCATTGGACGTATCAACTGCGACCAGCATCGGCGAAGTGCGCTCGTCCCACACAATCGTGACCCCGCCATACGTGCGCACGCCACCAAGGTCGAGCGTCAGGGTGGGCGCCGCCCGTGACTCACTCTGCCAGCCGGTTGACGGATTGTTGTCGATGGCGGCGCGGGGGTCGCTGCCGCTCACGCTGCCAGTGCCACGGATGTCCGCGACGGTTGTCACCGCCACATCTGGTGGAAGCGGCGTAAACACCAGATCGTCAATCGTCAGCGTCCCGCGTCCACCCTGGCCAGCGGTGACGACGAGTTCGATACTCGCAATGTTGCGTGGTGGACCTCCACCGATCGGTCCCCACGCGAACCGCACCTGGCGCTGCCGAATCACTAACGTCTGCCACGCCGCCGACGGCACAAACTCCGGGATGGTATACCACCACACATTGTCGCCGCTCGCGTCCACCAGCTTGAACTCGAGCGTGTTCGGGCGCATCGCTCCCTTTACCGCGAAGCGTACCGACCAGTTGTCGCCCGGCGTTCCAAGTGGAATGCTGCCACGAGCGATCGCGTACCCTGCACGCCCCTGAAAATCGAACGCCATGGTCATGGCACCACCGGACACTCCGGCGGAGTCACGACGCACCTCCAACGCGACACCATCCGATGGCGCAGCGCGCCACAGCGGGGACGTATCGAACGCATCGAGTGTCCTGACAGTCGACGCGACCGGCTGCGCAGACAGCACACCCATCGGCAGCACACCGGCCCACAGCGCGCACCGTATCCGTCTCCACACATGCCGCGCGGCGTGCCCCGGTCGCTTCGTCATCCCTTCACACTCCCCTGCATCACGCCCTGCACATAACTGCGCTGCAGCAGCAAAAACACGATGATGACGGGTAGTACGGTGATCACCGCACCGGCCATCATGAGTTCGACATCCTGCACATGTTCACCGGACAGGCTGGCCAGTGCCACGGGCAACGTGTAGCGCGTATCGTCCGTGAGCACGACCAGCGGCCAGAGGAAGTCATTCCACGAGGCGAGGAACGTCCAGATGGCCAGCGTCGCCAGAATCGGCCGGATCACCGGCAGCACGATGCTCCAGTAGATGCGCAACTCCCCGGCGCCATCCACGCGAGCGGCGTCAAGCAAGTCATCGGGGATCCCCATGGTGTATTGGCGAATCAGGAAGATGCCGAAGATCGTTGCAATGGCCGGAATGATCGCACCCCAGTAGCTGTTGACCAGGCCCAGCTGCTTGAGCAGCAGGAACAGCGGCAGCATGGTGACCTGCACCGGGATGAGCAGCGCCGCAGACATCGCCCGAAACACGCGATCACGCGCGCGAAAGCGGAGCTTGGCCAGCGCATATCCGGCCATCGAGTTGATGAGCAGCGACAACACCGTCGCGCCGACTGCGATGAGCGCGCTGTTGAACAGGTAACGCCCGATCGAAAGTTGCCCGAACAACAGGCGATAATGCTCGAGCGTCGGACTGCGCGGAATCAGTGGCGGTGGGAACGTGTTGGCCGCGCCCGTCGGCATGAAGGATGCCGAGAGCATCCACAACATCGGGGCGATGGCGAACAGGGTCGCCGCGGCCAGCGCGACGTAGAGTGCGACGACACGCAGGGACTTCATGCGATCGACTCTCGCTGCAGGCGTCGCTGCACGAGCGTAAACGCGAGGATGACCAGAAACAGCACCACGGCCACCGCGGCCGCATAGCCCATGCGCCACCAACGGAAGCCCTCCTCGTACATCAACAGCACCAGACTGGTCGTCGAACGCAACGGCCCGCCCTGCGTCATCACGTAGGGCTCGGCGAACAACTGGAAGAACCCGACCATCGTGATGACGGTGACGAAGAACAACGTCGGCCGCAGCATGGGCAGCGTCACGTGGCGGAACTGTTGCCACGCCGAAGCCTCGTCCAGTCGCGCCGCCTCGTACAGATCCTCCGGGATGTTCTGCAGCCCGGCGATGAACACGAGCATGTTGTACCCGAACCCCTTCCAGATCGCGACGAGCATGATGGCGGGCATCGCGAAAGTCGGATTGCCAAGCCAGTCGATCGGTGCCAGCCCGACGAGGCCCAGCATCCAGTTGAGGAGGCCGTATTGCGGGTGATAGAGGTATCGCCACACGATGGCGACCGCGACCAGCGTGGTGACGAACGGCATGAACAGGACGCTGCGGAAGAAGGGCTTGAACCGTGTCGCCTTCGCGTTCACGAGCAACGCCGCCGCCAGGGAGACCATGATCGACACGGGACCACCGATCAGCGCGAACTCCGCCGTATTGCGCAATGCCTGCCAGAAAAGCGGACTCGAAAGCAGTGTCGTGTAGTTGGCGAGTCCGGTGATCCGCACCGTGCTGGTATCGGCCAGCGCGTAAATGTCGAAATCCGTGAAGCCGAGCAGAAAGGCGGCGATCACGGGCACGGCGAAAAAGACCGTGATCAGTACCAAGGCCGGCGCGAGGAACGCCCACGCGGCGCGCGACTGCGCCTGCTCGGCACTCACGGGCGTGTGGCCTCACGATCGACCAGCCACCGTCGTTTCTCGAGGATGCGATCGACGTCGGCATCGAGCGCAGCAAGCGCCGCGTCGACGGACTGGCCGCCCCGCACCACCGACTCAACGCGTTCAAAAACCCGAGTCGCGATCAGCTCCCATTCCGGGATCTTCGGCGTGGGCCGCACATGGAACAGCTGCTCGTAGAACGCCCGGGTGAGTGGCGCCTCGGCCAGTTTCGCGGCTTTCCAGGCGGCCGGACGCGACGGCAGATCGCCAGTCAGCTCATAGAAGCGGGCCTGTTGTTCGGGGCGCGACAGGTATTCGATCAGTGCCCACGCGGCGTCCTTGTTGGTGGAGCTGCGGAACACGACCAGACTGGATCCACCGGCTAGAGAAACGCCCGGGATGCTGTCCGACGGACCCGGCATCGGTGCTGTGGCCCAGGCGCCCTTCAATTCCGGAGGCAGGCGACGTGAGAACTCGCCGATCTGCCACGGCCCCGAGACGTAGAACACAAACCGTCCGCGCGCGAATTCCTGATACAGGTTGGCCACGTCATTGCTGCCGAATCTCGGAGCGAGGCCGTCGCGGTACAGATCGGTGAAGAAGGTGAACGCCCGTCGGAATTCGGCTTCACGGAACGCACCGCGAGTGTCTCCCTCGCGCAGCAGTCCGGAGCCGGCCTGAAGGCCGAGGATGACCGGGACGTTCCACTCGTTCGTGGGCAGGAAGGCCCCGTAGGTTTCATCGCCGCTTGCGGTCTTCGATCGTGTCGCGCGAACGGCTTCCATGGCCTGACGCCAGCTCTCCCACGTCGAGGGCACGGTCGTGACTCCAGCCGCGCGGAGCAGATCGCTGCGGTAGTACATCAAGCGGGTGTCGACGTACCACGGGATACCCCAGAGCGTATCGGCGACGACGTTGGTGGTCCAGATGCCCGGAAAGAACTCGCGCTCGGTAACAGACGGAGAGGTCGCCGCGCGAGCCGACAGCGGCTCGAGTGCGCGCAGGGCCACGAACTCCGGCACCCACGTGTTGCCGATCTGGGCGATGTCCGGAGTCACGTCTCCGACGTGCGCGGTGAGCAGCTTTTCGTGCGCCGCACTCCACGGCAGTTGTTGGACGCGCACACGGATGCCCGGGTGTTGGCGTTCGAAATCCGGCATCATCGACTTCACCACCTCGCCTTCGCGACCCAGCGCCCAGAAGCGAAGCTCCCGGACCTCGGTGGTGCGGTCAGCGCGTCCCGTGCAGGCGACGCCCAGCGCGAGACCCAGCAGGATCCGGCAAGCGCGGTGCCTGCGCAATGTCACGGGGTCGACGGCGCTCGATCGAGCCACCCACCGGCGAATCCGGCCCGTCTCAGGCCGCGCACGATGTAGGGGTTCGTGCGCATGGTCTTCCACACCAACTCCGTGCGCCAGTTCTCCAGCATGGCGATGATCGGCCCTTGGTCGATGCCGAGATAGTCGGTGTCGACCCACCCATGCTGCGCGTCCACTCGTCCGTGCTGGAGTCGCGCGTTGGGGTCGCGCAGCGTCGGGTTGAAGGCGTCGAGAAACCCATAGGCGCCGAACGCAATGCCGCCAAACCCTTCGCGCATGGCGACGGTCGCCGGCACCACGAGTTCCGGTGCGAACACGATGCTGGCGACGGCGGCGGTCGGCGCGATCGTCCCGTCGTCGCGACGCTCAGCCGCCGAAATCCCGCGCGCCCAGTACGTGTGGAACGTGCGCGGCGTGCCGTCGATGGTGATCGTGCCGTCGAGCGGGCCATCGGACGCTGTCAGTCCCCAGACGTTGGCGCCATACCCGCGCCATCCCATCGGATTCTGGATGGCGTACAGTCGCTGTGCGACCGTAGCGCGACGGGAGTTCTCGAAATAATCG
>CAZMGX010000093.1:0-14676 GCA_964565915.1 uncultured Gemmatimonas sp.
GGGTCGGGTCAGGGCCTGAAGGACAAACCACGCTCATACAGATCAACGCAGTCAATCTGTGTCTCGCTGACGCCAGCGCGAGCCCCGTTGGACGAAGATCACGACCGGCGACCGAAGCGAACCGCTGGATTGTCGCGAAATTCATAATTCGTTCATGTTTCCGCCGCTGTGCGAACTCGCCCGGCGCCCCACATTCCCCCCGACGGGTGGTCATCGCACCCCGCCCGCGCCTGCCGTCGACTTCAACCCGCCCCGTCCCGATGCTCATCGTCCAAGTTTTCGTCCACGTGCTCCCCCAGCACGTCGACGCGTTCCTCGACGCCACCCTCGACAACGCCCGGCACAGTGTCCAGGAGCCGGGCGTCGTCCGATTCGATGTCATCCAGCAGGACGACGACCCGACGCGGTTTGCGCTTATTGAGATCTACCGCGACGCCGATGCGCCGGCCGCACACAAGACGACCGCGCACTATGCCCGCTGGCGCGATGCCGTCGAGCCGATGATGGCCGAACCACGCCGCAACACGAAGTACCGCGCCCGATTTCCGGCGCCCGCACAGTGGGAGATGCCGGCGTGAGAACGCTTCTGACCCACACCGTCGGCGCGATGGTCGCCCTCGCTGCCCTCGGCCGGGACGCCATCGCACAAGCATCGACCGTTCCCGTGCGTCGCGCCTCCACGGCATCGTCGATCGAGGTCACCGAGGCGACCGTCACCGAGCTCCGCGACGCGATGGCCGACCGGCGGGTGTCCTCCGTGCAACTGGTTGACGCCTATCTCGCGCGCATCGCCGCGTATGAACACGCGGGGCCATCACTCAACGCGCTGATTCGCCTCAACCCGCGGGCGCGCGCGGACGCCGCGGAACGTGACGCCGAGCGGGCGCGAGGCATCGTGCGCGGTTCGCTGCACGGCATTCCCGTCATCATCAAGGACAACTTCGATACGGGCGACATGCCCACGAGCGGCGGCTCGCTCGCGCTGGCCAACAGTCAGCCGTCGAAAGACGCCTTCGTCGTGAAGAAGCTGCGCGATGCAGGCGCCGTCATCCTCGCGAAATCCAATCTGCACGAGCTTGCCGCCGGCATCACCAGTATCAGCTCACTCGGCGGGCAGACCCGCAACCCGTACGATCCCGCGCGTTGCCCCGGCGGTTCGAGTGGTGGAACCGGTGCTGCCATTGCCGCCAGCTTCGCCACCGTGGGGTGGGGCTCCGACACGTGCGGGTCCATCCGGATCCCCAGCGCCTTCGGCAGCTTGTTCGGATTGCGCCCCACGCAGGGGCTGATCAGTCGCAGCGGCATCATCCCGCTGTCGCACACGCAGGACATTGGCGGGCCTTTGGCGCGCACCGCCACGGACCTCGCCATCGCCCTCGACGTCAGCGTCGGGTACGACCCGGCCGACTCGGTCACGCGGCTGCTGCGCGAAGTGCCGCTGCCCCGCTTCGAAGAGGCGCTCGACAAGAGCGCCCTGCGCGCTGTGCGCATCGGCGTATTCCTGCCGTACTTCCGCGACACCGACGCGGAGATCGCCGACACGGTACGCGCCGCCCTCAACGCCATGAAGGCCATGGGCGCAACGATCGTCGACGTACCGATGCCGGAACTCGACACGCTCATCGCGAACACCAGCGTCATCCCCATCGAGACCAAGTTCGACCTCATCGACTACCTGCGCGGCGTGCCGAATGCCCCCGTGCGCTCGATGCGCGAGATCCTCGATGTCGGCCTGTTCGATCGCGCGCTCGAGGTCCGCTTTCGCTCGAGCGACACGGTGCAGTCCCTCGACACCGACCGGTATCGCACGGCCTTGCGCCGCCAGCGGCTGTTGCGCGCGCGCATGGAGCACCTCCTCGACAGCCTCTCCCTCGATGCCCTCGCGTATCCCACCATGCGCCAGAAGCCGACGCTGGTGGGTGAACCGCAGTTGGGCGGTACCTGCAACCTCACGGCACAATCCGGCCTGCCCTCCATCAGCATCCCGGCGGGATTCATGGCCGAGGGGCTGCCGGTCGGCATCGAGTTGATGGGGCGCGCGATGAGCGACGTACGACTGGTCTCGATGGCCTACGCGTTCGAGCAGGGCGGACCGCGTCGCCTCGCGCCGTCCACCACACCGCCGCTGGTGCGTGGCGTCGCGCCGCTGCCGGCACCCTTCGTCGTCCGGGCGGTGTCGCCGCGTGCGGCAGCGACCGCGCGATTCGTTTACGACGCGCCGACGAGTGTGCTGCGGTGGACCATCACCGTCGCGGGAGCATCACCGGCGTCGGTGCAAGCCGTTGTGCTGCGTCGGATCGACGGCAACGCGACCGCTGCCGGTGCGACGCCATCACGCGTCGTCGCGCGCCTGCTGGGCCCGGGCATGCGCACGGACAGTGGAATCGTCCCGTTGAACGGCATCGAACGCCGTGCGCTGCGCGAGGGGCGCCTGCGACTTTCGCTTCACACGATGGACTCGAAGACCCCGGTCGAGGTGACGCTGCGACCAACGCCCTGATGACTCGTCATCGTTTGAGCACGATGGGCGAATAGCCCACCCCATCCGAGCCTGCACCGACTGGCAACGTCCCCGTGATCGTCGCCGACGCGATATCGACCACGGCGACGCGCCCCACCGCCTTCAGCGTCACGAACGCCGTCGCCCCATCGCGCGAGATGGTCACGCCCTGCGGTGATGCCGGCACGCTCGCGCCACCCTCGGCCGACGCCATCGGTGGCACGTCGATCACTTTGCGTACCGCGTGCGTTGCCACATCCACCAGGTGGATCTTCTCGCTGCCGGGATCAGAAACCACGGCCGTGCGACGATCGGGCGTGATGCCGATGCGATAGGGCATCCCGAATCCGTCGATCGTATGCTGGATGGCGCCGGTTGTGCCGTCCAGCACGTACACCTTGTGCGACTCGTTTCCCCCCACCCACACCTCGCGGCCGTCGGGGGTCACGGCGAGTCCCTCGATGCGCGCGCCGACCGGAAACGTGGCGCGTACCGTGCGAGTCGCAACATCGACGGCACTTACACTCATCGCCGCGATGTTCGTGGTGAACGCCCGCGTGCCGTCGCGCGACAGCGTCACCATGTGTGTCGTCGCCTGACCCGTCACCATCGAAGAGTCGATTGCGCCACTCTCCATGTCCACGAGCAGCAGTCGCTGGGCGCGCTCACCCGTCACCAGGAGCTGCTTGTCGCCGGGAAGGAACGCGAGGCCATGCGGCCGCTGATTGCCCGCCCCCAACTCGATCACCTTCGGGGGCGCGGTGGGAGCCGTGAGGTCGATGACCATCAGCGAACTGCCGATCGATGCGCGATTCCCGTAGATCGACACCACCGCGCGACGCCCATCATGAGACACGGCCACTTCATGAGGCCCTTCACCCGTTTGCAGTGTCGCAATCGTCGCACCGCTCGCCACATCGACGATGCTGACCGAATGGGCGTTCATGTTCGATGCGATGATCGTGCCGGTTGCCGCGGCGAGGAGATGCCGCGCCACGGCGGCGCAGAGCAGGGAGGTCAGCATTGATGGGCGGTTGGGAGAGTACGAGGGGCTGCGGCGCGGAAGCTCGTCACCACTGTTGTCCAAACGTGATGAGCAGCTTCCAAGGTGCGGCCTGATCCACCTTGCGGGTCGCGCCAATGAACGCCCCGCCGGAGAACAACCGCAATCCCGCGGTGACCGACGCCCGGATTCCGTCGCTGGGACGCGATACCGGAGCCCCAAGCGCGAGAGACGTGGGATCGATGACCGCCAGCCGGTCGATGGACGCCCGCCCGGCCGCGGTGGGCGCTTCGGTCCACCCGCTCTGAATGCCGACACTCAAACCCGGTGCCACGGCTGGCAGGAACGCGCCTCCCACGCGAAGCGGCTGGCGCAGGAACGGGCTCGTGTACTGCAGCGTCCCCCGCAGCACGGCCGCCCGCGTGCCCGCAAACTCCTTGTCCAGATAGCCCGGCAGGTTCTGCTGCTCGCCCAACTCGAACAGCTGCTGTGGTGGCGGACGATTCCCCAACAAAGTGCCAACGTCTCCGCGAGCAATCGCCACGAACGGCCCCATCGGCTTGCGCCCCACGACCCGCGCGTCCACGCGCTGAAACGTCAACGTGCCATCCCCGCGCTCGTACGACAGCCGCGCGCTGACGCCTGGCTTCACGAACTCCGCACTAACATCAGGATGCCACTCGATCAGCGCCGCCGAGCGCAGGTAGCTGCCTTCATCGACTCCGCGATTGGGGCGGAAGGCCTTGCCGCCCACCGGGCTGCGCACATACTGCGCCGGCGAATAGCGATCATCCGCCACACCGAATTCCGCACGAATCAACGCTCGGCGTGCACCGATTGTGCGCACAGCGGCGACAGTAGCGCTGCGGCGGTCGACGTAGTCGTACGGATCCTGCGAGGCGAGCAACGCGCCGAAGGTGTTGCCCGAGTCGAACGGCACGCGAAAGTCATTTGTGTTGTCCAGCGACCGGCCGCCGCGCGCCTCCAGCAGCCATGGGCCGCGCTTGCGCTCCACCAGCACACGCCCACGCGCCGTGCCCTCACTCCATGCCCACCCTGCGTTGGCCCGCACCACCACGCCCGGCGCCACATCGCGCAGCGAGATCTTCGCGCCGAATCCCGTGTACACACCTTCCACACGATTGAAGTGGAACATGTCGGATGCCCGCGGCACCGTCCAGTCGATCCGTGGAGCGCCGTAGGGACGCCACCGATCCGGCGCCACGTCGAGAAAGTCATCCGAATGCATGCCGTCGGTCAGTACGCCGAACGTCAGCGGCCAATCGCGATACCGACTCACCGAGTCGGGCGTGGCATAGGTCAGTCGACGACGACTCGCAGCACGCAGCGAATCGGCCTTGGCCAATGTTTCATCGGCCAGCACCGTATCGTTGACCGTCATGTTGCGGAAGCGTGAGACGATGCGCACCACCGCGCGCTGATCACCAAGCACCGGAAACGTCGCCTGCAGTTCGATGCGCTGGGTAGCCGGCAACCAGTAGGTGCCCACGCGCTCGCCGTTCTCGTACTCGATGAACGCGACGGCTTCGGCCAGCGCCCCGCCGGTTGACGAACGCGATCCGCCCACACGCAGGAACGTGCCGCGCATGCGCACCAGCGTGCCACGCGACGCGTCCAGCGCAAGGTCGCCTTCGAACACCACCACCGGCCCCGGCTGATCACGTCGCGGAGTGACGCGCACCTGGGCAATGGGGATCGTACGATCACCAAGGGCAATCGTGACGATGGTGTCGCCGCCGGTGTACGTGTAGTAGCGGTCGCGATCCGCGGCCAGCGGATGCACCGCCAGCAGCGTCGCCAGCGTGTCCGTGCCGGCTCCGGTGCTGACGCCAACACTCGCCTCGGTGCTCGTCTCGCGATTCGCCCCGTCGCGGCTCGGCGCACGACGACGCGTCGAGTCAGGGCGATTGGAGCGAATGGAAAGCCGATTGCCGTACAGCGCCGGCGTCAGCCACCCCACCCGGAAGATCGACAGCATCGAGATGTTGGGACCCGTCTGCTGCGCGCGATACCCCACGATGTGCTGATCGTAGTGGCCGGCGCGCGTCCAGCGCATCGTGCTCGCCACCTGCTCAATGGCCGCAATCGCCTCGGTTCCCTCCTCACGACGCAACAGCACCGAGATCTCCGACTGCACGTCCGCCCGATAGGCGATGAGATCCGGCGGCAGCACATTGCGGAGACTGGCATCGGCCAAGAGATCGGCCAGAGCGCGGGGTGCGGGCACGGCCTGCGTCGACTCGCCCTGCGCGTCTGCCACCTGCAGCGGTACCAACCCCAAGACAACCGCAATTCCAAGAGACGATGTAACCCTGCGACACCAACCGGTCATGCCATCGTCTCCCACTCCTCGGTTTCAGGGAAGAGCCTGCCGTCGTTCGGCGGCCTGACTCCACTCGTGCATCGCTTCATCCAACCGATCACGCGCCGCTTCCAGTTCCTTGCCCAGCTGCTGCGCGCGCATCACACCGTCCGGCGTGTCGTACAGTGTTGCGTCCTCGAGGATCCCGGTCAGCTCGGCGACCTTCGACTCGAGGGTATTCACGCGCAACTCCGCATCGGCCAGCGCCTTGTCGGCCTGTCTCAGCGCTTTCCGTACGTCGGGGTCGTTGCCCGGTTTCTTGTGATCGGGCTTCGTGACAGACTTGCCACCCCCGGTCGGTGCCGCTTTCGCATCATTGGCCTTCTGCGCCTTCTGTGAAGCCGCCCGCGCCGCCGAGGCTTTCTCTGACGCCGCAACGGTCACGGCGCGAGCATCGCGATCTGCCTTGGCACGACGCTCCGCCCGCACCGCCTCCCACTCCATGAAGCTGCCATCGAACGGATGCAGATGCTGGTCGCGCAGTTCCCACACCAGCGTGGCCAACCCGCGTAGCACCGCGCGATCATGACTCACGATCAGCACACTGCCTTCGTACTCCTCGATCGCATCTTCGATGGCTTCGATCGACTCGACATCCAGGTGATTGGTCGGCTCGTCGAGGATCAGCAGGTTGCTGGTCGACAGCGTCAGCAACGCCAAGGCGACCCGCGCCCGCTCACCACCCGACAACGTGCCTACGGTCCGCTGCACTTCGTCGCCCGAATACCCGAAGCGCCCGAGGTGCCCTTGCACCTGACGCCGCTCCCACAGCGGCCGCTGCGTGGCGATCGCCTCATAGATCGTCATCTCGAGCGGCAGATGGGCGAGATCCTGCCGGTAGTAGGCCACCGTGGTGGACGGGCCGACCCTGACCTCGCCACGCAGCGGCGGGTGTTCACCCAGCAGCGTCTTGATCAAGGTGCTCTTGCCGGCGCCGTTCGGGCCCACCAGCGCCACGACTTCACCACGTTCGAGCACCAGCGTCAGGTCCTTCACCAACTCGCGCGTCTCGCCTTGTGACTCCACCGCCACGGTCACGTGTTGCGCCTCGATCACGCGGTCGCCGCTGCGATTCCCAGCGGTGAGCCGAAGCGCCATGACGGCGTCCGACCCGATCGGCGCCGAAAGGCGCGGCATGCGGGCCAGCAGCTTGCGACGACCTTTCGCCTGTCGCGTATTCTGTCCGGCCAGGTTCCGCGCGATGTAGTCCGTCTCCGACGCGATCTTTGCCTGTTGCTTGTCGAACTGGCGCTGTTGCGTCAGCCGACGTTCCTCGCGTTGTGTAATGAACGAGGCATAACCACCCGTGTAGGTGAACGCGGTGCCCCCCTCGAAGTGCATCACATGGTCCGCGAACTCATTGAGGAACGCGCGGTCATGGCTGATGCACAACACGGCACGATCGATGGTCTTGAGGTGCTGCTCCAGCCACGCCGTCGTATCGAGGTCGAGGTGATTGGTCGGCTCGTCCAGGATCATGAGGTCGGCCGGCGTAGCCAGCTGCCGCGCCAGCGCGACGCGACCGCGCTCACCGCCACTCAAGGTGCCGATGCGCGTGACACGCGCCGCCACCGGATCGAAACCCACACCCATCAGCACGCTGTCGACGGTGGCCGCCATCTGGTAGCCACCCTCCCGCTCAAAGCGCTCAAGGTCCCGGCCGTACTTCTCCATGGCCTCCTCGCCGTGATCGTGCTCGAGATTGGCGGCCTGTTCAGCCAGCGAGTGCTCGAGCACGCGAAGCGGGCCAAACGCTTCCGCGACGATGTCCCACAACGACTGGTCTTCCGGGAATCGCCGATGCTGATCCATCAGCGCCACGCGCAGCCCCGGCATCCGCGCGACGGACCCGCGCGTTGGCTGCAGGTCTCCTGTTAACAGGCGCACCAAGGTTGTCTTGCCCGTGCCATTGCGTCCCACAACCGCCCAGCGGTCGAGGGCGGCGATGGTTAGACTGACATCCCGGAAAATTTCACTGGCGCCGAATTCGACGACCGCGTTGCCGATCGAAATCAGCGTCATGCACACCTCATGGCGATACTCACGACTTCGGATGATTGGATTCAGGAGACGGTCGACGAGGCTTCCGTCGACCGGAGGTCTGCCGAACGGGCGTCTGCCAACCAGGCGGCGCGCAGCTGCTCAGCTGCGGTCTGCAGCGCCGCTCGTTCGGCGCTCGACCAGCGCGCGACCCGTGCCCGCAACGCCAGACCGCGTACGCCATCACGCCACCACAGCCCGAGATCTCCAAGCCGCGGCAGCAGCATGACCAGCGGAACAGCCCAGCCACTCGACCATCCGACCGCGCGAAACCCCAGCGCGAAAAGCCCGCCGAGTAGCAGATAGCTGAGGAAGATAAGGTGCAGACCGGGGAGAATCGCCTTCGCGACGTAGTCGGTGCGTACCTGCATCGATCGACGAGCATTCCAACGGGTGATGGCCCAGATCGGTGCGTGGAGTGCAAGCCCAAGGAGCGCAGGCAGCGCCGTGGCAAGCAGCGGGGTCCGCGCGGGCCAGCGCGGGTCCGCGTGGTGCGCCTCGCTGCCGTCCTGGGCGAGGCCCGTCGGCCGCGCGGCCGCCAAGACACGCGCGGCATCGAGCGCCGAGGTGTCGATGCCTCCTGCGCGTCGCACGGCCACCCCAATGGCATGTGCGATCGTTCTCCACCGAACTTCATGCGACGCGTCACTCGCGCTCTGGCTTGCCACCAGCCAACTGCAGCGACGCTGAATCTGCGCCGTGTACTCCGCCAGCGGTCGCTGGCCGGCCGACACACCCGCCACGGCGGCAATCAGCCGATCTCGGCACGCCGCGTCGTCCCAAGAGTTGCTGTTGCGTGTCACGGCGATCAGCGCATCCTGCAGCGCCCTGGAAAGCGACGACGCCAGCGGCATGCGCCCGGCGTCGCGCTCGCGGTCCGCCCACGCACGCAGTGAGATTGGCGCACCAACCACGACCGTCAGCTCGCTTCTTAGCAGTTGAGGCGCCTCATACTGCAGGCCGAAAGGAGCGACAGTTACGTCAGTTGTGGCGCCATTTTCGATACTACTGAGCGCCATCTTCGATACACCATGGCGAAAAGGACCGAGGAAGCTGGTGTCGTGGACACCGCCTTCTGGGAAAACTGCGACAACATCGCCCTGGGCAAAGGCCGTCTGGACGGCGGCGAAGGCGGTTGCGTTGACGGCCGCGGCATCCACCCCTCGCTCCCGCATTTTCCGGACATCCCGAATGCGCGTGATCGGAATAACCCCCAACGCCCGGTAAGTCGCCGACGCCAGCGGCATCATCGTCGCCGAGATGGTGGCGACATAGCGCACCGGTCGCGGCGTGAGGAAGAGCCCCGCCAGTACGTCTGGCAGATCGTTCGGGTGATTACCGATCAACAGCACGGGGCCGGCGCGCGGAATCCGCTCGCGGCCGACGTAGCGGACGCTGCGATAAGACCAGCGCAGCGCACGACGGCTGACCCAATGAATGAAACGCGAAAGAGGGGCGACGGGCATCACGCGAAAGAAAGCGATCGAACGGCACGGAGGCGACCGATCGATCGGCCGGCCGACGCATCCTGCTCGATTGCACGATTGCTACGTCATGGATGGGACACCAGTACGTCACCCGACGTATGTTCGACCGGCACCGTTCGGCCGATCGTGGAGAACACACCGCTGTTCACTCTCCCGACCAACGATCCGCCCGATGAAGCGCCCCTCCGTTCTGCCCCGCGACGTACCCGCTGCGCTGGCCTTGGCGTTGGCGCTCGCCGGCATCATTGCGATGGCCATGACCACACCGAACCGCTGTGCAGCACAGGCCGTCGATTCCAGCGGCGGCACGAGGCGTCGGATTCAACCGCTGCCTGCACTAGGCTCGGCGCCGGAAACCGGGCTGCAGTATGGCGCCACCGTGCTCGCAGTGTGGGAGCCGGCGCCGCAGCAGAAAACGCGACCGAGTTCGATCATGGGCTTTGCTCTCCGCACCGGGAAAGGGCAAACGCGATTCGGTCTCGAGGGTGAACGCTGGACCAGGGGGAACTCCCGTCGAATCGCCGCTTCGCTACAGTGGCAGGAATGGCCACTCCCCTTCTATGGAATCGGCGATCGTGCTCCTGAATCCGCCCGCGAGATCTTCACGCCGCGCGGCATCACCGGCACGCTGACCGGCCAGCAGCGGATCCGGGGTGCGTGGTATCTCACGACTGGGGTGACCTACATCGACCAGCGCATCACCACCGACTCCGCGGGCGGGCTCAGCCAGTCGGCCGTCGTGGGCCTTCGCGGCGGACGCAGCGCGGAGTTCAGCGTCGGCCTGCTCAGCGATACGCGCGAACACCTCTACGCCCCGCGGGGCGGGCACCTCGTCCACCTCAGCTATGGGCGCGCCGACCAGAACATCATGTCGGATTTTCGCTATGGACGCCTGCGCCTCGATGCGCGGGCGTACCGTGCCCTTGTCGGCCGCCATGTGCTGGCCGCCCAGATGCTCGTCGTGGCCGTCGATGGACCAGCGCCATTCGACCGGCTGGCGCTGGTCGGCGGGTCGGACATTCTGCGCGGCTATGCGCTTGGTCGTTACCGGGACCGGATCGTCAGCGCCCTCCAAACAGAATACCGTACCCCCATGGTGCGCGGCGTGGGGGCGGTGCTGTTTGGAGGCGCCGGCTTGGCCGGGGACAAACTTACGACCATGGATGATCGCCGACTGCTGCCAACCTATGGCCTGGGGTTGCGGGCACAGATAGACCGAGGGCAACGCACCGCCGTCCGCGCCGACTTCGGACGAGGGCGCGACGGAGCGTCCGGGCTGTACATCGGCTTCAATCAGGCGTTCTGACGAATGCTTGAGTCACCGACAGGAGACTGCCAGACATGAGCCTCTCCGGCGTTGCGGGCGAACAGTCGATCGAACGCGGCACGGACCATCCGATGGTGGGACGTGAGCGCGAGCTGTTGCTGATCGATGAAATGCGACGGGCCGCGTCGCATGGTGAAGGCGGCGTCCTGCTGCTGAGCGGCGACGGAGGGGTCGGCAAGACACGGTTGGTGACTGAACTGGCGCGTCAAGCGCGCGAAAGCGCATGGCACGTGCTCGTCGGTCGCGCGTATGCCCTGGAGACCGCCATGCCGTACGCGCCGTTCGCCGACGCGTGCGAGCCGCTGCTGGCCGCCATGGACGGGAGCGTGCTGATGCGTCTGACCCGCGGCGATCACACGCTGCTCACCGCACTCGCCCCGTCGGTCGCCGCGGAGAACCGCGCGCATGACGCGTTGCGAAGCAGCGGGGTCAGTGACGTCGAACAACACGTGCGGCTGCATGCCGGCATCCTGCGCCTGCTGACGCGCTTGTCGGAACAGAAGCCGGTGCTCCTGGTCCTCGAAAATCTGCAATGGGCCGACGCCTCCTCCGTCGAATTGCTGCACTTCCTGGCCCGACAGGCGGCAGACCGACGATTGCTGCTCGTGGCCACGTGGAACGAGACGGAGCGCGAGCTTCCCGAGTCCCTGCGCACGATGGTGCGCTCGCTGCGTTCCTTGGGATCGGCGCGAGACGTGCACCTGGAGCCACTCTCGGCATCGGCCCTCGCCATGCTGGTATCGCAGCGCTTCGAGGTCGAGCCAGGATCGATCAATGGCTTCATCAGCGCATTGCACGGGGCGACGCGCGGCAATCCGTTCTTCGTCGAGCAGATGCTCGCCGAACTCATCGCCGTCGGAACACTCCGAAAAACGGCGAACGTGTGGGTCGGCTGGTCACTCGAGCAGCGTGTGTTGCCGCGTTCGGTGCGCGACGTGCTGCACGCACGCCTCGATCGACTCTCGCTGGCCGCGCGCCATACCGCCGAACTGATCGCGATGGTGGGAACCGCCACCGACCATGCGGTACTGCGGCAAGCCGTCGCTGACGGCATCGAACACACGGCCGCTGAGACACCGGAGCAGCGGCTGCTGGCGGCACTCGACGAACTGCGACAGCAGGGGGTCATCAGCGAACGGATCGAGCACGGCAAGGTGACCTATGACCTCGTCCACCCGCTGATGCGGCAAGCGCTCACAGAAACTCTCGGACTCGCCCGCGAGCGCACCATGCACGAGCGTATTGCCCGGGCTCTCGAAACCGGGTACGGCGAGAAGGCTGGTCGCTTCGCCGAGCAGATCGCGGCACACTGGCGGCTGGCGGATCCGATGGTCAACACCCGGCACACGGTTTATTGGCTGCTGCGTGCGGGCCGGCAATCGATGCGTCGGCTCGCCCGTCGTGAGGCGGCGATCAACCTGCGCGCCGCACTCGATCGCGCGGACGAATATCCTGATCAGGTCGACGCGGAGATCGTTCCGGTGTTGCTCGACGAACTCTCCCGGCTGTATCGACGACTGGGTGAGTATCAGCAGGCAATCACCATGTGTTCACGCGCGCGGGACCTGGCCGATGCCCGACGCGATGACATCGGGGTGGCCGTTGCCGAGCGGCGCTTGGGGCTCGCGTATGAAGGTTTGGGTCGACGCGCGGACGCGGTCACACACTTTGACGCAGGCATCGAACGGGCTGAGCGAGCCGGTGACACGATGCTGGTCGCCCGGCTGCGCCTCGCCAAGGGCGACTCCCTGCAGGCGTTGGGGTTGAACACGGAAGCCCGGGAGGAAATCGAACACGCCCTTGGCCTCGCCGAGCAACGCGGGGATGTGCCGTTGCTCGCGCGGGCACATCGGATGCTGCTGAAGCTGCATACCTGGTCCGGCCCCGTGCATCGCGCGTGGGCGCACGCACGAGCCGCCGTCGATCTCGCCACCCAGAGCGGAGCGCGCAATCTGGCGTGGTCGGCGCACTGGAGCGCGGCGGTGCTGGCGGCGTTCACCTGCAGTATCAGCGCACTGCGGGAACATCTCGCGCACGCCACTCGGCTCGCTGACGAACTGCAGTCACCGTTGCTGCAGCTGCGAACCAGCGAGATCGCGATCGAGCTGTCCGCCGGCACGGGTGATTGGGATCGCGCACTGGTCGAGGGGGAGCGGACCATCGCCGCGGCGCGCGCGCTCGATCAAACGTCGCTGCTGGCCCGTCTGCTGTATTGGGTGGGCATCGTGTATCTCCAGCGTGGCGAACTGACGGAAGGCAAGCGACTCGTTGACGAGTCCTGGATCGTGTCCGGCGCCGATCGGGTTGATCTCGATCGCCCCTTCGAGGTGCACGGCGTCCTGCCGGCGTACGTGGCCCGGGTCATGTGGTTGACGGCCATCGGGGAGCATGAGCGCGCCATCGAGCTGGGACGGATTGCCACGGAAACGGCGGAGCGCACCGGCTACGTCGCCTGGGCCGTATACCGATTGTTGCCGGCGGTTGCCGAATCCGCGTTGGCCCTGCAGGACTGGGAGACGCTGGCGACAATCCGCACCCGACTCGAGCGCGCGTCGGCCATCCTCGCGCACAGTATCGGTCGCGGGTGGGTGGCGATCATTGATGCCGAGATGGCCGAGCGGGACGGCCGGCGGGAGGCCGCGATCGAGGCATTCCAGACGGCCGTTTCCATGCTTGAGGCGGTGCCGTTTCCATATGACGCGGCCCGGGCACGAGTGCGACTGGCCCGCGCGCTCCAGGCGCACGGGGAGGTGTCCGAGGCATCCAGCGAGGCACGTGCAGCGCTGGAAGTCTTCGAAGCGCTCGGCGCTCGTCCCGCGATGGATGATGCGCGATCACTGCTGCGGGCACTCGGCGCACGCGTACCGACCCGGCGCGGCGCCAGCGGCCTCACGGGGCTGACCGGTCGCGAGCTCGAGATCGTGCGGCTCGTGGCCAAGCGACTCAGCAACAAGGAGATCGGACTGCAGCTCGATATTTCGGCCCGGACGGTCGGCACCCATCTGGCCAACGTGTTCGACAAGGTGGGATTGCGTGATCGCACTGCTTTGGGGGATATGGCGCGCGACCAAGGGCTTCACAGGCCATAGTCGGTCAAATTGCCCGACCCGATTCAAATTGAAATCGGGTCGAAATGCCGGGCATCGCGGGAGGAAACGTGATGGTCCGGTCGCTATGTTGCGAGCACGTTGAGGCGGGATCGACATCGGGCGTACGCTCGGCGCTTGACTCTCCGATGGTGTGGCCGCACGTTGGCCGCTCCGATTCCGTCCGTGCCCACCCTCCGCGCGCGATGAGCCCTTACGTCACGTTTCTGTTGTACTTGATGGCGATCCTCGGATTTCTCGGGTTGGTGTTGACGCTCAACGCAATCCTTGGTCCGAAGCCCGCAGAAACGGCCGTGAAGCAGGAACCGTTCGAGTGCGGCGCAACACCGGTCGATTTCGTGAACGTGAAGGCGGTGCCCATCAAGTATTACGCGGTGGCCATCATCTTCATCCTTTTCGATCTCGAAACGATGTTCCTGTTCATCTGGACCCTGGGCGCCCGACCGCTCTCGGGGTTCATGATGTTCACGCTCTTCCTCTTCATCTTCCTGCTGGTGATCAGCCTGTTGTACGTCTACAAGGCGCGCATACTGGAAGCGGTCACCGAATAACGATGTACGGCAAGCCACTCCCCATCGTCGACGCATCCGGCGCGGCCCTCGCGACGAAGCCGTCGACGCACACGAAGCACGCCTCGTTCGAGTACCTGACGACGCGCAAGGACGAACTGGTGGGATGGGCGAGAAAGTTCTCGCTCTTTCCCTACCCATTCGTCACCGCGTGTTGTGCCATGGAATTCATGGCCGTCAGCGCCTCGGCATACGACACCGATCGCTTCGGCGCGGGCTTCCCGCGCTTCTCGCCGCGCCAGGCCGACCTGCTGATGGTC